>DJYO01000034.1 GCA_002450155.1 Mageeibacillus sp. UBA6976 | reverse complement strand
GGAATTTAACTTTTCACTTCAGTATATCAGGCATATGGAAATTAGTTGTTGACAAATATCAAACCCGCTCTTATAATATTCAAGCACGCGGGATTAACTCAGTGGTAGAGTGTCACCTTGCCAAGGTGAAAGTCGCGAGTTCAAGTCTCGTATCCCGCTCCACCTAACGGACTGTCTTACAGGCAGTCCTTTTTATTTTCTATGCAAAAAACAGTGCCGGTCTGATCTCTGGCCGGCACTGTCTTAGCTTACGGTTATCTTACTTTGTTGTAATTGGCAAGGGCTGTATCTACCGCAGTTTGTTTTTCTGCAATGTATGCTTCGAAGGCGTTTCTGTACTGGTCAGGTGTCATGCAGCTTGATGTTGCAGTGCCGAAGTCTTGACCGAAAGCTGTGCGGTATCTGACTCCGCTAAGACCTGTTGCTGTGGCAAATCCCGTAGCTGAAAAACCTGTGGCGATTATGTTCCGGTAGTGACCGCCGTTGGAGGATTTCTCATTGTAATACCAGCCTGTAAAAGGATCCGAATACCCCCAGGCCAGATTCTCGCCGTTTGACGGAACATCCATGTGAGACCATGCATAGTTTATAAAAGTATGGTTCAGGGTATAGCAGGATACGGTGGTAGATGCTACTGTAGCTGCCATCAGGCGGGGATCAATGACAAGGGCGCTCCTGCCTTCTGCTGCTCTTAAGCTGTTGCACTCCTCGATAAAGGATATGGATCTCCTGATGGCATCAGGTGTTGTGAACTTGGTATAGATGCTGAGGTCTCCTGATGTAAGACCTGCTCTTGAAGCTGCATCTATATAGTATTCGACAGTCTGTCCGCCGCAGGCTACAGAAGTCTCGTCGAGCCACTTAAGACCTGCGTTATTGTAATCAGCCAGAGCCTGGTTATAGGCATTAAGGCACCTTTGGGTTGCAGCCTGATCTACAAAGGACAGGGCGGTAGGACCCGGAGCGGGGGCGTTCTTTGCTACCAGCTTGATCTGTATGGCTTCAAGTCTGTAGGACTTTCCTGCAGTGCCTGCCATATCGCCGTTTTTAGCCCAGTCCAGCCAGCCCAGATTCTGGGTATGGACTCTGTAGTAGACATCGTAGTGGTTTGCGATCTCTCCGGTAAGTTTGATCTGTATGGCTTCAAGCCTTAAGGACTGACCGACAGTTCCTGCGAGCTCGCCGTTATTAGCCCAGCTTGATTCCCAGCCTATGTTCTGGACATGTGTCCTGTAGGTTATACCGCCGCTGTATTTGGCGCCTGTAAGATGGATCTCGATAGCTTCAAGACGCTTGGACTGGCCTGTGGTGCCCGAGGACTGACCGTTGGCAGCCCACGCAGCCTCCCAGCCGTAGTCCTGTCTTTGTACTCTGTAAGATACGCCTATGGAAGAAGAGGTATCCAGGGGAACCAGTTTTACCCTTACTTCCTCGAGTCTCTTGGATTCACCTGTAGTGCCTGCAAGAGCACCGTCTCTTACAAAACCCTGGGCATCGCCGTAGTCCTGGATATGGACTGCATAAGAGATGGAGTAGTGGTTTGCGATCTCACCGGTAAGCCTTATCTCGATGCCTTCGAGCCTTAAAGCCTGACCTCTGGTGCCTGCGGCCTGGCCGCCCTTGACCCACTGCATCCAGCCTATATTCTGGACGTGGACTCTGTATTCGATGCCGCCCTCGTAGCCGGTATTGTTATTGAAATTGATCGTTACCTGCTCGACTCTCTTGCTCTGACCCCTGGTGCCGAGGGTAAGAGTTCCGGAAGACGCATCCCAGCGTCCCTGGGTATCGCCGTAATCCTGTACATGACATACTCCCGAGAAGGAACTTGTTGCAGCGTTGACATTGGTTCCTTTTAAGGGAATCAGGATAGCTGACGCGATCGCCGCACTCAGCAAAAGACTTAATAACTTACGCATATGGCAAAGCCTCCCGTAATCGCTTTTTACAATTTTAGAAGATAAAAAACAGCGAGTAAACTCAGTCCTAAAGAGAAAATTGCTCCTTTGTCTTGTGTAAATTGAATGATAACCGCGTATAGAGCAGGGATAAAATTTGCAATTTCATTAATGTCTATTTGCAATAAATGCGAGTATCATATTGCCGCATGGGAAAGAAGATACTTAAAATTGTTAAATACATACTCATTTTCATCGGAGTTTTTGCGGCAGCTCTGCTCGTAGGAGCTATGCTCTGGACTATGCAGATCTGGAGATACATAACATTCGATGAGATCGTTTACCACCTTTTTGCACCTATCAAAGGTACAAATCCGGATGTTATCATCAGCTTTGTGTTCAGGGCTCTGGTGCCTGCAGTTATCGTTGCTGCAGCAGTTACTGCTTTTAAGATCCTGGTAGATCTTGATATCTTCAAGCTCAAGAAGCATAAGAAGATGATAAACAGGTCCATTATTGTCACGGTCTTTGCAGGCATCGTGGTAATGGGTCTTTTCTTTGAGAATCAGTACGACGTAATAGGCTACTTTATGGCCAAGGGCGAGGATTCCACCTTTATTGAGGACAATTACGCCGACCCCAAGGATGTGTCGGTCATCTTCCCGGAGAAGAAGAGAAATCTTATCTATATCTTCTGTGAGTCGATGGAGATGTCATATTCAGACGAGGCTAACGGCGGTGCCTTCGAAGAGAACTATATCCCAAATCTTACGGATATGGCTCTGGCACCTGACGCAGATTGCTTTAACGGCAATACGAACCAGCTTAACGGTGCGGTGCCACTCCATGGTGCAACCTTCACTTCAGGAGGAATGGTCGCCCAGACTGCAGGTCTTCCTGCAATGGAGGAGATCGGTAATGCTGCAGGCACACAGTCTTCCTTCTATCCGGGAGCTACTTCCATAGGCGACATCTTAATGTCTCAGGGCTACAATCAGGAGCTCATGGTAGGCTCAGATGCGGTATTTGGCGGAAGACAGCAGTATTTCCAGGGCCATGGCAACTACAAGGTGTTTGACTATAACTACGCTCTGGAGAACGGCTATATCCCCAAGGGATACAAGGTATGGTGGGGCTTCGAAGACGACAAGCTCTTCGACTTTGCAAAGCAGGAGATCCTTGACCTTGCTTCTCAGGATAAGCCCTTCAACTTTACTATGCTGACAGTAGATACTCATTTCGAGGACGGATGGGTATGCCCGGACTGCACCAATGAGTTTGAGGGCAACCAGTATGCCAATGTAATCGCATGCTCTGACAGGAAGGTGGCTGAGTTTGTCAATTGGATCAAGCAGCAGCCTTTCTACGAGGATACGACCATAGTTATCTGCGGAGACCATACGACTATGGATTCCAACTTCTGCTCTCATGTAGACGACAATTACTTAAGAAGGACCTATTGCACAGTTATAAACTCTGCTGTAACAGGTGGGCTTGACGGCTTATCCCGCAAATCAAGGACTTTCTCAACCTTTGATATGTTCCCCACAACACTTGCTGCTATGGGCTGCGAGATCCAGGGCAACAGATTAGGTCTTGGCGTTAACCTTTATTCAGACGAGCAGACGCTGCTGGAAGAGTACAATATCCAGTACTGCAATACCGAGCTGGCCAGAAATTCCACATTCCTCAAGGAGAATATCTCCAGATTTGAGCCCTTTGATCTGGCTGTATACGATACAAACTCAGTATTAAACATCGGATTTGAACCTGCATATAACAAGGACACCGAAAAACTGAGCACGGTTACCATCACCATTGGAGGTCTTGAGACAGCAGATGAGCCCATCAAGGCTGTAAAGCTCAGCGTGACTACGCATTCCGGCATTGTTAATCTCGGTACCTACGATATGGTACGTCTGCCGGATCTCACATATCAGGCGGAGTTCGACGTATCTGAACTCAAGGATACATCCATAATCACTCTTACTGCCATAGTTACAGACAGCGAGGATAACGAGCATATCGTCTATAAGGACACTGAGCATTTTGCAAGCCTGGACTACTATCTTAATCTCAATATAGACCAGTACCTGGAGCACTATCTCGGTATGGAAGATACAGTCCTCCTTGCGACTGTAAGTGACGAAGCATCGCTGCACCTGCAGGATTCTACTCTTGAGCTACTTAGAAATGCAGGTTTTGAGGCTTCGTTTGATGAGAAGATAAGGCTCTCATGGTACGGTGTTCTCAGCAACGGCGAGGTCCTCAAGGAGGATTGCTCCGAGGATCTTATCGGCATAAGGGACAAGCTTCCTGACGGTACGGATTACCTTATCGCAAGCTCTAACTTCCACACTGGTTCAGGCTGCGCCATCAGGATCAACCACAGGGATTATGCCGATTCCCAGAGAGGCCTTAGCTTTGCCGTATATGATCTGAATGAGCATAAGGTAATAAGCACAGCTAATTTCGATACATTCAAGAAGAGCTGCACCGGCGTATCCGGCGGAGAGGTCCACTTAGACAGGGCCTTGTTCGGCAACCGTCTTAATGTAAGTGTTGACCACCTTGTAAATGACGTTAACTTTAACAATACCGGCACGGCTGATCTCTATGTATGGGATGCTTCCACTATATCAAGTCCTGCCCACTATGCAATGGATCTTAATGATCAGGCATACGGCAAGTCCATACCCATAGGCGATCTTGATCCTGAGACAACATATATCTCCATCTACATAAAGAAAGCCGGCGGCAAGATCCTTGTCCGTCATACGGTCAGGGTGGCAGATCTTCTTGACGAAAATAAGGCTGTATCTGGAGCAGCGGTTGCACCTTTCACCAACAAGACTGTCCAGCGTAAGTGGCTAAGCCGCGAAGACGTTTTAGTTTAAGGGCGAAACACTACAACAATATATAAAGTTCGCTAAGGAGTTCGCTGTTATAGCGAACATGTCAGCGAACATCACCCGTCATTGCTACAACAATGTATAAAGTTCGCTAAGGAGTTCGCTGTTATAGCGAACATGTCAGCGAACATCACCCGTCATTGCTACAACAATGTATAAGGTTCGCTAAGGAGTTCGCTGTTATAGCGAACATGTCAGCGAATCTGTCAGGGTTATCGCCATTTGGGAAATCCTTAGAGTTAAGAGGAACTTTATTTGTTATAATCTGCATATGTCAGATTGTCTTGTATCATTGATAATGCCTGTCTATAACGGGGTGCGGTATCTTGCAGATGCCGTGCAGGCTATATCCTGTCAGGATTACTCCAACATCGAATTTATCGCTGTGGATGACGGCTCTTCTGACGGATCCTACGACCTTCTTAAGGAACTTACAAAAGACCTTAATGCTAAGGTCATCGCCAAAACTAACGGCGGCATTAGCTCTGCCAGGAACAGGGGGCTTGACGAGGCAAGCGGCAAATACATAGTCTTTATGGATCAGGACGATCTTATCCCTGCTGATTATATATCGGGCCTTGTTAATGCTATAGAGAGCTTGAATGCTGATATTGTCATAGGCGGCACCAGACAGACCGCAGACGGAGTGCATTATAAAAGCAGAGACCTTGACCCGTCAGGCCCATATGCCATATACCGCAATACGGCGCCCTGGGGCAGGATATATCTCAGAAGTCTTATCGAAGATAACCATATAAGATTTATGGATACCAGAGTCAGTGAGGATTTCTACTTTAATTATGTGGCTTTGACACATGGCAGGAAAGTTACCGCAATAAAGCAGTCAGGCTATGTGTGGAAGATAGATCCCAAGTCTGAATCCCACTCCAACATGAGCCGTCTTGCTGATAACAGGACAGAAGACCTATTAATGGTATTGGATAATTCCCTGAGGGATATGGATCCGGACAGCAGGAGCGTCTACACAGACTATATGCTGCTTAAACACGCAGTCTGGTATTTGATGTTTACCTGCAAGGGATCAGCAAAAGAAGAGATAAAGGATACTTATGACAGGCTTATCGCATGGCTTGATACTAATCTTACAGGCTATGAACGCATCTTCGGGCTTAAGATAACTAACCCCAAAGGCGAGACATTTAAGATAAGAGCCACGGTTAGGACAGCTATGGCACTTAAGAGAATGGGGCTCCTGCTCAAATTCCTTTACATGCTAAGGTGATGCGTTTAAAATACTATTTTATAAATATATGAATAAAGAGCGTAAGACAGTCCTGATAGTATTTATCCTTGCGGCCCTGGTTATCACGGCCTGCTTTATTGTTGGCATCAGGACGTCCGGTTACCATACCTATGCCTATACCTTTAACTCCGAAGGACCTACTGAGGAGGTGGATCTCTTTAAGTTCCGCAAGGCCGAGGGGGACATAACTTTCCTTGGGGATATATGCGGCATTACCATGGGCGGGTTTAACTGCAATGGTGCTTATAGCGGGGATGAAGCTATCCGCTTTATCGTAAGGGATTCTGAGACAGGCACCGAGATGCTCTGCTACGACTATCCATTAAGAGACCATCAGTACGATGATGCGAGAGTATTTATCCCATTTACATATCACGCTGACGAGGACACCACCTGGCATATCGAAGCAAGATGCATAAACATAACAAGAGAGCACCCGGTAACGGTATCTCTTTCAGACGGGGAGCTCTATCTTGCCAGCGTACACAGAGACGATCTGAGAGATATCGTAAGACCTGTCATTTACTACATAGCTTCGCTCCTTATACTGGGTTTTGCAGCTTACCTTTACTTTGTAAGGAAGATGCCCCTTACCAATGGGGAGAAGGACAACCCGCCAAGGATCGCAAAGTCTTCTTTAAAGAAGATAGTAACAGGCATGGTTATCCTTAATCTTGTCTTTGCCATGGTCTTTGTACTCGTTTATTCAGATTCCGGAAGGTATATACAGGAGAAGGAGAATGAATTTGCAGCGGCTCTTTGTGACTGTGAAGAAGTAAGTTCTACCTCAGGGATCACGATGCGCAATTCGGTAATAATGCTATTAAGCCCTGATCTAGACAGAAGTACTGATATAAGTTACGAGATAAAGGATAACCTTTCCGGAAGGACATTAGATGAAGGGACAGTAAGCCCCAAGGACCTTATAACTGCCGGGAGCAGATTTGAAGGACTTGATAACTTAACCAGGATCGAAGAAACGGGTCTTAAAGAGCATCTGGTATTAGAGCTGAACCTTAAGGCAATGAGCAGGTCTCTTGACGGAGATGGGACTTGTACACTGAGCCTCACTCAGCAAGGTCAGGATATCCGTATAAGGGCATACGATTTTACTAACAGGAGAAATGTTATAAACCTGCTCCTTACAATGCTTGTAATATCCATGCTCCTGGCTGATACACTCTATCTGATAAACAACATAAGACCTATAGGTACTGCCGCGACTTATCTTATCGCAGCTCTTGTCCTCGGCTTTGTAATGAGCATACTCATCCCCAGTATCTGCGTGCCTGACGAGAGATATCACATGAATAACTGCTACGCGATGTCTAATTCCATTATGGGTATCGAGGATATTGAGCAGCCGAGCCGCATCCTTAAGAGAGTGACGGAGCAGGACAGCTCGGAGGCTCCCACTGCAGAGGTGAGGGCAGCTAAGTATAACGATATATACTATGGTCTTATGCAGAAGACAGAGGAGACTGAATATACCCCGGTATACGGCAATACCGGCAGGGTGACCAACGCTCCTGTTGTCTGCTATCTGCCGGGAGCCATAGGAATTACAATTGCAAGGCTTATGGGGCTTAACGGCGTTACTACAATGCTCTTTGCAAGACTTATGACACTTATTGCCGTTACACTGCTCATTTACGTAGCTATACGCAAGATGCCTTTTGCCAAGGCGGCGATGGCCTGCTGCGCGCTTATCCCCATGTCATTGCAGGAGATAGCATCCACTTCCTACGACGGCTTTATAATCGCTATGGCATTTATCTTTACCGCATATTCGTTGTTCCTTATAGCAAAGCCTGACAGAAGGTCGGTATTGGACTGGACTGTTACCCTTGCATCAGCCGTAGTGCTCAGTCTCTGCAAGGGCGGAGTATATATACCGCTCCTGGGCCTTATTGTGCTCATTGAATTCAGCTTCGAAAAGAGACCCAAGGGCAAGCTCCTTAAGGCAGGCGCGATCCTGGGACTCTGTTTGCCGGTAGCTCTTGCTGCCTTGATAAAGCTTATCCCCGTTATAACAAAGACCATGAGATCCACCTCCAGCCACAGCGGAATGGTGGGCGGCCTTACCAATGTTTATACCGCAGGTTATCTGCTCAGGCATAAGAGCGGGTTCCTGGCTCTTATCGCAAGGACCTTGAGCGCCAAGGGCGAGGTGTATCTCCAGAGCTTTATCGGAGGAAGGCTGGGGCTTTCTGTCTATGTACCCGGCATCGTAATGTTTGCATTTATAATCATCCTGCTGCTTGCTGCCATGCGCAAAGACTCCCTCGGCAAGGGGCTTAGCAGGGGATCAAGGATCTATCTTGCCTCTGTCTGCCTCATCGGTTTTGCACTTATCTTTGCTTCCATGCTCTTCGCTTCCACTCCTACGGATTCATCTATCCTTCTGGGCATACAGGGAAGATATTTTATTCCATTCCTGCCCCTGATCCTGGTTCTTACCAGGAGCAAGAGACTGGTATTCAAGGATACAAATGACAACAGCTTTATATTGGCAATAAGCATATGCGAAGTGGCAGAGATCGCCTTTGCCATATGCTCAATACTTATCCTGCCGGGGTTCTGGTGATCTTATGAGTCTTCGTAAACTTGTGATAATCCCCGCCTATAATGAGGGCGAAGCCATCAAGGCGACAGTAGACGCTATAAGGAGCAAGGCGCCCTCTTTTGACATCATTGTTGTAAACGATCACTCAAGCGACAATACCGGGGATATCCTTGCAGCAAATAGTATTCCTGCCATAAACCTGCCGGTTAACCTTGGCATCGGAGGCGCAGTCCAGGCAGGTTATATCTACGGCGTAAGGAACGATTACGATCTGGCAGTGCAGGTGGATGGCGACGGTCAGCATGACCCGGAATACTTAGAAATCCTGGAGAAGGCTCTTATCGAAAAGAAAGCCGATATCTGTATCGGATCGCGCTTTATAGATAAAGAAGGTTTCCAGTCCACATCTCTGCGAAGAGGCGGGATCAGGTATTTTACATGGCTCATAAGGCTCCTTGGCGGCAAGGAGATAACTGACCCTACTTCAGGCATGCGCATGATAAATCGCAGGACCATGGAGCTCTGGGCCAAGGACTATCCCCGGGATTTTCCCGAGCCTGAGAGCTGCCTTATGGCACTTAAGAGCAAGCTTAAAGTAGTTGAAGTCCCTGTTATAATGAAGGCCAGGCAGGGCGGCAGATCCTCAATACATCTGCTCAAGGGAGCCTATTACATGATCAAGGTGACATTCGCCCTGATCCTCGAGGGGGTTAGATCACATGATGACGCTTAAGATCCAGATAATAATCGCAGTGATGGTGCTTGTCTTTGTCGGCATCCTGTTTGTCATGACCGTGAAGAAGTTTATCCAGCCCAAATACACCCTGGCCTGGTTCCTGGTGTCGGTGGGCATTCTCATACTGGATATCTTCCCCGGGCTCATGACCGCTCTTTCCAATGCGATAGGCATCTTCTCCCCGGTGAACATGGTCTTCTTTGTAGGATTCCTCTACATGGGGTTTGTTATCTTCGCATTGTCGGTGGCACTGTCCAGAATGTCAGGCAGGGTAACAAGGCTTACACAGGAGATGGCTCTCCTGCGCAAAGAGATAGAAGACCGGGGCAGGGAAGATAAGTGAATCCTCTGGTATCTGTTGCTATCCCTGTATATAACAACGGTGCTACCTTGAAGGAGACGGTAGATTCTGTATTGGAGCAGTCCTACCGCCCCATAGAGCTGGTCATAACGGACGACGATTCCCGGGACTCATCCTGGGACATAATATCTGCTATAGAAGTGCTGCCCGGCATTACCCTGGTAAGGCAAAGAAACGATAATAACCTTGGGATGTCCGGTAACTGGAACAAAGCCCTGGGGCTTTGCACCGGCAAATACATCAAGCTCCTCTGCGCAGACGACCTTATAGACAAAGATCTCATAAAAAGAGAAGTAGAGATACTGGAACAAGATCCGGACATCCTGTCCGTTGAATCTGATACAGCCTTTGTAAACAGTGAGGGCAAGGTAAGGGGCAGATACTTAAGATACAAAAAGAAGGGCAAGGTATCCGGCAAGGAGATCGTAAGATATTCCCTCTTTAGCAGGGACTATCTCGGCGCACCTCTGGCAAATACCTTCAGGGCTGACACGAAGACAAGGCGTGAAGGCTTCGATACCGGCTTTAAGTACATTTTGGACTACGAGTTCTTCGCAAGGCTTGCAATAGAGGGGGATGTCTACATAATTCACGAGCCGCTTAATTTCTTCAGGCTCAGATCCGGCTCCAACACCTCCAAGGTCTTTAAGGGGGAGGAGGGCAAGGCCTACATAGCAGAGCACAGACACCTGGCCGAAAAGGCTGCACCTCACTTAGGCCTTAGCAAAAGAGATGTGGAAAGATCAGTCAGGATCAGAAAGCTCATGAGCTTCCTTGGCAGGATCTATCTCAAGCTTCATATGTGATATCTACGTTTTTGTACAACCTGCCTAAATATAAAGATAAATTTAGGACTTTTGGTATTTAAATTCACTACAAGAAAGTGTAAACTATCTGTGAATTTCCCCAGGAGGACCCCGAGTAATGAGAACAAGGCTTTATAAACTTATGTCCGCTATGCTGGTTGCGCTAATGGTCATAACGTTTATCAACGTTGCACCCAAACAGGATGTTGAGGCTGCAACCAACTACACTTTATCCGGTGTCTGCCATGTACAGGACTACGGCGACACTAAAGCAAAATGGGACGCAAACACAGGAATACTGACTCTCGGAACAAGAGGACAGTCCAAGCGTGTAGAGTCTCTCACCATTAATTTCAAGAACAACACAGGCTATGCAGGTACCCTTAAGTACCGTGTCCATGTTCAGAACATCGGCTGGCAGACTTACAGAAATGCAGGACAGGAAGCCGGTACTCACGGACAGGCTTTAAGACTCGAAGGGCTGGAGATGGAGCTTACGGGTGAGCTTGCCAAGCACTATATGGTCCAGTACAGAGTGCACATCCAGGATTACGGAGATGCACAGGGCTGGGTCAACAGCGGCGCAATGGCCGGTACTGCAGGTGAGTCCAAGAGACTTGAAGAAGTCCAGGTAAGACTTGTTCCCATCGGATCAGGTTCTACATCTGTCAGATACAGAGTCCATGTTCAGGACTACGGTTGGGAATCAGCCTGGAAGAGCAATGGCGCAGTATCCGGCACAACAGGTCAGGCCAAGAGACTCGAGGGCATCGAGATCCATCTTGACGGATCCCAGTACGCAGGAAGCATCACATACCATACGCATATCCAGAATATTGGCTGGGAAACCAAGTGGGCTACCGCAGGTGAGATGAGCGGAACCCAGGGAATGAGCTACCGCCTTGAGGGTATCGAGATCGCCCTTACAGGTGAGATAGCAAACCACTACGATATATACTACAGAGTGCACGCTCAGGATTTCGGCTGGCTCGGCTGGGCAAAGAACGGGCAGATGAGCGGTACTTCAGGCACGGGCAGGAGACTGGAAGCGATCCAGATCGTCCTTGTTGCCAAGAACGGATCAAACCCGGGCAACAGATCGGGCATCGCAAGTGCGATCTCTAATCCTTGTGTTGTAGGTAATACTCCTACAACCTGGTCCACAGGCACAGCTCCCAAGGCCCCTGCTACGCCTGCTCCCAGGCCTACAACAAGGCCTGCTGCTACAGCAACTCCTACAACAAGACCTGCTGCTACATCAACGCCGAGGCCTAATGCAACATCAACACCCAGACCGAATGCAACTGCAACACCAAGGCCTGTTGCAACTGCAACACCCAGGCCCAATGCGACTGCGACACCTAGACCCGTTGCAACAGCAACGCCCAGACCTACAGCTACACCAAGGCCTACGGCAACATCAACGCCGAGGCCTACAGCGACACCCAAGCCTACGGCAACGTCAACACCGAGGCCTACAGCGACACCCAAGCCTACAGCAACGGCAACCCCTAAGCCTACAACAACACCTGTTCCTACAGGCTCAGTAACTATCTATAACTATGCAAATGGATATTCTTCTGCTTCATCGCTGTCTTATACTTACAAGATTACAGGTCCGTCATCTTACTCCAAGACCGTAACTGTAAATGGCAACAAAAGTACGAGTATATCAGGTCTCCCTCTCGGAACCTATACGATAACCCAGTCAGGTGGAGATGTATCCGGTTATACACATACAGTTAATCCCAGTAACTCTCAGCAGTCTGTAACATTAACTGCAGACAGTAGAACAATGAATACATCTTTTACCAACACTTATGTTTCCTCGGCTCAGCCTACAGTTCCGACAGATAACAGGGCCGGGTATTCACACACCTTATCTAACCCGGTTACCATAGTTTCAGAGAACGGCGTTACAATCAAGCTAATTGGATACAGTTATTTAACAACGCCTAAGCGTGGTATAACGATTACACTTCAGGTTGTAAATAACACTCAATACGATCTGTCTTTCTTCCTGAGTGATGCGGTAATTGATTACACCAGTGACAGTAACGGTTTACCGGGCAGCGAAGCAGCTAATGATGATTACTATGGTGGTATAGAAGAAAAAGTTGAAGCCGGTCAGACAGGAATTATTCGCTATACTTTGATCGCACAGCATGGAGCAGTATTCAACTCCGCTACGACAATGGATGGAACGATCGGTATATACGCTCCTGAAGGTACCAGGTTTGTTGGAACTAAGAACTATTTCACAAAGTCTTTCTCCAATGTTCCTATCTGGGGCGACTGATCTTAGCACTGATCAATACTGAACTTAATAATGCTGTCACTTAATTGAAGTGGCAGCATTATTGTTTGGTGCGTAATGCTATTTAGGATTTAAGCTTACTCTTCAGGCCTGCGGTAGAAATTGCCCTGGAGTCTGCGTGTGTCTATCTCGTTGATGAAGGCATGACTGTCGATCTTCATTACTTCGCTTATTACCTTGGAGGCTTCGGCTCTGGATACAACTGAATAGATGACCTTACGCTCTGAGTGATCGTAGGAGCCTTCACCTTCAAGGATGGTGGCGCCGTGTACCGTTATACGGTAGATCGCTTCGGTAACTTCGTTAGGTGCTGAAGTTACGATAAACAGGGTGGACTGCTGGTATTTTCTATAGAGGGCGTGGATAACAGTTGTCGAAGCATATTGGAAGATAAGGGAATAAAGGGCTTTGTCCCAGCCGAATAACAGGCCTGCCATAAGGAGGATCACTGCATTTACGGCCAGAACGATATTGAATGAGTCTACATTCTTCTTATCTGACAGATATATCCCAATAAAATCCGTACCGCCGGTAGTTGCCCCCGACAGGAGACATATACTTATGGCAGCTCCGTTGATGATGCCGCCGAAAATGCTTATCAGCAGGATATCTTCTGTTATCTGAAGCCCGGGGAGCAGGTCTGTCAGTATGCCGGTAAGGATTATGGTTATGACCGAGTAGATAGTGAATTTCCTGCCTATGAACCGGAAACCGATGTAGACAGGGACCGAGTTGATCAGGATGTTGATCAGGGTATAGGGTAACTCAATATTAAAGTAGAGTTTAAATATGCTCTGTATGAGTATTGTAAGACCGGTTGCACCGCCGGGATAGAGTCCGCCTGTTCTGACAAAGGACTTGATATTGACAGCCATTACCACAGAAGCAATGGTTATGCCTGCTATCGTACTAAGATCCTTCTTCCAATTCCACTTCATTGTGTATGCCTCTGTCTAAAGGATGGTTAATATGATTTTACCATGTCAGGATTATTGTGGAAGTTGTTTATCGAGTTTCTTGAGGAGCACCTTGCGGGTTACAAGGCCTGCGATGCCGCTTATAACACAAAGCTGCTCAGCTGTAGAAAGTGGATATAAGATCGTTCCTGTTCGAGCACCCGGTCTTCCTTAAGATGTTCTTGACGTGGAATTTGACTGTGCTCTCGGAGATATTGAGCTCGCTTGCGATCTCGCCATTGGATTTCCTTTCCAAAAGGAGTTTGAGCACTCCCACCTCTCTTGAGGATAAGTTGTAACTTGAGGAGAATTCCTCAAGAATGTATTCGAAACTCATGGATTCGGTCTGAGGCTGCATGTAGGTCTTATGCCAGAACAGCAGTGACACGGCGATCGTTAATGCAAATACTATGGATGTGATCACGATCTGAAGCTCGATATTGGCGCCGGTGTTCATGGTTATATAAGTGCCGAGGGCATCTCCGAGTCTTCCGAAGAACATTCCAAGTCCTGCAAGGGGCAGGAGAGCCGGACTCATCCTGGCAAGATCCGTAAACATTATGCAGCGGAATACCACAAAGAAAGCAAGCAGGATATACCCTGCGATCCAGATTCCTATGTTAGCACCCTTGACAAACCGGAATATCAGGAGCGCGAAGGGCGCGAAAAGAGAGGCCAGACAGCATATCGTTGCGGCCTTGCGGCTCTTGTCGCAGATAAGTGCTGCTACGATCAGCCCTATTGAATAAAAACTCCTGGAGAATTCAACTATATTGCCGAGTTCCGTAAGATCTCCGGTCTGGAATGAACCGCCCAGATTTGATGACAGACTGAGAAGCAGTACTGTTAATCCGGAGAGGATCAGTATATTGCGTGAAGGCGCGGGGGCATTCCTTGAGGGCGAAGGACTAAACTCGGATGAGACCGGAAGGTAGTATACATAGACGGATAATGCAGTCATTACGGCATAGACGATAAGGATATAGCTGCTGCTTATGAAAGCTCCGTCATTGATAAGGGATATAAGCCAGGTGAATATGCTGCCTGAAGCATACCCTATGCCAAAGATGATCGCTCTCCTGTCATCCGGGATATCCCGGGCAAGCCTATATAGATACATATAGAAGATAATTCCATAGAATAGATTGGATATCAGGCCGAATATCATTACCACCACAAAGGATCCCGGAATAACTGACAGGGCGGCAAAGACAAAACATAAGATACTTGCAAAAGCGAAAACGTACTTATGGAATAAAACAGGTTTTAGGAACCTGCACAGGAAGTATCCTGCCAGAACGCCTACAGCCTGAATGATATATCCGATAACATCTAATACCAGGTCGGCCATCTCTCCCGGCATATTAAGGCCTAAGAGTTTGTAATACCAGGTGAAATAAGCCGAACCCATCCAGCCGAAACAGAGGAAGATAAGAAGACAGATTATTAGCGAATTTCGTTTCTTATTCATGTTTCCTATTCTATCATTCGGAAACATCCAGTTCACAGATAATTAACCCGTTTTTGCAGAGTATAGGCCAACCTATACCAAAACTATCCTTTTAACTAGCCATGCCTAAAACTAAAATTTCTTTATACAACTTGATTTCCCGGAAGGAGGATCACTTATGAGACAATCGAAGACGATCAAGAGATCTGCGCAAAAGGCAGTGGCAGTCCTGACAGCCGGCGCTTTGGTTGCGGGATTCTTGCCTTTCCAGGTGTTAGATGTATTCGCTGACGAAGGTCCGTCTGTGCAGTTCGGTCTGGTGCTGGACACAGAGGATCTTGTAGGAGATCTGACACTCATGTACAGTTTTGACGGTCAGGAGACCTGGACACCTGTTACAGATGTTGAATTTGAGGAGGCTGATCAAGGCGTTGGTATATATACCTTTAGCATTGCAAGTCCTGATCCGGACATAACCGGGATGGATCTTGGCATCGGATTCGAGGACAACATAGTTGAAGCGGGCTATACCGGAGACAGCGCTGACTTTGAGCAGGCTCATGATCCCGATATGGATCTGGTGACATTTATGGAAGAAGAGAATGCCGTGATCTATCACTATGATGATTATACTCAGGGTGATCACTGGTTCTTCTTCGATTTTGCAAGTCAGGGCGTAGAACCCTCCGCGGATGTGATCGATCAGGATACCACCATTACAGAAGATATAACCATACATGGCGGGGAGTCACTCACCATTGTAAACTGCGAGGTCGTTATAGGATCTGAAGCAGGCATCTATATCGAATCAGGCGGTAATCTGATCCTGGAAGGTACCGCAGATATCGAAAATACAGACAGGATCTTCCCCGAAGAGAGGTCAAGCATCAGCTTTAACGGCAGAGAAGGCGAACCTGTCTCCATTCCTGATGGCATCGTGCTCCATACCTCAGACTTAAATCCAATAGAGGACGATCCTCAGTTTGAATGGTGGGCAGAATTTGTCTTTACAGACGGGATCTGGGTAGAGGCCATGTTTGCAGATCCCCTGTCATTTTGCATAAGGATAGACGACAGTTCCGACCTTACGGGAACTGCCTGTTCCTATACGGCTGAATATAGAGTAAGCGGTACGGATGACTGGCATGAAGTAAGCTATGATCTCTTTGACGGATTCCCTTATCCTGACAGTGTCTCGGGCGGTACAGTTACGCTGGAGCAGGGACAGTGGGAACTGATGAATATGTATTTCAGACTGCCTGACGAGCTCTGGCAGGAAGACCCGGAGGGAGAATACTACTATCCCAATATCGACCTCAGGATCACCGTAACTGATGACGAAAATATTATGTTTGGCGGTGCTTACCTGGGCGATGAGGAAATAAGTGATGATCTCCTTGAATATGATAATGGTAGAGTTGCTGTCACGCTTACTGATATAGATGTCTCTGCTGAGGAGACACCTCACGATATCTCCCTTATTATGTACACTCAATTTGACAGCGATGAATGCTTCGGCATAAACGTGATCGCTCCATTTGATGTTCAGGAATTCAGCAGATCCGAAGACGGCAAGACCATTACGATAAACTGTATGGACGGCAATAAGCTGATCTTTACGTCTGAAAGCGAGATCATAACTCAGAAGATAGATGGGACAGAGGATTCCCCCATCAAGATAGTCCTCTGGTCAGAAGTTGATACCTTCTCACTTGAGACCACGCCATCAAGCGGATATACGGCTTATATCTACGGGGAAGGCGACAAAACCCCGATCCCGGCAGGCAAACCTTACATTATCGAGGTAGAAGAGCAGGGCAATGCAGATGACCTGAATATCGGTTTCGAGATGGCGGGTATCCGTATCGACAATTACATAGATATACAAGGCGGCGAGTACAATACCTACGGCCCGGACGATTGGGAGAGAGATGAGACTTTGCCTGGAACAAGCTACACCTTCGTTTACGAGGGCGGAACCGTAACCATCGAACTTACCAGCGGCGGCAACGGATGGCGAGGAGCGCAGGATCTCTTTACAGAAGGTGACTCAGGTGATGAGGGCCAGACCTTCTTTGCCTCATTCTGTATAAGGACCGGCGATCAGATCAAGATCACATACGCTCCGGAAGAAGGCTACGTTATCAATTCATTTATAAGAGACGATCTTGAGCTTGAGCTGGATGAAGATAATTCCTGCATAATAAATATCGAGGGCGACAGGATGGCTATCAATGAACCCTTCAGGCCACAAGATCCTGTTTCATACGGTACAGCTGTCTTTACCGGTGCCCTTGGAATGAATAAGGACGATCAGACAGGTAATGTTATCGTCACTTATGAGAACGGCTATCTGACAGTTACTAACACAGATGACGCTGCTGTATTTGAGATCCGCGAAGATCAGGAGCTTGGCTGGGTAATAGACTGCGATACCGGCCTTTACATGGAACTCTTCCCTGATGACGGATACCAAGGTTCTATCACGATAGACGGCAATAACCTGGGCACTGAAGCAAGTATCGATCCTATCGAAGGCTCGCTTCCCATAAATGTAGATCTTACGGGTGACACTTTTGTCCTTAATATCAGATCCGGTGCAGAGCCCGTTCAGGATCCTGAAGAAGGGACCATAACATTTACTTTCGAGCACGGAACTCTGGCAGTATCCGGATTCGATTCAGTAGCAGAGATCATTGGAGTCAGCCCCGGCGGTTCGCAGATCGTCGACTCCTACAATCTGGTCCTTGAGGGCAATTCAGCAGCGATATCGATCACTCCTGATGAAGGCTATATGCCGGTCATCCTTCAGGACGGACAGAGAGTAGAAGCCGAAGGCGGTATGCTCTATCTGGAAGACATCTGCAAGGATAATGAGATAAAGGTTGAAGTAAATTTCGACCCCTTGCCGACTCTTACGATAGGATCAGACTATACATTCGATGAACAGGAAGGCAGCCTGACCTATACGGGAGGAAAAGTTACCATTCAGGGCAATCCCTTCACCGATCCCGGAAGTCCGAACCTGATATCAGAGGACATTGTATTCGAGATAGAACCTGAGGAAGGCTATATCTGCTACGCCATCTTAAGCAACGCAGAAGTAGAGGAGAGGGGAGAGCCTGTGTCAGGAACTTACACTCTTGACCACACAAGACTCAGGTCTTTATCTAATACTCTTGTATTCTCCTTCGAACCCATAGAAGAAGACCAGATGGCAAGAGTAAGCTTTAATGGTGAATATACGGAAGAATCAGGAAACTACAAGATCCAATACGAAGCAGGCTACATCCTTATAGATGCCGGACAGATTCACGAAGCCGAGACTTCCGGCGGCGATACCATATTTACGGTTGACCAGGCTGTGACTTCGCTCGCTATAACATTTGTTCCGGACAGCGGATTTGTTCCTGCGGCAACGCTCGCATACAGCGATACCCTCCGGGATATCGATATAACTGACAATGAGGGACAGATAGGCGTAGATCCTATGAGCGCAGAGACTTATGCAGTCACTGTATCCTTCAATCTAGCCGCAACAAACCAGGCATATGTAACATATACATATGAGGGCACCGGTGCCGGTATTAAGATCGGAGATAACCCTCTTCCTTCAGGAACTCTGAATAACAGAGCTATAGAGTTTCCGAATCCTCTTGTCCCTGATGGCGAGGGAAACATCGACATAGAATTCTCTATCCCGTTTAACCTGTACATATCTGAGGTCATAGTAAACGGTGTGGATTATTCTGATCAGGTGCCGGATACATACGACGAGCTCCTTGCTGCATTTAACAGTCAGCACACGGTATTTAAGATACAGGTTCCCATATCAGACAGCTATGAGATCTCAACCGTAGCTATAGACGCAAGATGGAACGACGACCCGGAGCAGACGACACTTGCAGTAGGAAACTTCCTCTGGTTCTACGACGATGCCCACATTGGCCATGACGACTATGTCAGGAACGCAAGGCTTGAGGTTATTCAGGTAGAGGTAGGAGATACAGTCTATACCGCTGACGATACCGAAGAGGGCAGTGCGATCTTCTGGGAAGACATCGTAGCAGACGGAGAAATCCTGGGCGGCTCAGCCGTACTTCCCGCAGGTTCTTTAGTCACCATGAAGTTCATACCGGATTACGGTACTCAGCTGGTAAGTCTCGGACTTAACGGTGGCAGCTTTGACGCAGATCCGGATAACATGTACACATACACCTTCAGAGTAGGACCCGGCAACTTCCACCTGCAGGCTGACTTTGAACCTGTAGAAGATGTGGTCGAGAACAGTGCTTCGGCAGTTACAGACGGACAGATCACTCTGGGCGAAGGCGCCATTGATAACGGTACAGCCGTACTCTTTGTTGACGATACAGTTGTAGAAGGTGATGAGCTTGAAGCATTTGAGGCAGCATCTGATGGAATGCAGATCAGTTCGTATCTTGATATCAGCCTGGATAAGGTCGTATATCAGGGAACTGATACGAATAGTGTAGTCTACGACGGAGCAGACAAGAATATCTGGAACGAAGAACTGAGCGAGCTCAGTGCCCCGGCACAGATCACCCTTGCACTTGAAGCGAGGCCTGATTCAGAGGATATCAAGGTGCTCCACTACCATAATGGCAGTATCGAAGTCCTGGATGCAGAATACGATCCGGATAATAACACGGTAACCTTCGAGACAAGCTCCTTCTCAGATTATGCGATCGCAACAGTAGGATCACCTGAGAATGCAGCTACGCCGACGCCAAATGCTACAACAGCGCCAACATCAACACCGGTACCTACTGCTACAACAGCTCCTACAGCAACGGCAACACCGAAACCTACAGCTACACCTACACCTGCATCTTCTGCATCCTTCCTTACAGGAGGCACGGCACATGTTCAGGATACAGGCAACATGAGCGTAACAGTAGATCCTGATACAGGCATAATGTCTATCGGTACAACGGGACAGGCTAAGCGTCTTGAGCAGATAACCATTAGCTTTAAGAACCCTACACAGTATTCAGGAACTCTTCAGTACAGAGTCCATGTTCAGGATATCGGATGGATGGATTGGACAGATGCGGGACGCGCTGCAGGCACAACAGGTCAGGCCAAGCGTATCGAAGCCATCGAGATGAGGCTTACAGGTGAACTTGCAGAGCACTACTCAGTAGAATACACGGTACATATCCAGGATTACGGAGATATGCAGGGCTGGGTATCTGACGGAACTCTTGCAGGAACGACGGGCGAATCCAAGAGGATAGAACAGGTTAAGGTAAGGATCGTCCCGAGAGGTCAGGGCACGGCAACAACCGTGAGCTACAGAGTGCATGTAGAGAACAAGGGCTGGGAGACTTCCTATGTATCAGGCGGCCAGATGAGCGGTACTACCGGTCAGGCCTTAAGGCTTGAGGGTATCGAGATCTTTGTTACAGGCAACGAGTACTCCGGTGGCATCAGATACAGGACTCATGTCCAGAACATCGGTTGGGAGTCCGCCTGGACACAGAACGGTGAGATGAGCGGTACCCAGGGACAGTCTTTGAGGCTTGAAGGTATTCAGATAGAGCTTACCGGAGAACTGGCAGAGCATTACGACATCTATTACAGAGTCCATGCCCAGGATATCGGATGGCTCTCATGGGCAAGCAACGGAGCCAGTGCAGGTACGGCAGCAAGATCTGCAAGGCTCGAAGGTATCCAGATCGTCCTTGTTCCCAAGGGAGGCGGAGCTCCGGGTAAGACCTATAAGGGGATTACATCGGCAGACTCAAGAGCCTTTGTACAGGGTTTCTGAAGACGATCTGACTTAAAACCTCAAGTGCCTCCTGCCCTGCGGCAGGGGGCACTTGTCTGTTTCCTGTGTTACAATTGCAGGTAACATGTATTAAGGGGTAAAAGCATATGGCATTTATGGGAATGGTAATAGGGGCTGTGGCGATAGCAGTGCTGCTCTTTTTTGCAGGACTGATGCTGTTATCCTTCCTTATTGCGATAATACTTAAGATAGTAGGCAAGGCCAAAGATAGCAAGAAGGTTAAGACCGCCGGCAATGTATTTGTCGTCCTTGGGATAGTGTTCGCGCTGCCGCTTATATTTGTTGCAGGATATGCCATATTTACGGCCGCCTTTGTCAAGGTAGAGCTTCCTGACGGCAAGAAGGTATATGAATTAAGCAGCAACTACTACAAGATGATAGACCTTGCAGAAGATGGCAGCAGGGACTCGCTTGATGAATTGGACAGGCTCCTGGATAAGCATCCTAACCTTATCTATTGCCGTGATGCCAATTACCGCAGTATCCTTGATTACGGTGTAAGCAATGGCAATGCGGGACTTGTAGAGCTCGCGATAGAGCACGGAGCTGTATTTGACGATCCTGCCAGATACGACATGATGTCCTATGTTAAGTCCAGTATGGAAGATTTCATGAATGAGCTATACCAGCGTGAGATCACAGATGATGATATCGAGATAATAAGCCTGATGTTCGAGGAGGGCGCATCTACAGAGCTCTACCTCCCCTACGGATCCCAGCCCGGATACTCTAATATATTCGGCGAGGCAGTCTGGATCGTTATGTATAACGATTATGAGACTGAGCTTGAGATAACAGATAATGACCTTAAGTTCCTGAATGTCTTTATCGATAACGGCTATTCAGAGGACCCGGAGCTTATAACGGTCCGGGATGTACCCTCAAACTATATGTATCCGGACGGCTACTATCAGGATATCAGGCAGGATGCAAACTACAGTGAGCTTATGAGCCTTACAGGCCTTAAGTAAGACCGTTCACATACCATTGGAAAGTCTCTTCCATAGATGAGAAGAGCTCTATATCCTTCTTGCTGAAACCGAACATATTAAGGAAATCCTGAAGGGATATCCTGCTTTCCAATGCATTTATGTTGTCTCTATAGTAGTAGAAATAGGCTCTGAATCTTACAAATCTGACAGGTACGGGGAATGACGCCACCCACTCGCAGTCGTAGCAGTATATCCTGCCTTCTGATTCCTTGAAGTTATCTATATTGGAATCGAGATTTATAAGGGGATAACATTTATCGCCGGCATCCGGAAATGCACAGGGGAATATCCTGTCAAAGAGCTCTGTGCGCTCAAAGGGGATAAGATCACACTTATAGTCCAATATTGAATCTGTAACAGATATCAGCCTGTCCCTTATAGATTCGACAGAGTCCTTACAGGGATCTATACCTGAGGTAAGGGATCTGCCGCTTATATAGGGGAATACCAGAGAGCCGTCCTTTGCCTCACAGGGTATTACCGAGATGTTGCGGTAGATGCCATCAAGCTTTTTGCTGTTATCTGCGATACGCAGCAGATGAGGCAAAGCTTCAGGTGATGCAGCCTTCTTAACAACACAAGAACCACCGTACACCAGTGTATTAAGCCTGAACTTAGGCGCTCTGTGGGTATTGAACTTAACTGACGAGAGATTTGGCCCGCCCGAAGATTTATAAATAACGCAGAGCTTGGTCTTGCCCGGCTTAACATTCTTCCAGGAGGGAATGATATTTATCAGCGCGTCTCTTGTAAGAGGGGTCTTGTCGTTATAAAGCTGCATTGTCTTCCTGTTATCAGGGAAGGACACCAGCGTCAGGGTATCAAGACCGCAGGACACGGGATCTCCTTCGCAAAGATATAGGATGGCGCCGTCATCAGGGAGAATATCTAATACAGCCCTAAGCCTTGCCTCGTCAGGAGCAGCTGTAAATATGGCATAACGGGATTCAGAACAGTTGTCAGTTACTCTTATACCCTTTGAGTCAAAGTATCTCATCCAGGCCTTTGGACAGGTACCCTCTATATAGACAGCGCTGCTTAAGTCCAGCCACGAGATTATATTTGCTCCTGAATCCTTCAGATTATCAAGAGCCTTAAGCCTGCTTTGTATTCCCTTGTATTTGAACGTGGCTTTATTCATACTAAAGAATATTATCAATAAAAATTATGCTAAAATCAACCTAGTATGAACAAGCCAAAGTCGATAGCAATAAACAGCGTTTACTACCTGATCTATCAGGTGCTAAATGTGCTCTACCCCTTTGTCATGACGCTCTATGCGGCACGGATACTTATGCCTGCTGCAGTAGGAAGGGTAGGGATCGCCCAGAATCTTGCATCCTACTTTGTAATACTCTCATTCCTAGGCATCCCCACCTATGGCAAACGGGAGATCTCCAAGGCAAGAGGCGATAAGGACAAGCTGTCGAAGCTCTATTCGGAGCTCCTGGTGATCAATGGCATATCCACCCTGATCTTCGGCGCACTTTATGTAACATTAGTACTGTCTCTAGCCCAGTACAGAGCTAATCTGCCCCTGTATCTTATAACCGGCGGCGCCATAGCCCTTAACTTTATAAATAATTCCTGGCTGTTCGAGGGTCTCGAGGAGTTTAAGTTCATATCCATAAGGAACATGATCTTCAAGGGGCTTGCTATGGTGCTCCTCCTTATCTTGGTAAAAGACGAGGGAGACTACCTCATATACGCAGGACTTCTGGTCTTCGGTAATTTCGGAAACTATATCCTGAACATCATCTACGCTCCCAGGATCACCCGGTTTACGACTAAGGGCCTTAGTTTCAGAAGGCACATGAAGCCTATCCTTGCTCTTGTTACGGTAAACCTTGCTATAGAGCTCTACTCTCTTGTGGACGTTACGATGTTAGGTCACATGAAGGGTGAGACCAGCGTAGCCTACTACCAGTACGCCCAGGGTATAAACAAGATCCTTCAGCAGGTGATAAACACTTTTACCATCGTAATAGTCCCCCGTCTTGCTCTCTACTTCAAAGAGGGCAAGACCCTTGAGTTCAAAAACCTGGTAACCAAGGCTCTTAATACCATAATCGTCTTAGCTCTCCCCATGGTTGCCGGCATCTGGGTAGTGGCAGACAGTGCTATCCGCCTCCTCTACGGAGATGAATTTATTAACTCTGTCCCGGTCCTTCGGATGGTGGCATTCCTTGTTATCGTATCCCCCATAGGTTATCTTCTGGGATCCAGGATCTTACTTGTTACAGGCCACGAGAATCAGATGGTCTTATGTGTTGCGGTAGGCGCTGCTGTCAACATAATCGGCAACTGCTTCTTTATCAGGCTCTATTCGGAGCAGGGCGCTGCCATCAGCTCGGTCATATCTGAGATAGTTGTAATGGTCATATATATCTGCCTGGGCAGCAGATACTATAAAGCCGAGATAAGTCTTATGGAGACGATCAAGGTCCTTTTTGCAACCGCCCTCATGACGGTATCAGCCTACTTTATCGGCACTCTTGCAGAAGGCCTTATCCTGAAACTCCTGCTCCAGATACTGACAGGGGCGTCGGTCTACTTTATAACGCTCCTTATAACCAAGGAAGGCCTTGTATCAGAGTATTCTGCCAGACTTATCAGTAAGATCGGAGGTAAAAAGACATGTTGACTTACAAATGCGCTTCCTGCGGCGGACAGATGGAATTCGGAGGCGCCGGAGGATTTGCCTGCCCCTTCTGCGGCTCCAGGGCCTTTATGTCCGACAAGGATTTCGAGGGCAACGAGCGCTTCAGGGCTAAGCTTCTTTCTTACTACAAGTCTGAGGCCATAAGGAAGGAATCAGACTATACGAAGGACAGATTCTGGGAGATGAGAGGTACAGACACTTATACTCTTGCATCAGGCCAGGCTCTTAATATCGAATACATGGATAAGCAGATAAATACCGGATATACCTTCTATATAGCAAGGCAGACTCTTGGTTATGTCTTTGAGACAGCTAAAGAAGCGGCAGTGTTTAAGCAAGGCCTGTCAAGGCTCGCATTTCCTCCTGCAGATACCAAGCTTGCCAGATCCTTCCCTGAGCTTAAGTCTGAACTGACATTAGAGGACCAAAGAACAGTTCTGGTCTATAAGAGAAACCCTATCTTCTATCCGGCATCCCTGTTTGCACCATACGAGTCAGTGCACCTGGCTTGGATAATATCCCGTATGGAGAACATCTGCTGCGCTCTGGCTTATGCAGGCATAACCCACGGCGGCATAAGTCCCGATACGGTCTTTATCAATCCCGTAACTCACGAGGGCGCGCTCTTTGGCGACTGGCGCAATGTGAACGATCTAACGGATAAGACAGACCTTATCTCTTTAAGAAAGACTGCCATAGAGCTTGCCCGGGATACGGCAGAGCCTAAAGAGCTCTACAGATTCCTTAATTCCAGGCCGGCAAGCGATGCCTTCGAAGACTTTAAGGCCTGGGACAAGGTGATAGTAGAAGGCTTTGGCGAACATAACTTCGTTAAGATGTAGAGGAGGCACAATATATGGGATACGGCAGTTATTCGGCTGCAGATTGGACCAAGCTCAAGCAGAGCCGCAATCTGTCTTCTGACAGGAATGTAAACGAGATATTCACCAGGAAATCGTGCAATCCTAAGTTCGATCCTAAATATATAGGGACCAGAGAGTGTTTCGATTCCGAAGACCACCCTAATTCCACGCCTATCGTGGTTGGTCTCGATGTTACAGCCTCCATGGGTTATCTTGCGGTCAAGGTTGCCTCGGAGGCACTTAACGACCTGATAACAAAGCTCTATTCCACGAATGTGGTCGAGGATCCTGCCCTCATGTGTGCCGCTTACGGCGACTACAGCGACAAGTCCCCTCTCCAGGTAACGCAGTTCGAATCAGATATCAGGATCGCTGAGCAGCTTCTGGATATCTACTTTGAGAACGGCGGCAGGGGACAGGTGGTCCCTTCGTGCCTTTGGGAGTTTCTCTTAAAGCATACCAATATAGATGCCATAAACAAGAGAGGGCAGAAGGGTTTTGTCTTTACCATAGGAGACGGTGCCCCCATCCGTGAGGACCACTACCACGAGACCGTAAGACGGGTAATAGGCGACAAATTGGTCTTTGAGAACGTAAGATCCACATTGGGAAGGCTCGAGGAGAAGTTCCATGTATTCCACATAATGCTGGGAAGAAGAGATGAGAATCCGGACATACTGACCGGTCACAAGATCCGTATAGACAGGGAATATGTGGATATCCTGCCTGATGTTATCTTAGGCACAATAAGGCTTATCAAGGGCGAAGACATTAATAAGATCACAATGGATGTAGACGAGATCCTGAGACCTGCGGTAGTAAATGCTCTTGGGCAGCTCAGCATATTCCCTGAACAAGGTCCCATAACTCTATGAACATCGCCGTGATCGGCAAAAACTTCGGTGACGAAGGCAAGGGCCTTGTAACGGACTATCTGGCAGCTTCTATGGAGCGTCCCCTCGTTATCCGTCACAACGGCGGTGCCCAGTCCGGCCATACGGTAGAGACACCCTCATACAGATTTGTCTTCCACGAGCTCTCATCGGGATCCTTCAGGCATGCAGATACCCTCTGGGCAGATACCTTCTATCCTGACCTCTATAAGCTCGAAGAAGAAATCGAAGGATTCAGGCAGATAGCAGGCTTTATCCCAAACATCTACGCAGAACCTGACACAGCCATAACCACCATAGACGATGTCCTCTTAAATATGGCGATAGAGAGATCCAGGGGAGATTACCGGCACGGAAGCTGCGGCATGGGCATAAACGAATGCGACATAAGATGCCGGGCAGGATTCAGGCTTACCATAAGCAAAATAAAGAGCAAGACAGAACAGGATCTGATACAGACCTTAAGATACCAAAGACAGGAATACACAAAGCAAAGGCTTAAAGCCATCGAGAGAATCCTTACAAGCGAGGCCGAAAGCTATATAGACCTCTTAAGAGACGACAGCATCCTTATCAACAGCGCGAGGGAGATCTACAAGAATGCAAAGCAGGTAATAATCCAAGAGCCCAAAGACATACAAACCTATTCTGACCTTATCTTCGAAGGCGGCCAGGGACTGCTCCTGGATAAAGATAACGAGGAGTACGCCCCTAATGTCACTGCTTCGAGCACAGGCCTTACCAACCCAAAAGCATTCCTAACCAAGATAAACCAACCCCTGGACGAAGCCATCTACGTCTCACGGACCTATGTAACCCGCCATGGTCCCGGCAAACTGAACCATGAATGCACCAGACAAACCCTAAACCTCATACAAACAGATCAGACCAACCTACCCAACGAATGGCAGGGCTCCCTCAGATATGCAACTCATGGAACAGCACAAGATTTTACAGATCCGGTACGAAGAGACCTGAAACAACTCCCAAAAAACCAACCAACACCCACAGTATCCCTTTTTCTGACTCACATTAACGAGACGGATAACAAAGTGCTATTAAGTGCCGGCAAAATCGATATTAATGAATTTGTAACATTGGAAGAAATCAAAAAGTTGTTCGATAAGATGTACTTGTCTGATCGAAGATATGCAGATGCCTGATCACGCTTAGATGTTGCTGTGTTTTATTCGAATATCACTTGTGATAAACTAGCCCCATGAATATATTTGTAGAAATCCTTAAAGCTATACTGGCCTTGATCCTGGTCTTTGGCATCTGGCCTCTCCTGCTTGGTACCGGATTGGGGCTAAAGAGAAATATCGACCGGTATATAATTGGCTTTACTGCAGTTCAGGCTTTGTTTTTCCTGATATATATACCAGCGATCCTTATGGGCTGGTCATCAAGGACCTTAACGGCAGTTGCAGCAATACTTATCAGCCTGGTAAGTGGTGCAGGTGCTGTGTTGAGGTACCTAAAGGCAGCAGACAAAAAGGAGTTTATGGCTCTATCAAAACCTGATCTTAGTTTCTTTAAGAATCCTTATTTTGATATTGCGCTCATAATCGTTATCTACCAACTCGTAAGATATGTTGTAAAGCAACCATATATCTATGGTGACGACGTTACATATATAACTATGATCACAGATTTCGTAGATACTAATGCAATATACGTTAAGACATGGGCCGGTCAGATAGATCCTACACCGCTTAGTGAAATCAGCTTTAAGTATGTATTCACATCTTACTATCCGTTTATGGGAATGATATCTATCCTGTCTGGATTGCATCCCTTGATCCTGTGCAAGACGGTAATCCCGGTATTCTATGTTCCTATACACTATCTGATCATTTGGAGAATCGGGAAGTTCTTATTCGGAGATGAGAAGGATCCTAAGGCGAAGAATGAGAAACAAGCTGTCTTTATGTTCTTCTATGTGCTCTTGATCGAATTTGGACAGATCTCCTACTATACAATAAGCAGACGTCTCATGATCTGGGTATGGAATTCCAAATCAGATTGTTTCTGTCTATTGCTTATACCGTTATTCTTCTACACATTCCTGTTACTTACTGAGAAAGAAGAGACGAAGGCTATTTTGGACCAGACAAGTCTCTTTTACAGACAATTGCTCATAGCGATCATTGCTCTATCCTGTAATTCTGCGACATTGATGGGACTGATCATGTCAGCAATAGTGATGGGTATTTGGTACGTAATAGCAGCATTCAGGTTAAAGAGTCCTAAAGTCTTCTTTACAAGTCTTTGGACATTCATTCCACATGTAATAACAGCAATTCTGATTATCAACTTTACAGGATGGACATTCTAAGTGAATGCCGTATACGATTGGATACATAAGAATATAAGCGATGTTATCAACGGAGTGGCTTCTGAGTATTGGGGAGATCACATTCTGTACTTTACAATCTTTATGGCCTGTTTAACACTTCTGTTTTTGAATCGGAAGACTCATAATCGAGGATACAGACTGACAGGTGCCTATTCCATACTGCTTTTTGTCCTGGTTATTCTAAACCCATTAGCACTCAGGCTTTACTCAGGTACAAAAGCTGCTTTTGCACTGCTTCCTATGTGTGTTATATCAGCATATATAATAACGTCCAAAAGCAAAGATGTTAACAGCAAGATCAAGCGTAATGCCATAATGATCTCATTAGCATTATCGATCATATTGGCAAACCCATTGTTAAGAATCACAACTTATCTAACTCCGATCAACGATTATAAACTGGATGATCAGGGACTTATTATCGCCAATACTATTTTGGAGGATGCAGATAATAAGCCTGTAACAGTTTGTTATCTAATTAGAGAAGGCGAAGATGATGATATTTCTGTTTATGAGACTGCAGAACAATATACCGGTTTGCTAGCTACGCAAAGTGTTGTAATAAACGCAGATACTCCGTATGAGCCTGCTGATTATATTGTCCTATATTCATCTGTCATAGGGGATTCATCATATTACCTTGAAGGATACACAAAAGTTCTTGATACGGGACTGTACTCTGTATATTCTCAAACCTAACAGCATATTATTGTTTGAACAGATTGCCCATTTATTAACAATAAACCAAGCCACTAATAGACTATTCTGCGAGCTGAGTTTAATTGAATATAGGGGCATTCATGTTATAATACACTCGGCTATATTATAATAATTAGGAGACGATCTAAATGGACAATAACGAGCAACGACCGATAGAGATCAATCTCAAAGATTTACTATTTGTTATACTCAGGAAGACGGGAATAATTCTATTTGCAGGGATCGTCTTTGCAGGAGCTATCTTTGGATATAAGACGTTTAGAGTTTCAAATGATGTTGATATTCTGGATACATCCATTCAATATGACGGAGAGTCAGACGCAGATTATCAAGAACGCGTGCTTAAAGTTAACAGAGCACAAGATTTGATCCAAAGCAACGATGTTCTTAATAATCAGATTGAGAATCAACGCCAATATGTAACAAACTCAATACTCATGCAGATTAATACTGAGAACGAAGCTGTTACTACAGCAAATCTCGTGGTTACAATAGATGGCAACCAAGCTACGGGTGTTGATATGGCACTTGTGTCATCTTATGCACAGGATATATCGTCTGGTGTGTATTTATCAGGTCTCGCAGAAGAGATGGATACAAATCAAGGGTATCTTGCAGAATTGATAGAGGTTAATTATAAAACGTCAAGTTCAGTGGTCGTTGATTCGGCAGATGCTTCAGGTAGCGCTGGTACGATTGCCATTGAAGTTGTTGGTCCGACAACCGAATTAACAAATAAAATTATGGATCTGATACTTGAACAGGTAGAAGTCAAGCATGCTGAATTAGATGAGACAATGATATCTCATATTGTTACTTTGGTTGGAAGACAGAATTCCTATATAGTTGATAACGATACGAGAGATAGTCAGTATAACGCGGCAAATCGATTTGAGTCGTTACAAAAACAAATAAGTACTAATGAAGAGGCGCTTGATACAATAGCTTCCGAATTAAACCTATCCGGAGCGGACAGTCTGTATGAGTATTTTTCTTTTAACGATGGAAGCGAGTCTTCATTATCTGTTAAAACAGCTTTCAAGTATGCAGCATTTGGTTTTGTGGCAGTGGTAGCAATTGGCATTTTTGTTGTAGTTATTAAGTATGTGTTTGGAAGAAAGTTTTCTACACAAGCGAAGTTTTTTGGACGTTTTATTGGATTGAGTAAAATTGGCGTTACGAAACCATTAGGTAGACGTTCTCGTTTCGAACAGTTTATTGATTTAAAGACTGATGATGATTCCACTTTGTCCGAAGATGATAACAACAAGCTAATCGCTGCAAATCTTAGCAACCTGACTCTCGGAATGGAAAAGATTTTAGTAACCGGGACTGCTGATGCGGATAAGATCAAGGATCTCATAAAAAAGCTAGGGGTCAAGGCAGATGTCAAAGAAAGTTTCTTCGCTGATCCAAAGGTACTGGAATCTGTTTCTGGATACGATGGTGTAATACTTGTTGAACAGAGAAACTACTCTGACTGCAAATTAATTACAAAGGAGATCATGCTAATCTCTAACACTAACGCCAAACTGATCGGCGCTATTGTTATCTGAGATTAACCACAAGACGGCGAAATTCAGCAGTCGTCGCATGGTCGCGCTACTGAGGTTTCGTTGTGACATAAGCTATGAAATAACAATCAGATAATTGGATTGTTATGGCGTAGCTTATTTGATTAAAGGAAAAACAGAGGAATAATCATAAAATGGATAGTACAAAAACCAAAAAAGTTAAAGGTCGCCAATGGGTTTTCAGAGCTCTTGTAGTAGCTGTTTTGGATGTAATACTGATTGCAGCAAGTTTCTTTGCTGCGCTCCTTATCAGATTCGATCTTAAGTATAGAGAGATCGATCCTCATTTCATTCAGTCATATCTTAAGGTTATTCCGTTTTGTATAGCAGGAGCAGTTCTCCTGTTTGTTATGTTTAAGCTCTATAATAGTATTTGGCGATTTGCATCTATTTCTGAACTTGAGAGAATGGCAAAGGCATGGATGATCTTTACTGCTGTTGCTGCTGTAATCGTAATCGTAGATGAGAAGATAAATGGTATCAGACGTCTACCTATATCTGTATGGATAATGGGTATCGTATTTGGTTTTATGAGCACTACAGCTCTGAGGTTCGGGTACAGGTTCCTCAGATTTATGACCAAAGTCAATACCAGAGGTAAGAACGGTGCTAATGTTATGATAATCGGTGCCGGAGCCTGTGGTAAGGAAGTAATTCACGAGATCGTTATGAGTCAGCATCTTAATTCCAAGGTTTGCTGCGCGATTGATGATAACCCGACCAAGAAGGGCAGAGAATTAGATGGTATTCCGATCGTCGGTAACAGATACGATATTCCTAAGATGGTTGGTAAGTATCAGATCGATGAGATCATATTTGCCATTCCTGATGCAAGGGGCGTAGATCGTAAGGATATCCTGGATATATGCTCATCCACTGGTTGTAAAGTCAGAGTTATCCCCGGTATCTATCAGATGATCGAGGGATCTGTAACAGTTAACTCTTTAAGAAGCGTACAGATCGAAGATTTGCTCGGAAGAGATCCGGTCAAAGCAAATATGAAGAGCATCCGCCAGTATATAACCGGTAAGACTGTTATGGTAACAGGTGGCGGTGGCTCTATCGGATCGGAGCTTTGCCGTCAGATTGCAAAGGCAGAGCCTAAGCTCCTTATTATCTTCGATATCTATGAGAATAATGCTTTCTGGATCGAACGTGAACTGCGTGAGAAGTATGGCGATAAACTCAACATGATCGCTCTCATTGGTTCTGTAAGGAATACAAACAGAGTTAACTGGGTAATGGAGAAGTACAGACCGGAGATCATATTCCATGCAGCAGCACACAAGCATGTGCCTCTTATGGAAGGATCTCCTAACGAGGCAATCAAGAACAATGTTGGCGGTACATATAAGATGGCTCAGGCCGCTGCCAAGTGGGGAGTAGAGCGCTTTGTTCTTATCTCTACAGATAAGGCTGTTAATCCTACAAACATCATGGGTGCATCAAAGAGACTCTGTGAGATGGTTATCCAGATGATGGACAGGAAAGCTCAGAAGATGTTTGATAACGGGGAGATAAAGGTTAGGACCAACTATTCGGCAGTTAGATTCGGTAATGTTATTGGATCTAATGGCTCCGTTCTTAAGATCTTCGAACAGCAGATTGCTCATGGTGGTCCTGTTACAGTAACCGATAAGAACATCATTCGCTACTTTATGACTATTCCTGAAGCTGTAGCCCTGGTTATGGAATCCGGTGCATATGCAAGAGGCGGTGAGATCTTCGTCCTGGATATGGGTGAGCCGGTCAGGATAGATGATGTCGCGCGTAAGATGATCAAACTCTCAGGTTTAGTACCTGACGTTGATATCAAGATTGAATACACTGGTCTTCGTCCCGGCGAGAAGCTCTATGAAGAGAGATTGATGGACGAAGAAGGCTTAAGAAAGATGGAGGAGAATCCTGAGATCTCCGTTGCTGAGCCTATACCGATGGATGATGAAGAATTCAGCAAGCAGCTTGTAGATCTAGATGCAGCTGCAAAGGCTGAGACGGATGAGATACGCGAGATAGTAGCAAAGATCGTTAAGACTTACAAATATAAGAAGGTTTGATTATGTTTACACCAGGTCAATTTAAGAGATTTGATAGAACCATTTGGCTCGCCAGCCCAACGATGCATGGTGAGGAAATCAAATATGTAAGAGAAGCATATGAGACAAATTGGATGAGTACAGTTGGTGAGAATATTAATCAGGTTGAGGCCCTGATCGCCGGCAAAGTCGGTTGTAAGTATGCTGTTGCATTATCAGCAGGAACAGCAGCTTTGCATCTGGCTATAAAGCTTGCCGGTGAAAAACTCTATGGCAAATCTGACGTCGGCAAGGGCTCACTTTTTGGCAAGCATGTTGCCTGTTCTGATATGACTTTTGATGCAACTGTTAATCCTGTAGTTTACGAGGGCGGTATTCCGGTATTTATCGATACTGAATACGATACCTGGAATATGGATCCTGTTGCTTTGGATAAGGCTCTAGAGTTATATCCAGATATTCGTCTGCTTGTTGTAGCTCATCTATACGGAACTCCCGGTAAGATCGGAGAGCTTAGGAATGTATGCGATAAACACGGCGTGCTAATAGTAGAAGATGCAGCTGAATCTTTGGGCGCCACTTATAAGGGAAGACAGACCGGAACCTTTGGAGACTATTCTGCTATTTCATTCAATGGAAATAAGATAATAACAGGAAGCGCCGGTGGAATGTTCCTCACTGATAGTATTGAGGATGCTGACAAGGTTCGTAAGTGGTCTACACAAGCTCGTGAGAATGCACCTTGGTATCAGCACGAAGAATTAGGCTTCAACTACAGGATGTCTAATGTCATTGCCGGCGTGGTAAGGGGACAGATTCCGTATTTGGATGAGCATATAGCACAGAAGAAGACCATATATGAAAGATATAAGGAAGGACTCAAGGATCTTCCGGTGTCGATGAACCCGTTCGATAGAGATAGTAGTGAGCCGAACTTCTGGCTTAGCTGCCTGATTATTGATAGAGAACATATGTGCAAGCAGGTCAGAGGAGATAGCGAATACTTGTATTCACCTGAATCAGGCAAGAGCTGTCCAATGGAAATACTTGATGCAATAGATTCTATTAATGCACAAGGAAGGCCAATTTGGAAGCCGATGCATATGCAGCCGATCTACAGGATGAATCCGTTTATTACAAGAGAAGGTAATGGCAGAGCCAAGACCAATGCATATATTTCAGGTGGAGCTTTAGGACAGGATGGTAATCCGCTTGATGTTGGAATGGATATCTTCCACAGAGGCCTTTGTTTACCAAGCGACAATAAGATGACTGTTGAAGAACAGAAGGTCATAATAGACATTATCAAGGCTTGCTTTGATTAAGCAAATGGAGCCACATACGTATGGAAAAAGTAAAGAAAGGCCCATATGCACTATTCTTTAAGCGATTCTTTGATGTCTTGTGCTCACTAATCGTTTTGGTTCTGTTTTTCTGGATTTATGCCATCGTTGCCCTGTTGGTGAGAATAAAATTGGGATCACCGGTTTTGTTCAAGCAGGAACGTCCAGGGAGAATTGACCCTAAAACAGGAAAAGAGAGAATTTTCCGTTTGTGCAAATTTAGAACAATGACTGATGCAAAAGATGAGAAAGGCGATCTGCTTCCCGACAGCGAGAGACTAACTCCATTTGGTTCCTGGTTACGTAAGACTAGCCTGGATGAAATTCCGGAACTGGTCAATGTTCTTAAAGGTGACATGTCTCTGATAGGCCCCAGGCCATTATTGGTTAAATATCTGGATCGATACAACGAGGAACAGCATCACCGGCATGATGTAAGGCCTGGTCTTACGGGCTATGCACAAGCTCATGGCAGAAATAGTCTGTCATGGGAAGATAAGTTTGCTATGGATGTTTGGTACACGAAGAATGTCACTTTTGCAAATGATATTAAAATCATATTTGCAACAATAAAAACAGTGATTACGAAGGAAGGCATTAATTCTGAAACCTCTGCAACCATGGAAGAATTTATGGGTACTCCAGAAGGAGTTGAGCCGGCATGGGAGGCACCAACATGAACAGGATTATAATTATTGGGGCAAGTGGTCATGGCAAGGTTGTTGCTGACATTGCTAAGCTTGTTGGATATGTCGACATTGTATTTCTTGACAGTAATTCTGAGATAAAAGAATGTGCAGGTTATCCCGTCATCGGATCCGATTCAAGGTTAAAGGAACTTGAAGGTGATGTCTTTGTTGCAGTAGGAGATGGCAGCGTTCGCAAAAAAATAATGGAAAGCAATTCTGATAGAGCTTATCCAATTCTGGTTCATCCAAATGCTGTAATTGCAGAAGGAGTAACTATTGGCGATGGAACTGTAATTATGGCAGGAACTGTAATTAACCCCGAAGCAAGGATAGGTAAAGGTTGTATAGTAAACACTTCAAGTTCTATTGATCATGATTGTGGAATAGGTGACTATGTCCATATTGCTGTAGGAGCGCATATTTGTGGTACGGTGCAAATCGGAAATAACACTTGGATCGGCGCGGGTGCGACCATTAGTAATAATATTGATGTTTGCAGCGATTGTTTAATTGGTGCCGGTGCAGTGGTTGTTAAAAATATTACAGAGCCTGGGACTTACATAGGGGTGCCAGCAAGGATTAAAAGACTGGATTGAGAGAAATATGAGCGAAAAGCGTGTGTTAATGGTGGCAACTGTTCCATCCATGATTGGACAGTTCAACATGAATAATATCCAGATTTTGCAGGAACATGGATACATAGTTGATGTGGCAGCAGATTTTAAAGACACAAGCGTATGGCCAGCTGAGCGAGTTCAGAGGTTCAAGGATCAGATGGGAGAGATGGGAATTGAGTGTATTCAGCTTGATTTTTCTCGAAGTCCATTGAAGTTGAACCGCCATTATCAATCCTATAAGGAAACAGTTAAACTGATTCAGGAAAGAAAATACTTGTTTATCCATACCCACACTCCAATAGCTTCAGCAATTGTAAGACAAGCTGCGCATAAAACAGGAACTAAGGTGATCTACACTGCACACGGTTTTCACTTTTACGATGGCGCACCGCTGAAGAATTGGCTGATTTTTTATCCGATAGAGAAACATTTTTCTCGTTACACTGATGTGCTGATCACAATTAACAAGGAAGACTATAAAAGGGCCTCCGAGAAGTTTCATGCTAAAAAGACGGTTTATATTCCAGGTGTTGGAGTTGATACGGAGAAGTTTGCTGTATGCAAGGTTGATAAGGCCGCTAAAAGAGCTGAACTTGGAGTTAAAGACGACGATTTCTTGCTCTTGTCTGTTGGTGAACTTTCTGAACGAAAAAATCAGATAATTGTGATAGATGCCCTAAATAAAATGAACAAAGAAGGCAGCATTGGGAATGTGGTGTATTTGGTTGTTGGCAAAGGCGAGCTAGAAGATAGATTCGCAATGCTTATCAAAGACTATGATTTGAGTGACCATATTAAACTTCTAGGATTCCGAACGGATGTTACAGAATTGTGCAAAACCGTGGATTGTTTTGTTCACCCGTCTGTTCGAGAAGGATTGGGCATAGCACCGCTTGAAGCAATGGCTGCAGGACTACCTCTAATATCGGCTAATGTTAATGGTATTAAGGATTATACAAAAAACGGAGTGTCAGGCTGTTGCATAAACCCAAAAGACGTTGATGAAATGATAACGGCTATTATGCGTATTCGTGATGATAAACTATTCAGGAATGAGTGTTCCGCCAACAACATTGATACAGCGAAACTATTCGACATTAAACAAACGGAATCAATCATGAGGACTGTATATAAAAATGACGACTAATATAAGCGATAAACCAAGCGTATCGGTTCTATTATCAACATATAATGGGCATCAATATATTAGGCAACTTGTTGATAGTGTTCTGGCCCAAGAAGAAGTAAATGTAAAACTTCAAGTGCGAGATGATGGCTCTACAGATGATACAATTGATATTTTAAAGTCATATAATGACCCTAGAATTACTATTAGAACTGGAAAAAACTTGAAACCAGCTTTGAGCTTTCTCTCTTTACTCCGAGATTGTGATGATGCTGAATACTATGCGTATTGCGATCAAGATGACTATTGGTATCCAAACAAGCTTATAACCGCTGTAACCGAATTAGAAAGAACAAATGAACCAGCGCTTTTTATCTCGACTTATGATGTCTGTGATGAAAACTTGAATAAATTGTTTACATATGACATGAAATTTGAAGAACCACAACGCTTGCAGGATGCTCTGCTCTATAGAGCTCCTTCAGCTTGTACTATGGTTTTCAATCATGCTTTACGTGAGGTTATTAACAGAGCTAATCCGTCTTTTGTTCGAATGCATGATTTCTGGACACTAATTACAGCTCTTTCTCATGGCTGCAGGATCGTGACTAAAAATGTTCCGCTAATCAAATATAGACAACACGCAGGCGAGTCTGTTGGCATTACACCAACGCTTGGCGTGAGAATAAAGAGGCTAATGAAATCGGCAAGAAAGGGTAACAACGAGCGCTGGCGACAGGCAAAAGAAGCTTACGATGCGTATAAGGATGAGATCCAACCTGACAAGCGTGAAATCTTAGAAGAAGTAGTTCAATATAGAGATTCTTTTTCTAACAAAATGAAATTGCTTAAAGACAAACGGTTCAAAACAACAAGTACCTACATTAATATACTTTTTAAGGTGTCTGTTTTGATTGGTAAGTTTTAGGAGTATAAGAGTTGAAAGTTCAAGTTTTAATGTCCACCTATAATGGAGAACGCTACATAAAAGAACAAATTGAGAGCATTCTTGAACAAACGGGTGTGGAAGTTTCACTTTTGATTCGCGATGATGGGTCCAAAGACTCAACCCGAAGCATACTTGATGAAATACAAAGCTCTGATGATAGGGTTAATTGTGTCTTCGAGGAAAATGTTGGTGTAAAGAAGAGCTTCCTTAAGCTCGTTAAGATGGCTGATCCGGATTCGGATTACTATGCGTTTTCCGATCAGGATGATATCTGGTTAACCGATAAATTAGAAACAGCTGTTAATGTTTTGCAGAAGGAAGATGCAGACATTCCGTTGATATATGGATCGTCTGTTTCAGTATATAAAGATGAAACTCTAGCTGGTGAAATATTTGTTTGTCCTCAGTTGAATATTGGAAACTTCTTGATAAAAAACTATTATCCTGGTTGCACCATGGTATTCAATAAGAAGACAAAAGAACTCATAGATTTTGTTGATTATAATATATTAAGAACTAACCCATTGCACGATCATTGGCTAAATCTTGTTTGTACTGCATGCGGAGGAAAAGTTTTGATGGATCCTAATCCTCATATGCTATATCGACTGCATGGCAACAATGAGGTGGGAGATAGGAGTTTGTTGCAGAAGATTAAAGGAAATGGTTTGTTTTCTCACAGCGAGAATACCAGATATAGGATTTGTGAGGAACTGCACACATTATATGGTGAAAAAGAGTCCAAGGAAGCTGAAGCATTGATCAGAGTTGTATTGGATTCACGAAAGGGGTTTGCACAGAGAGTGAAATTGGCTTGTAATAAAAGTATTAAACCCCTGGGAATAACAGAACGAATCTCGATATTTTTGATTGCATTGTTGGGAAAATTCTAATGGAGAATGAAGCTGTTAAACCAATCAATTTGAATAACGGAAGAATAGTTATTACAGGTACTAATGCGGCCATTATGTATACTTTGGTCGTCCTTCTGGTATTTTTTACATTGATAACTCCAAGGGATGCACTTGGAATCAAAAAGGGATTCTTGTTCCTGTCTTTAGTGTTTGGAGCTATCCCTATCGCTCAGGGTATAGGCAAAAATATAAAGCTGATGGTTTTTGCGATAGCCTTACCGCTGCTTATGTATTGTGTTTCCACACTTGATACTGGATCTCCATTTATGGCTTTCAGCCAATTGTATCCATTCGTTTATCTATTGTTGTTCTTCCCAATAATCCAATGGAACATTGATGTTAAGCAAATTGCACTATATGTTGGAAATATCATGGCTACCATAATTATCGTCTCATCTGTTTTGGATCTTGTGGGAGTCTTAAGTATATATAGTAATCCTATTTTGAATTATTTGAATGATAACGGAGAAGCAAAAATTTCCAAATCTGTCAATGCGATGTTTAGATATGTGTTGTTCTTTAATGCTTCTCCGATACTGTTTTTCAATTTAGCACATTATGTAAAAGCGAATAAGAAGGTGTTTAGCATTTTGATTCTGGTGGCATTATTGTTTACCGGTACTAGAGCTAATATCTTCCTCGGAATGGCAATTTTGGTAGGCGGAGTCTTGTTTTTCTCTAAGAGGCCCGCGACAAAGGTAGTAGCTATAATCGGATTAATTGCGATTGCTGCACTTTTCGGTGGAGAGTTGATCGAGAGGTACTATGTTTTGGCAGATGCAAAAGCTACAGGAGACTTGACCAGAACAGCAGGTTTATCTTCCATATTACACGCTCTCAATACTCATAAGCAGTATTGGTTTACCGGCATGGGTTTTGGGTCATCATATTATAACGCCGGCAGAGGCGAACTTCTTCAAACGAGCGAGTTATCATATATGGAGTTTATCCGCGAGATAGGATTACCCCTGGCTTTATGTGTCTTCGGGTTCTTGTTATATCCGCTGATAAAGCTTTTAAAGCGCGATAGATTCCTTTTCATGGCATACGGGGCATATTTATTTGCGAGCATCTTTGAACCCTTTATCTTTACTTCAACCGGTTTTTTGGTAGTGCTGATAGTTTATGTGGAAGTTCATAGATTTAACGATAATATATCACGAGATTTAGTTCCTGAGAGGTCTGCATGAGAATATTGGATTTTTTAATAAAATATATGGTCTATTCTTTGAATACGAAGAATAAGCGCGATCCTAACATTTGGGTGTTTGGAGAGTGGTATGGCAAAAGAACAGGAGACAATTCCACATTTTTGGCCAATTATGTGGTTGAGAATCACAAAGATGTTCAAGCATATTGGTTTTGCGATCCTTCGTGTGACACATCAGATCTTGATGATCGCATTAAGGTAATAGACTATTCTTCTGCTGAAGCGATACGACTCTCCAAACAGGCCGCGGTTGCGGTTATGAATGAGGGAATAGTTGATCTTAATACAAACAATTACAACTATTTTGGAAATGCTTTAAAGGTGAACCTTTGGCATGGCATGATGTGGAAGAAAATAGTAAATGACATGAAAGAATATAGCGGTGATACACTTGTAAACAGGGTTAGAAACAAGGTCTATAAATATGATCTGTTTGAAAGCATAAGTGAAGAATACACTAAGCATATCAAAACCGGTTTCAGTATAGAACAGAGTGCAATTGTTAATAGTGGTTTCCCGAGAAACCAGTTGTTTTATGATAAGTTTGCTATTGCTGATAACAGAAAAAAAGTGCGCGCTGGTGCCAACATTGAAGAAGACTCGTTTGTAATAGTATATCTACCGACATTCAGAGATTCCCATTCAAAACCCTTTTCTTTCAGTGAAATCCAGGATGAGAACTTTTGGAACTGGGCTACGGAGAATAAGGTGTATTTTCTTCAGAAAGCTCATGAAAAAGACACAAGTTCCTTTTCCGGTGAACGTGATAATGTGATTAACATTAACAGTTTTTCCGCGCAGGAACTTATGGCTGCTTCCGATATGTTAGTGACCGATTATTCCAGCTGCTTCTTTGATTATCTTTTAATGGATAAACCTATTGTTCACTATTTGTATGATTATGATTATTACAGGAATGAGGACAGAGGTGTATATTACGATAGAGAAGAAGTGGTGTGTGGAGATACTCCCGAGAGCATTGATGATCTGATTAAGGCAATCAAGGAGAATTATGCAAATCCGGAATTGCGTAGCGATTTGAGAAAAGAGCGAAAAGAACAGTTCATGACCTATGAGAGTGCCGATACTTGCCGAATAATTACGCAACGTATAATAAGTGACCTAAAGAACAGAGGGTTGACTGTTAATACAGGCAATTAAATTTGATGGTGGAACGAATCCAATTTACAGTTAAAAACAAGTTATCTGGAGTTTAATAATGAAAAGTGATGTAATCATACTTACTGCAATTAATCCGACCAAGGCATATTCTTGCGTAAAATATTTGTTTGACAGGCTATCTTCAAAGCACAAAGTTGATCTATGGGCAATGGTATCAGATGATTCGATTGGCACATATAAGTCGTGGGGAAATACAGTTCATTCTTTTACATCTAATGTATTTGGAAAGATACCTAAGGTAAGAATGGTCGCAATGAAAGTCATTGGTTTTTTCTTATGTTGGAAGTTCAGAAACAGAACGATCATCTGCCATGAAACATACCACTATCATTCAGCTTGTTTTGTAAAGAAGCTGTTCCCAAAGACAAAACTGATCCACTATTGTACGGAAATGTACAACGAGAAAAGTGTAAAGTTTCAAAGAGATCAGTTGAAGTATTATAAGGACCATGCTAACGATCCTGACTTAATAATTGAATGTAACGAAGAGAGAAAAAAGTACAGGAAGAATCTATATAAAATCGTAAAACCACAGGTCGTTATAGATAATACGATTCCCATTAGCGAGATTTCTCCGTTCTTTGATGCTAATCATGTGAATAGTGATGTGCCGACGATTGTTTATTCTGGCGGTTGTCATAATGTTCATGAATTGGATATTATCGTCGAGGCATTGAAACTTCTGGATTTTGAATATAAGGCTAAGTTTATTGTATATGGACCTTCTAATGCTATTGATGCGTTAAAAGAACAATGCCGAGTGATCAATGGATCCCATATAGAGATCATTACGGGTTTAACTCGTGATGAAGCATTGCCGCATGTTGCAAAATCTGACATTGGAATTGTGTATTACGATCCTGAGTATAGTGTCAATTGCAAATATGCTGCTCCTACCAAGTTTTTTGAATACATCGGCTTAGGTCTTCCTGTCGTTTCTTCAAAGAATGAACCTCTCGTTAGAATAATTGACGAGTACAAAGTGGGAATCTATATGGAAACGAACGATTCAAAGGGCATGGCAATGGCTATTTCAGATTTGGCTGATAAGCAGGTTAGAGACAAATACCGTGCTAACGAGTTGAATTCATTTAAGAAGTATCTTTCTTATGAGAGTCAATCGGCTCAAGCTATCGAAGCTGTTTTTAATATTCTTGATAGCAAGTGCTGATTAACTTGTTTTAGATAGAGGCTTAATAGTGGATACAATTAAACTGATCATTTCACAGATAAAAGGAAAAACAGCCAAAAACGGAATGTGGCTTTATTTATTGCAGATATTTAATACTGTAATACCTCTTGTTACCTTACCGTATTTTGCAAGAGTTCTTTCAACTGAGACAAATGGTTCGATAGTAATTGCATTAAATGCGTATGGTTATCTGCAAGTATTGGTTGAGTATGGTTTTGCCTTATCTGCTACCAGAAAGGTTGCACTTGCACCTGACGATATTAAGCGCACATCCAATTTATTTACAAGAGTATTCTTTTCTAGAATCATACTAGCTTCGATCGGGATGGCTATTGCTTTGGGTTATTGGGGTATATATCACGATCACCCGGAACAAAGTATTTGTCTGCTTATCATGTCTGCTTGCTCATATGGTTATTGTTTGCAATTAAATTGGTTTTTCCAGGGAATTCAGGATATGAAATATATCTCGATAACCAACATTATTGGGAGGAGCACCTTAGTCCTCCTTACATTCCTTTTGGTAAAATCCCGTGAAGATATATATATCTATGCCGTATTAACAGCTATCTTGCCTTTTTTCAGTGGAATAATTGGTTTGATCATAGCAAGAAAAAAATATGAGTTACGATTTGTAAAGATTTCATTCCAAGAAGTTATCGATGAGCTGAAAGATGGTTTCCTTGTTTTTACAACGTCTTTGAGCAGTAAAGTTTTTGGCGCAATCGGAGTTACCTTGCTGGGTATCTTCTGCGAAAAAAGCGAAGTCGGTATATATGGATATATCCAGAGGATTCCTAATGTAATGGTTATGGCGTGGGCACCGATAGCTCAAGTTTTATATCCGATATCAAGTCAAAGAATGCAAAAGTCTTTTGCTGATGGAAAGCGTTTTGTATATTCGGTCAGGAAGATAATAATTATTGTTTTTGCTTTGGCAGCTCTCTTGATTTCGGTTTTTTCAAATCCATTAATCAAATTTGCTTTTGGAGAGGAATACGCGGCTCGTTCTTATTGGGTAATCCCTTTGCTGGCCTGGGTAGTGGTTTCAATCAATAATAACTTCCTTGGTCATCAGATTCTGTTGAGTAGCGGGCATGACAAAGAGTATAGTAAGTGTTTTCAGATTAATGTAGCTATTACTATGGTTTTGAACCTTGCGTTCATATTGCTTTGGGATTGTACCGGTGCATCATTTGCTCCTTTGGTATCAGAACTTTGTTTAACCGTTATGGAAATATATCAGATTAAGAAGATAGAACAAAAATTGTATCAAGAATAGGTTTAGTTTATTATTGATATAGTGCTTTGAAGTATTTGGCAATTACAGTAGAGTAATACTTATAGTGTAGGACAGATAACAAAATGAGAATTGGAGTTTTAGGAGCCGGAACATGGGGCATGGCGTTGGCACGTTTGTTCTGTATTAGTGGCCATTCGATTCAAGTATGGTCGGCACTGCCGGAGGAGATCGAGACTCTATCACAAACTCGCAGGCACAAAAACTTGACGAATATGATTATTCCAGATGATATTGAATTCACTCAGGATATAGGTGAAGTGTGTTCAAACAAAGGCATGCTCATTTTTGCCGTACCCTCTGTATTTGTTCGTTCAACTTCCAAACTTGCAGCGCCGTATGTGAATAAGGAACAGCTAATAGTTGATGTTGCGAAGGGGATTGAATTAGCCTCATTTATGACGATGAGTGAAGTCATAAAGTCTGAAATACCAAATGCGACCGTAGTTGCGTTGTCTGGTCCCACGCACGCTGAAGAAGTTGCCAGAGATCTGCCAACGACTATTGTTGCCGCCAATGAGAACATTGAGGTTGCAGAGAAGGTGCAGAGCATTCTTTCCAATCCTGTTTTGAGAGTGTATACGAACAGTGATATAAGGGGCGTTGAATTGTGTGGTGCATTGAAGAACATAATAGCCCTTGCTGTTGGTATTACCGCCGGTCTTGGTTACGGAGATAATACTAAAGCCGCAATAATAACGAGAGGATTAGCAGAGATTGAACGTTTGGGTGTTGGTATGGGGTGTCGTCATGAAACATTTGCAGGGCTTGCAGGGGTTGGAGATTTGATCGTTACAGCAACAAGCAAACTCAGCAGAAACAACAGATGCGGATACCTTATTGGGCAAGGTTATTCTGTCAGTGATGCTGTTAAACAAGTCGGAATGGTAGTAGAAGGTATTAATGCACTACCTGCAGCCATAGCTATGTCAGAACGGTATAATGTCGAAATGCCGATAATAAGAGCTGTTGACAATGTAATTAATAAAGAAGAAAAACCTAACGATGTTGTGAAAGGGTTAATGGAACGTGATGGTAAAACAGAGTTACCCAAACCACTATTGGACTTAAGATATGAATCTATATCGACAAAACATGCAACATCAGGATTAGAAGGAGATCATTCAATGAAGCGAGTAATAACGTACGGAACTTTCGATTTACTACACTACGGTCATATCAACCTTTTAAGAAGAGCAAAAGCGTTGGGAGATTACCTGATTGTTGCTATTTCCTCAGATGAATTTAACTGGAATGATAAGCACAAGAAATGTTACTTCTCATATGAACAGAGAAAAGCTCTAGTTGAAGCGATAAGATACGTTGATCTTGTTATTCCTGAAGAGAGCTGGGCTCAAAAGAGATCGGATATGCATGAATATAAGATTGATACTTTCGTAATGGGTGACGACTGGAAGGGAAAGTTTGATTTCCTTAAAGACGAAGGCGTTGAAGTTGTTTATCTCCCGAGGACCCCTGAAATCAGTAGTAGTCAAATCAAGAGAGATTTGTATGATGCCAATGCTATAGAAGGTAAGAGTAAAACAAGTCACGAAGAAATAGATACAGATCCACAGTGATGTAATTAATGAGATTTACATCAACAGATTTGAAGTGGAAAAGGAGAGAATATGAAAAAGATAATGGCAGTCTTTGGAACAAGACCGGAAGCAATAAAAATGTGTCCGCTAATATTGGAATTGAAGAAAAGAACAGCTTTTGAAGTAATAGTTTGTGTTACGGCACAACATCGTCAGATGCTAGACCAAGTACTTGATACTTTTGGAATTACTCCGGACTATGATTTAAACATAATGAAAGATAAACAGTCTCTATTTGATATTACTGCAAATATTCTTCTTGACATAAAACCGGTTTTAGAAGACGAAAAACCTGATATTGTCTTGGTTCATGGCGATACATCCACAACATTTGCCACTGCACTTGCATGTTTCTATCTTCAGATTCCTGTAGGACACGTTGAAGCGGGTCTCCGTACTTATAATATTTACAGTCCTTACCCAGAAGAGTTTAACCGCGAAGCGGTTGGTATTATAAGTCAGTTTAATTTTGCCCCGACACCACAAAGTAGAGCTAATCTCTTAAATGAGGGAAAACGAAAAGACACTATATATGTTACTGGTAATACAGTGATTGACGCCATGCAACATACTGTTAGGGAAGACTATTCTCATCCTGAGTTAGATTGGGTAGGCGATTCAAAACTCATATTTGTTACTGCTCATCGCAGAGAAAACATTGGTGAACCCATGCATCACATGTTTAGAGCAATTCGACGCGTGCTAGATGAGCACCCCGATTGTAAAGCGGTATATCCGATTCACATGAATCCGGCAGTGAGAGAGGCTGCAGAACAAGAATTAGGAGACTGCAAACAAATACATATTATAGAGCCAATAGAGGTTGTTGATTGTCATAATTTTGAGGCACGAGCTTACTTGTGCCTGACGGATTCTGGCGGAATTCAGGAGGAATGTCCATCGTACGGTGTGCCTGTGTTAGTAATGAGGGATACCACCGAAAGACCTGAGGGTGTAGAGGCTGGAACGTTAAAACTAGTTGGTACTGATGAATTAGGCATATATAATGCCTTTAAGTTGCTTTTGGAAGACAAAGAAGCATACAATAAAATGAGTCATGCATGTAACCCTTATGGAGATGGACACGCGTGTGAGAGAATAGCAGATATTCTTGAAGGCAAGCCTTATGCAGAGTGGAAACCACAGTGAAAGACACGTGCTTTGAGGTTGATTAGAGTATGGAATGGATTGCTATACCGAAGATTCTGAGAGGTTTTCTTTTGGGGTCTAAGGATACGCTACTTGCTTCATTACATGATCTGCACGATTTGTTTTGGAACGGTAATTACTTATACTTAGCTGTTTTTATCATAAGTATTACGGTTCTTTGGGTGACGAAAGAGAAAGCTGGCAGAGGAAAGAATTTTTTGTTGTCATTCACATTAATAACTCTGATAGGAGTCTGCTACAATCCTTTATTAGTTGGTCTTTTTAGTAAGATTCCGCAGTATAGTGAATCGATATATTGTAGACTTTGGGTTATACTTCCAATCTGGGGTGTTATTTCGTATACAGTAACAATAAAAGCTAGCGAAATAGAAGCAACGGGTTTAAGAAATATCATTTATATCTGCGTTTCTGTTTTATTAGTGTTTTCAGGAGTGTCATTATTTCAAAGTGGATACTATATAGATACGGGGAGCATTTATAAGGTTAATACAACGGGAATTGACATCGCGAACTCAATTCTTAGCTTGGATGATAATGCTGATCTACTTTTTTTTATTAATGACTCTGATAGAGCTGATAATTACATAGATGGAGGAACACCTCTATATGCGATTAAGCAATATACCAGTGATATTCAAGTGTATCAAGTGTATTATGATGATCAGACTTGGAACGATGTTTTTTTATCAGAGTTTTTGCCTGATGAGGACAAACTCTCTAAGGATTATATTAATGAGCGGATGGTTTATTATCGACGTGATTATGATTTTGATTATGTTGTAATGCCGAGTGATTACTCATTGAGAGAAAAGATGTTATATGCTGGCTATGCTTACAGGTTAAGTGTTGATGATTATGACATATACGAAGCATTGCCAAGGTGGCGAGTGCAATCCTACTCATGTTATTTAGAAAACGGAGAAAAGCTTTATTTGCTTTCCGATAATGCTGGACATTTTGTCGTTGTTGGCGGAGGGAGCAGTTTTAACAGCAATGCAATAGAAAATGTACTTGCCTTTTGTGGATATCATGTGGATGCATGGATCTTGACAAGCCCTTCAGCTAATACTCTCGAGGGTTTCAATAGTGTAGTTAAAACTGGAAATTGTATGGTGGATCATGTTTATATACCAGCTATGGATACCTATTTCATTTCTGAATACATGGATGAATGTGACCGTAATGCTTATGAAGAGTTTCTCAATATATCGGAAACAAGTTCATTCGAACTCAGTTTTATAACGGAGGGAGAAACACTCGAGTTTTATGGAATGGATTTTACATTTCTAAGCGATTTGTTGAATGTTCAAACCGGAAGTGTAACTGACAACTCAATGCTTATTCGCATGGAGGCTGGAGAAAAGAGCTTTTTGTTTTGTTCTGACATGGGATACGAGCAAGGTCAATTTGCACTTCAGAAATATGGAGATGACTTAGATTCTGATTATATTCAAATTGCCTCAGGTTCAGGTATGAGTCTTGGATTGGATTTCTATAAAACAGTTAGTCCGGATATTGCTTTCTGTGATTATCTTGAGGAAGGCGATGGATTAGAAACATATAATATGTTAGTTTCTTATGGTATTGATTGTTATTGTATTGAAAATGGAGATAGAAGTTGGATCATAATCGAATAATTGGCTTTATCACCTTGTTTTCTGAAGAGCTGGGGGGCGGACAAAAAGTTGTACTTCTTAAGGGCGCCGAAGGATCAATATGAACTCGATATTCTAATGGGTGTAGAAGAAGATATCACGCTCGAATATAGTCTTTTCTGCCGCATGTACTGAATACGGCGCTAATACTTGCGCCACCAAAATCGGTAATTACTGCGCCACGCCCGTCGGAACCACTGTGCCAAACCTCGAACGAAAAAAATAACGGAGGTGGCACTTTATGCCAAACTACAAAGAAATCGCTCGGCTGAAAGCGGCCGGGCAATCGAACAGGGATATTGCTGATTTCCTGGGTCTATCCCGAAACACGGTAAATGCTGCTGTTGCACGGATCGAAGACTCAGGCCTGAGGTTTGAAGATCTTCAAATACTCACAAATGCTCAGATCAATGAAGTATTCCCGCCGACTTCAGGTCGTAAAATGTAAGCGCTTAATAATATGGTGCC
>DJYO01000020.1 GCA_002450155.1 Mageeibacillus sp. UBA6976 | reverse complement strand
GAAGTATTTCCCAGTAGGCGTTCGCTCAATCGTAACATTGTTGATATGCCCTACTTCCATAGACTGCCTGATCTTAACATATCCGAGCTTCGGGAGCTTGACATAATTCCCTACTATGCGGATGTTATCGCCCTGGTTAATGGTTCTGTATGATTGATGGTTATTGTGTTTACTTTTGAACTGCGGATGTCTTGCACGTTTTTCAAAGAAGTTTTTGAACCCACGGTCTAAATCCCTCAAAGACTGTTGGAGTGCGATAGAGTCTGCATCCTTCAGGAAAGAGAAGTCTTCCTGGTTTTTAAGGTCTGTAAGCATAGCAGATGTTTGATTATAGCCAATCTTTTCACCATTGGCATAGGCATCATTACGCATAGCTAGACCTTTGTTGTAGATGAGTCTGCAACATCCGAAAGTTCCGTTTATTATGTTTTGTTGCTGTTTGTTAGGATATGCCCTAAACTTAATGCCTTTTTGCATACAGTCACCTACGGTCTTGTTTTTGGGTATCAACATACCATTTGGTAGTTTCAGAACACAAAATGGTAGTTAATCAAGGACACAGTTGTCTTTGTATGTTTATATTCATTCTTCATAGATATATAGTGACATATTAGTAGATGTTAGTTAATATATTATCTTCAGAGATTAAAGAGCGGGCTATCATCCTCACGGTTAAAACCGTGGGTTTTCTCGCCCGCATGGGTTATAATGTACGACAGATATTAATTAAATCGGAGGATTTTATAAATGGCAAAAGGAAGTTTTCGCGGAATGCCCGGTGGCAATATGGGTAATCTCATGGCACAGGCACAGAGAATGCAGAAGCAGATCGAGATTGCACAGGCAGAGATAAGAGAGCTTCGTATCACAGGCACTGCAGGCGGCGAGATGGTTAAGGTCGTTCTCGGCGGTGACCATAAGATCTACAATGTTGAGATCAATAAGGATGTTATAGATCCCGATGACGCTGAGGGTCTTGGCGATCTCATAATGGCTGCTGTCAATCAGGCTGCCGAGGCACTTGAGAAGGAATCCACCGAGCGCATGAACGCTATTACCGGCGGAGTTAAGATGCCCTTCTGATATGGCAAGATATTCTCCATCGATACAGCAGTTGATAGCCCAGCTGTCAGCTCTCCCGGGTATAGGCGGAAAACTGGCCCAGCGCCTTGCCTTCCACATCCTTGCAATGGATGAAGCCAAGGTACAGGATCTTACGGAATCCATAGCAGCCGCACGCAAACTGGTCAAGAGATGCTCTATATGTCAGAACTATACTGACAGCGATCCCTGCCCGATATGCTCGGATGCCATGAGGGACAAGACTACCATCATGGTGGTCGAGACGCCTCAGGATGTATCGACATTTGAGAGGATGCACGAATACAAAGGTCTGTATCACGTGCTCCACGGTGTCTTTGATCCTCTTAAGCGTAAGAGTTTGAGCGACACCACCATACCGCAACTCTTAGAGAGGCTTCAGACCAACAGCGAGGTGAAGGAAGTTATAGTAGCTACCAATCAGGATCCTGAAGGAAGCGCTACTGCCCTTTATCTTGCAAGGCTCATCTCCCCGTCAGGCATTACAGTAACCCGCCTTGCATCAGGACTTCCCATGGGCTCTGATATCGAATATGCTGATGACCTTACCCTGGCAAGTGCTCTGCGCGGCAGGGTCAATCTTTCGGATGAATGAGGACAGATAATGAGACTGGACAAATTCCTTAAACTGTCGAGGGTAATAAAGCGCCGGACTGTCGCTAACGATGTCTGTTCACAGGGCAGAGTCAGCGTTAACGGAAGAGAGGCAAAACCTTCTGTCAAACTTAAGATCGGAGATGTCGTTACCATTCTTTTTGGTAACGGCTCTGTCAGTTTTAGAGTTTTAGCCCTCCCTGAATCTCCCCGCAAGGAAGAAGCATCCTCTATGTACGAGATAATAGAAGATCAGGAGGGACTCACCTGATGTCTAAATTTCTTAAATTCCCGGATGTGCTCCTTATTCCCGTTATCTTAGTAGCTTTTGTTGCAAGTTACGGTATCGTCCATCTGGCCATGCACACCAGGAATAATGTTTCTCTGGTAAAGCTCTCTGATGTGTCCTACGGTTCATATGATTCTGCATATAAGATCGAATCTGATGTGCAGAAGGAGAATATCAGGGAGATCGAAGGCTGGTTTGTCCTTGAGGGCATAACCTACAATTACTACAATTTCGGCGAAGGAGCAGGCGGAAGCAGCGTCTATAACAATATGCACCTTGCACTTATAGACGGTGATAACGTAGTGCTCCTCCCCACAGTCCTGGTCTTAAGGAAGGATGTCACGAGGAAGCTGCGCGACGGCACCAATTACAGGTACTGCGGCTTCAAAGCCATCGTTCCTACAGACTATCTGGATTTTGCCAAGGATGCCACCTTCTATATGGCAGTTACAGATCCTTACGATAATATGGAGCTCTACGAGATCAAATGAAGAAAGCACTGGCTTTTATAAAGAAATATAAATACTGGATAATGCTGTATCTGATCATACTGACCCTGTACAGCACTATCGGCAATGTATTGGACGACATCCATAATCTTGATGCCGTAGAGCGTTTTGGAGGCTTCTTCACCTGGCTTTATGCCAATACCACCATGTGGAGCGGAAGAGTGGTCCCGGCAGCTATATTCGAGCTGATCATAAAGCTGCCTAACTTTGTATTCTCCATACTTAACTCTGCCTTCTACCTGATCCTCATATACGGACTTAACAAGACTTTTGCAGGCGAAGAGCTAAACAAGTCCTACTGGCCTCTTTTGGAGGGAGTGCTCCTGCAGGTCATCCTGTCTCCCGGGATCGCCCTTTCTCTAGTCTGGAAGAGCGCTGCCGTATTCTATCTCTGGGGCACGGGGCTTTCTATGTTTATGCTCTACCCCTTCGTTGCCGAATCAAGAGATATCAAGGTCAAGAACTGGGAATGGGTCTTATGCGGCATAGGCATTTTCTATGCCACAAGCTTTGAGCAGATCGCGGCTTTCGATACGGTATTCGCCATCCTTTTGGTCCTCTGGAATAAGATATACCTTAGGCGCAAGGGCTTTGTCACACCTCTCCTTGCACTCCTTATCGCAGTTCTTTCCGTAATATTTGTCAGTATGCCGGGCAATGCCGTAAGGACGCTCTCCGAGACTCTGGAGTGGCTGCCTTACTATGGTATGTATACCGTAGATCAGAAGATAGTTATCGGCCTAGTCTATACGATCAAGATGTATATGTCTGATCTTACCCTTGTTATGCTGGTGATCGCGACAGCCGTCTGTGCTCTAATACTACGCTCCAAGTCTCCCGTATATACCAAGGTAATAAGCGTTATCGTTGATCTTTATTTCCTGGGGGCTCTTATGGATAAGATCATCATGACCAAGACAAATCACATCAGGCATATTCCCCTGGTAAACGATCTTTATAAATTTATCAATTTCGATAATCCCCAGTTCGTTTACAAAGATTTCCAGATCTGGAATGTGATAATTGCCGTAACCATGCTTGTGGCATTAGGATACCTGCTGTTTATCGTATTCTCCGAGGAGCGCCCCCGCCCTGATATGGCACTGCTGTTCTATGGAGGCGCATGTTGTACCATGATCATCGGCTTCTCCCCTACGATCTATATGAGCGGAGACAGAGTAAAGTTCATTGGTACGGTCTTCACCATATTCATTATGTATTCTCTTATTAAGGAATTCATCAAGAGGATCGGCGTCAAAGTCTAAGTTACATTTGCTTTACGATTGCCCCTGTTCTGTTGTCTTACCTCTGTCCTTGTGCGATATTTAGTCTATAAAACTGTTAAGGAAGGGCTCTTGATGCGTAAGATAAAGCACAGAACACACGGAATATCATTCCTCAAGACAATGATCTGTATATGCTTTGTCGTCATGCTCATCATGTGCATTACCAAATACTCTAATATCATGCAGCAGCGTCAGAGACTTAAGGCTGAGAACGCCTCTCTGATAGCCCAGTCCGAATCCTTGAGCGACAGACTCAACCAGCTCAAGGCTCAGGAAGACTTCGGCGGCGATGATGCTTATATCGAGAGTATCGCAAGATCCCAGCTTGATATGGTTTACCCGGGAGAGGTTATCTTCAGGGTCTCAGGTGACTAACTGGTCCTCCGGACTTAATTTGCTGTTGAACAAAGGTCGCGACATCTGTCACGGCCTTTGTTTATTACTTTATCATTCTGATCTGGAACCGGTCGAACCTGACCTTCTCGGTATACTGTTCCCTAAAGAATATAGTCTGGTGGAAGGCTGCAAACTCTCTGGTATTCTTCTTCATCCACATGGGGACCGGCACATCCATCTCCCGGCAGAGCAGGATAAGGGCCTCTTCCAGGAGTTTCGAGAATGCAGCTTCCCTGTCAGGAGTTGTCACCTCGCATATCTCGGTCATACGGTTGCCTTTGAACAGCTTTCCTTCAAGTGTCATCTTATGCCTCACTATATAAAACCATTGCCACTATTTTGCCCTTTTTGACGCTTAAAGTAAACCTGGTACATGTTATTATATGGTTGTTCTAAGTAATTGTTCCTTACTTCATAACACCCTCCTTAAGACACTGACACCCCTCGTCAGTGTCTTCTTTTTTTGGTCAGGCTGACTAACCAAAGATTTTAAACTTTTGTAAATACCATCAAATTCCATAATCTTTTTATTGAATAGTAAATTTTTGAGTTGTAAAATTGGAAATTATAAAAGCGTTAGATTTAGATTTATCTGCGCCGCAAACCAGGAGGTCTGTATTTATGAAAAAGTGTCCGGATTGTGGTATGGTCATTGCCAATCAGGCAATAAGATGCCCTAAGTGTAAGTATACATTTACTGCTGATGACGGCGGTAATGGTGATGCAGGTGAGACAGTTGTAACTCCTCAGGCAGCAGCAGTATCCGCAGCAGCAACTGGAAAGAACGAGAACGCAGGCATTATGCCTATGATCAGAGTCGATAAGGATAACGTTGATGTTCTCTATGGTCAGCTCAAGGCAGCTATCGTCAGGAGGAAGACAGAGTTCGATCACTTTATCGACTTCCTCGAGAACAGAACTTCCTGGCTCACGGCACCTGCTGATGTTAAGGGTCCTCTTGCATGTGAGAAGGGTCTCCTCATCAGGAGCGTTTCTGTTGCAAAGCAGCTCTTAAGGATCAAGGACACCATCATGCCTCAGTGCGATGAAGAGACAGCTATCATCATCGCTCTCTTCCACGAAGTAGGTAAGGTCGGTGTTGAGGGCAAGCCTTTGTTCATCCAGGAAGAGACAAGCTCAATAGCTTCTTCAAGCTCTGCTCTCGGTCTGTCCTTCAGCAGCAGGCTCTCTACAACAACCAGCTCATCTCCTGCATATACAGTCAACAAGAAGCTCGTACATATGAGCGTAGGTGTAAGATCACTCTTCCTCGTATCCCAGTATATGCTCCTTACAGATGACGAAGCTCAGGCTATCAGCTATGCGTCAGACACTCAGCTCCTTAACGGAGATATCAGCCCTTACACATTGCTCCTGGCTACAGCCCTCGATATGCAGAAGACGATCTACGAGAACCCTGACGTTGTATCAAGCTACAGCTTCACGGTTATTGACCCTAAGTAATCTATCTATTCATTTTACTCCATTTCTTTGCCCTGCCCGTTGCTCTGCAGCAGGCAGGGTTTTCTTCTATAAAGGAGCTTTATGCAATACAATAACGACAGACTGGGCGCTGCCCTAAAGATGTATCTTGGAACAGATCCTCTGCCTATGCATATGCCGGGGCACAAACGCAATACGGACGTTATATCCAAGGCGTTCAAGGAAGATATAACCGAGATATCGGGTTTTGATAATCTTCATTCCCCCAAGGGGCTCATTAAGGATATGGAGGATGCCGCAGCTAAGCTCTGGGGCGCAGATAAGGCCTATATCTCCGTTGGCGGCTCGACAGCAATGCTGCTTGCCGCCATATCTGCGGTAGCAGCCGCAAGTCCCGGATGTCATGCTCTGGTTGCAATGAACTGCCATCTGGCCGTCTGGCACGCTCTGGAACTGACGGGAACGCCCATTGTCCCTCTTATGCCGGTAACAGACACTGCCCTGCCCTTCGCAGGTTCCGTGTCAGCATATGAGATAGAGAATATTCTCATGCGCAACCCTCAGATAAAGATGGTTATCGTAACATCTCCTACCTACGAAGGCGTCTTATCCGACTGCAAGGGTATAGCAAGCGTTGCAAGACGCTATGACGCGACTCTTATAACAGACTGTGCTCACGGAGCGCATCTTGGCCTTGGAGATGATTTTTGGGGAGAAGAACAGGAGGGCGACATCGTTATAAAGAGCCTGCACAAGACTCTTAATGCCCCTACCCAGACAGCGGTAATGCTGACATATGAAACCTGCGGCATCAGCGAGACCCTTATAAGGCACTATATCGATGTCTATGAGACCAGCTCCCCTTCCTACGTGCTGCTTAAGGGCGTATCCTCGATGATCGCTGATATTAACTCAAATAAGGATCTGATGAAAGAATGGGAGAAGGGCATTATATATGCTGAGCAGAATCTGTCTTCTCTTAAGAATTTCAGGTTCTGGCAGGCTCCCATCAGGGAGAGGTCCAAGCTGGTCATATTGGGAGATGGGATAAGGCTTGCAGAGCAGCTGAGATCAGACTTTAACATAGAGGTCGAAGCGGCCTTTGCCACCCATATAATCGCCATGACAGGTGTGGGCGATACAGAAGAGAGCATAGCAAGGTTTGTATCAGCAATGCTCAAGATAGATGAATTGGGAAGCTTTGAGATGCCTGAGATAAGAGTTATCCCAAGGCCCAAACCTCATCTTATCGATAATATCAAGACTGCTGCAGCAAGAGGCCTTACGGCTGAAGAAGCACCTCTTGAAGAATCCTGCGGCAAGCTCTCAGGCGAATACCTGTTCTGCTATCCCCCCGGAGTTCCCTTGCTTGTGCCCGGCGAACTCATTACCTCCGAGACCCTGGATTACATCAATTCAGGGACTGCCAGGATATTGCGCGGACACGAGGTCTTCGAGGGCAGCATAAGGGTCTTGCCTTGACTATCAACTTGCTTCAAAGTATAATTCTCATATCTTATTTAAGGAGGGATTCATAGATGACACGTATCGTTACTATCGAGACCCGCGACCTGGACAAATCTGCTAAAGAGGGCGGATGCGGCGAGTGCCAGACATCATGCCAGTCAGCTTGCAAGACATCCTGCGGCGTAGCTAACCAGGAATGCGAGCAGCTTTCAAAATAAAGGTTATTTTTGAGAGATTCAAGGTCTCATTCACATGAGACCTTTTTTTATGTATAAGAACGGAGCTTGAGATGATACATCGCTATCAATTTGACGGACTTAATATTGTATTGGACAGTTATTCCGGATCTATCCATATGACTGACCCCGTAGCCTACGACATGATAGGCTGGTACGAGACTATGCCTGAAGAAGAGGTCATAGACAAGGCTATATCTTCCTTCGGCATATCAAGAGAAGACGCCACGGAATGCATGGAGGATATCAAGTCTCTCAAAGACAGCGGCAAGCTCTATGCACCCGATAAATTTGCGAATATCGCTCACGATTTCCGCAAGAAGAATTTTAAGATCAAGGCCCTCTGCCTTCATGTTGCCCACACCTGCAATCTAAACTGTTCCTACTGCTTTGCAAGTCAGGGCAAATACCATGGTGAGCGCGCGATCATGAGCCTTGACGTGGGCAAGAGAGCCATAGACTTCCTTATAGAGAATTCCGGCTATCACAGGAATCTTGATATAGACTTCTTTGGCGGCGAGCCCCTGATGAACTGGGATGTGGTAAAAAAGCTCGTTGAATACGGAAGAGAGCAGGAGAAGCTTCATAACAAGAACATAAGGTTTACCCTTACCACCAACGGCGTTCTCCTGGATGATGAAGTGACAGATTTCTGCAACAAGGAGATGCATAATGTTGTCCTGTCTCTGGACGGCCGTAAGGAAGTAAATGACAGGTTCAGGGTAGATTACAAAGGCGAAGGTTCCTATGACAGGATCGTCCCTAACTTCCAGGCCTTTGTATCAAAGCGTCAGGGCAAAAGCTACTACATGAGGGGAACCTTTACCCACTATAATGTGGATTTTCTCGAAGACATAAAGCATATGCTGGATCTGGGCTTCACGGAGCTTTCCATGGAGCCGGTAGTTACAGATCCTTCTTCCCCTTCAGCCCTTACCAAAGAGGACATGCCGGTTATTTTCGAGCAGTATGAGGAGCTTGCAAGGCTCATGATCCAAAGGTATAAGGAAGGCAGACCCTTCACCTTCTACCACTATATGTTAGATCTCACCTGCGGTCCCTGCATCTATAAGCGTGTTGCAGGCTGCGGCTCGGGAACGGAATATCTGGCTGTTACCCCGTGGGGCGACCTCTATCCCTGCCATCAGTTTGTAGGTGACGAGAGCTATAAGATGGGGGATATCTATAACGGCGTTGAGAATCTTGAGCTCCGGGAAAAGTTTGCTTCCTGCAATGCATACAGCAGGCCGGAATGCCAGGATTGCTGGGCCAAGCTCTACTGTTCCGGCGGATGTGCAGCTAATTCCTACCACGCTTCCGGAGATATAAACGGCGTTTACGAGTATGGCTGCGAGCTCTTTAAGAAGAGAATAGAGTGCGCCATCGCAGCTAAGCTCATGACCTCCGGGATCAAGGCACCCGGGGAGGACAGATAATGAAGTTCTTTGTAGTATCAGATATCCATGGCGACAGCTACTGGTGCAAAAAAGCCATAAAGGCCTATAAGGAATCCGGTGCAGACAGACTGGTCCTGCTGGGAGATATCTTATATCACGGCCCCAGGAACGACCTGCCGTCCCATTATGCACCTAAGGAAGTGATATCTCTTTTAAATCCCCTGGCATCTTCGATAATCGCCGTAAGGGGCAACTGCGATGCAGAAGTAGACCAGATGGTCTTAGACTTCCCTATAATGGCTGATTACACCTGCATTGTATCCGGAGGCGTCATGTTCTTTTTGACCCACGGTCATATCTATGGACCTGAGGCTCTTCCTAAATCCATAAAGGAAGGGGACGTTCTCTTATCCGGACATACCCATATAGCAGGAGATATTATTAAAGACGGGATCAGATTCATGAATCCCGGATCACCCTCGATACCCAAGGGCGAAACCAAGCCTTCTTACATCATAATAGAAGATGGAAAAGCTAAGCTGATACCCTTTGATCAAAGCCTTCCGTAAGTCTTATAGGAAGCCTTGTAGAACAGCATTATAAACTTGGCTATAGGCATGGGCCAGAACTTGGCAAACATAATGGTGTCCTCTCCTTCCCTCTTGCTGTCTCTTATGAATTCTGCGCTGGTTGCCCCCGGATGCACTCTGTAGTAGACCTGGACCTTATCAAAGTACAGGAATCTGCCGTCATAGCTTGAGAGCTTGAGGAAGGTATCCCAGTCGATATTGAACTTATATCTTGAGGTAAAGAGGTTCTCGCCTATCATCCCTTTGTTATATGTAACCGTAGGGCAGCATATGGGATTGCCCAGGGACAGGAATCTGCGCTTAATAAACTTGGACTTGGACCAGCTCCTGACCTTAAGAGGAAATCTCAGAAACCTTCTGATCCTGGAATTGATATCTCTTACCGGCACGCCGTCCTTATAAGCGAGATAGTCAGTAAAATAGAATACCGGAGGCATCCCCTTATCTTCGCTCTCATCAGTCATCTTCTTGAGGTTTAAGCTGTAGTCAGGAAGATATACATCATCCTGATGGGCTATGGTCACATACTTGGTATGAGCGGTGTCATAAGCAAAGTTCCAGTCTGCACCGATATCGCTCTTGCCGTCTCTTATATAGCACTTGATGCCATATTTGTCCGCCAGTCCCTGAATATAGTCTGACGGGGTCGATGTACATATGATGATCCTGGTCTTGAGGCGCTGGTCTACAAGAGACTTGATGCACTCCTCAAGATAGGGTGAATCCTTATATGCGCACACGGCAAAGGTGTGCCCGTGCCATTCGTTAATTACTGTATCTTCCATAGGCTATTAGCATACACTTGTTTAGCAGAACCGTCAAAAATCACTCTAATTCAAATGCTCCGGTATAAAGCTGATAGTATGTTCCCTTCTCTTCGATAAGCTGTTCGTGTGATCCACGCTCTATTATCCTGCCCTTATCCAGTACCATAATGACATCAGAATCCATTACGGTGGATAGACGGTGGGCTATTACAAATACAGTCCTGTTCTCCATGAGCTTATCCATACCACGCTGAACGATAGCCTCTGTACGGGTATCGATAGAAGAGGTTGCCTCGTCCATTATCATTACCGGGGGATCTGCTACAGCTGCTCTTGCTATGGCGATAAGCTGCCTTTGTCCCTGAGACAGATTGGCACCGTTATTGCTGAGCAATGTATTGTAGCCGTCCGGGAGACGCTCGATAAAATCAGATGCACCGGAGAGTTCTGCCGCCTTGATGCACTCTTCGTCCGTTGCATCCAGTCTGCCGTAACGGATATTATCCATAACGCTTCCGGTAAACAGATTAGTCTCCTGCAGGACGAGGCCGAGTGATCTTCTAAGATCTGATTTCTTTATCTTATTGACATTGATGCCGTCGTATCTGATCTTGCCGTCCTCGATATCGTAGAATCTGTTGATAAGGTTGGTGATCGTGGTCTTGCCGGCACCTGTCGCACCTACAAAAGCAACCTTTTGTCCGGGCTTTGCAAATACGGATACATCCGTAAGGACCTGTTTGCCCTCCACATAGGAGAAGTCCACATCAGTAAGCCTGACATCACCCTTAAGTTCCGTGTAGGTGATAGTGCCTTCCTGCTTGTGGGGATGCTTCCATGCCCAGTGTCCCGTCTTGTGATCTGCCTCTGTGACAGTACCATCCGGAGCAATATCAGCATCAACTAAAGTTACATAGCCGTCATCTGTCTCAGGAGCTTCGTCAAGGAGAGCAAAGATCCTCGTGGCGCCCGCACCTGCCATTACGATGGCATTCATCTGCATCGTGAGCTGGTTTAAGTTCCCCATGAACTGTTTGCTCATGTTAAGGAAGGGCACCAGTATACTGATCGAGAAAGCTGCCCCCGACAAAGAAACATTAGGCACCTTAAAGTAGAGCAGGATACCGCCTGTAACTGCGATCAGAACATACATGATGTTACCGATATTATTGATGATGGGGGCCAGGATATTGGCATAGGCATTAGCCTTGCCGCTGTCGCTTGCAAGTCCTTTATTAAGCTCTTCGAATGTGTCTATTACTTCCGGCTCGTGATTGAATACCTTAACTACCTTCTGTCCGTTCATTATCTCCTGGATAAAGCCCTCTGTCGCAGCCACGGCCTTCTGCTGTCTTAAGAAGTACTTGGCCGAGCCGCCTCCGACCTTGCCTGTTATGACCATCATGGAGATAACTCCTGCAACAACTACCAGCGTCATCCAGATGCTGTAACTCAGCATTATGATAAATACGCCGACGACTATGATCGAGGCCCTGATAAGCGCTGGGATCGCCTGGGATACGAGCTGCCTTAAGGTATCGATATCATTTGTATAGTGGCTCATGATGTCGCCATGCTTATGAGTATCGAAGTACTTTATAGGGAGCTTCTGCATGCTCTCGAACATCCTGGACCTCATGTTGTGCATGAATCTCTGGGTCATGAAGGCGAGGACCTGTGACTGAACGATGCTCATTATAAGGGCAACTGCATAGATCGCTATAAGGGGAATTATGAGCCTGAGTACTTCAGGTCTTGCTGAATCCCAGTCCCCTGACTTGTAGTACTTTTCTATGATCTCTATTATCTGCTTCTGGAATATGGCAGGCATAAGAGCCGTGGCAGAAGCTACGATTATACACAGTATGACTATGGGTGTAAGCTTTGGGAAATTGCCAAAGTATAATTTGACTGTCCTCTTGATCTGGGAAGATGACTCCTTGACCTGGGAGAATGAAACTGCTCCGCGTCTTCTTCTGTTATCACTCATTCTCCTTGCCTCCCTTCGTCTGTTCTTCGTAGATCTCACGGTAGATCTCGCTCCCGGCAAGGAGCTCCTCGTGAGTACCGGTATCTATGATCTTACCGCCGTCCATGATGACTATCATGTCGCAATCCTCAACAGATGCCACACGCTGGGCGATTATTATCTTGGTAGTATCAGGGAGATATTCCTTAAAGCCCTTACGGATCAAAGCATCTGTCCTGGTATCTACGGCAGATGTTGAATCGTCCAGGATCAGTATCTTAGGTTTTTTGAGAAGGGCTCTTGCTATGCAGAGCCTCTGCTTCTGACCGCCGGATACGTTGGTACCGCCCTGCTCTATGTGTGTATCAAGCCCGTCAGGGAAACTGGATACAAACTCATACGCCTGAGCTATCTTGCAGGCGTTTATTATCTCCTCGTCCGAAGCATCCTTATTGCCCCACTTAAGATTCTCCCTTATGGTCCCGGAGAAGAGTTCGTTCTTCTGTAAGACGACAGATACCGCATCGCGGAGGACCTTGAGGTCATAGTCCTTAACATTTACACCGCCTACTGTAAGAGAACCGGAATTAACATCGTAGAGCCTGGGGATAAGCTGTATGAGGGTTGTCTTGGATGAACCCGTGCCGCCCAGGACACCTACGGTCATGCCGCTCGATATCTTAAGATCTATATCAAAGAGGGCGTCTCTTTCTGCCTTGGCAGAATATCTGAAAGCAACATCCTTAAACTCGATGCTGCCGTCCTTAACCTCCATCACAGGATTCTCAGGATTGGTGATAGAGGGTTCTTCGTCTAAGACCTCGGCTATACGCTTGATGGACTCCACAGACATAGTGAGCATTACGTATATCATGGAGATCATCATAAGAGACATGAGGATCTGTATGCCGTATGTCAGCATCGCAGAGATCTGCCCTACATCTATCATCTCGCCCTGGCTTCCTATGGCAAGCTTGGCGCCTATAAAGAGGACAAAAGCCGTATTGAAATAAATGCAGAGCTCCATAAGCGGGCCGTTAAGACCTACTATACGCTCAGCCTTTGTAAAATCGAACATGATGTCCTTGGATGCTTTATTAAACTTGTCGATCTCGTGGTCTTCTCTGGCGAAGCCCTTTACGACACGCATACCGCGAACATCCTCCTCCACTGACTCGTTGAGCTTGTCGTATTTTTTGAACACCGCTCTGAAAGCGGGAAGTGCGAGCTTGCCGATCATGATAAGACCGAAAGCCAGAACAGGTATTACCACTACAAATGTCATTGCCAGAGGGCCGCCCATGACAAACGCCATTATTACCGCGAACAGGAACATAAATGGGGATCTTATGGCAGTCCTTATTACCATCATATAGGCATTCTGGACATTGTTTATATCCGTGGTCATTCTCGTAACCAGAGAAGAGGTGGAGAACTTATCTATGTTGCCGAATGAGAATCTCTGGATACGCCTGAACATCTCAGACCTTACGTTGCCTGCAAGACCTGCAGATGCCGAAGCGGCATATTTGCCGGCCAGGGTTCCAAACAGAAGGGAGAACATCGCTGCGGCAACCATGAGTCCGCCGGTCTTAAGGATATTGCCTAACTCGGCACCTGCCTTGATGCCGTTTACCATGTCAGCGGTAATAAAAGGGATTATTACCTCGAGGATAACCTCTCCCATAATGAAGATCAAAGTCAGTATGGTGTCTTTCTTATATTCTTTAAGACACCTCATTATCTTGCGTATCACTTTATTCCTCCTCCCGGAGCTCTCCTGCAGCTGTTGCTTAATATCTTGCCGTATACTGTCCAGAAGTCTGCCATCTCCTCGTCAGATATGCCTTCTCTTACTTCTTCATAGATCTTCCGGTCTGATTCGTCGATCTTGCTGAAGAGCTCATGGGCTTTGTCCGTCGTTTTTATACTCTTGGACCTTTTGTCCGAATCATTCCTGACCATAAGGATAAAGCCGCCCGCTTCGAGCTTTCTTAAGATCTCAGTAAGGGAGGCATGGGTATTGTGGATCTCCCGCTCCAGAAACCTCTGGGATATATCGGTAATGCCTTCCTTCTCAAAGGCATTTATAGCGCCTAAAACAGCCCCCTGAACAGCAGTAAGACCGTATTCCCTGAGATTCTCATCCATCTTGCGCCTGAAAGCCTTGGATAGGATGGAGAATCTGGCTCCGTAGGGCATATTTTCGATCCTGATCTCACCATTATGTCGCATGCGACACATTTTAAGGCTTTAATATTTTAAAGTCAATTCAGCCTGTTGGTTTTTTGTCAGATTTATTTACTATTCTTCTTACGGGCAAGATAAACAGCCAGAAGTGTAACAAAAACAGTAACCAGAACAATATCTGCCACGATAAATGCTATCAGTATCGGGGGGAGCGGGTCACTGGCTCTGCTTTCTAACACTGCTTCTGAAGGAAGAGATTCCTCAGTTTCCGTTACGGATTCTGCTGTCTCATATACAGTTTCTGACTCATAAACTGTTTCAATAACTGTTTCTTCGGTTGTTTCAACAGTAGTCTCAGTAGCAGCAGGCTCCTCAGGCGCTGCCTCGGAAACATAAGGCGCAGCTGCATTTATAAGGCTTGTAACGATGCCATCCTTCCATACCAGGTTCTTACGGTCAAAGATAGCATATCCGTCCGAACCCGAGCCGTCGTTAAAGATCCCGTTATCCCAGTAGATGCACTTAAGGCCCTTGGATGAAGCCTTGTCGACAAAATACTGTGCATAGAGCTCTATCTGGTCTTCATTATTCTTGTTCTCTGCACCGAACTCTCCGATTATTACCGGGATCCCTATCCTGTCTCTGAAAGCAGCGATCCTGTCGATGCAGCTGTCGATCTCACTCTTATCGCCTGAGCCGAAATCGTTATGGACAGGAGTCCAGTTAACTGTTGCAGTAGTCCCGGTAAAGCCCCAGGGCGTATATGAATGCACAGCGCAGAGAAGGTGATCTGTGGCGCTGTCAGTAGGCACAACAAAACTGTCAAGAACAGTCTGGTTCCAGGAACCTACATAGGTCTGGACTATAAGATTGCGCTCTGCGTTATTGCCGCCTGTTGCTCTTACGGTATCTACAAAAAGCTGGGCATAACTGTTGACCGCATCGTAGGCGTTATTTCCGGTAGATGCCTGATCCCAGGTGTTATTGGAATCGATCAGCTCGTTATAGCCCTCGAATATAAGCCTGTCGTCGTAGTCCTTGAATGTATTTGCGATATTTGTCCAAAGCGAAGCAAACTTATCCTTGGTGGAATCGTAGACCCCTGTATCTGCCCTGAGCCATGCCACCTTGTCTCCGCCGCCTTCTCCGCCGTCATGGTGGGTATTGATTATTACATAGAGTCCGGCTTCATAGGCATAATCCACTACAGTCTTGACTCTCGCAAGCCAGGCCTCGTCGATATTGCCGCTCCCGTCTATGTGCTGTGCCCAGGTAATGGGGATCCTTATGGTGTTAAAGCCCTGTTCTCTTACTGACTCGATCATGGCTTTTGTAGTGGAGACATTACCCCAGGCCGTCTCATAAGCATCGGGGCTTGTTCCGGATATCCAGGTGCCATAGGCATCGAAGGTATTGCCCAGGTTCCACCCTACATTTATATGGTCTGCCAGATCTTGGGCAGACTCCATCTGCCCGTCAGCTCTTATTATCTCAAGAGGTGTAATGATCTGCCCTGCTATCAGAGCCACCAGAGCAAAACAGGAAATATGCTTTATAAAACTCTTCATAAATCTATTCATGATCGGATCCTCCGAAAAGTATTGTAACACGTCAGACATGTTTTACAGTATAATCCTATATGTATTATTTACAGGAGGGTATATTAATGACATCTGCACAAATCATCATCATGATCGCCATTATCTTATATCTGGCAGCGGTAATAATCGTCGGTTTCAGATATTCCAAGACTAATAGCGTCAGCGACTTCTACCTCGGCGGCAGAAGACTTGGTCCTCTCGTTACCGCAATGAGCGCAGAAGCATCTGACATGAGCTCCTGGCTCCTTATGGGTCTTCCGGGCGTTGCTTATGCAACCGGCCTTTGCGACCCATTCTGGACTGCAGCAGGTCTTGCCGTCGGTACTTATCTTAACTGGCTCATAGTAGCAAAGAGACTCAGAGTCTATTCACAGGAGATAGGCGAGTTTACTATCCCCGGTTTCTTTTCAGGAAGGTATCACGACAAGAGCAATATTATCAAGCTCATCTCAGCTCTCGTTATCGTTGCATTCTTTGTCCCCTATACAGCATCAGGATTTAAGGGCTGCGGCAAAGTATTCGGCACGCTCTTTAATACCGATTACCATGTCACCATGGTGATCTGCGCCGTAGTAATCGTTGTATATACAATGCTCGGCGGATTCCTTGCAGCTTCAGTTACAGACTTTATCCAGTCCATCGTTATGTCTGTTGCAATAATCGCAGTATTAGGCTACGGCATAAAGACTGCAGGCGGATGGAGCGCCGTATCCGAGAATGCCAAGGGCCTTGCAGGCTACATCTCACTTGCCTCAACTCACGCATCAGACGGCACAGCTTCCAATTACGGCGTCCTCACCACCATATCAACAGTATCCTGGGGCCTCGGTTATTTCGGTGTTCCCCACGTTCTCCTGAGATTCATGGCTATCGAAGACCGCAACAAGCTCAAGCTCTCCAGAAGGATCGCCAGCATCTGGGTAGTTATCGCCATGGGCGCTGCAATCCTCATCGGTATCATAGGCAATGCTCTTACGGCAAACGGATCTCTCCCCAAACTTGATGACCCGGAGACCATCATCGTTCAGATCTCAATCCTTATAAGCCAGCACGGCGCTGTCTTTGCGCTCCTCGCAGGAATCATACTGGCGGGTATCCTTGCAAGCGCAATGTCTACTGCTGACTCTCAGCTCCTTGTTGCTTCATCCTCAATATCCGAGGACGTTCTCAAAGGTTTCTTCAAGAAGAAGGTATCAGACAAGGCAGGCGTTCTTATCGCCCGTATAACGCTCCTTATAATCGGGCTTATCGGCGTTATCATCGCCTGGGATCCTGACTCATCAGTATTCAATATCGTAGGATTTGCCTGGGCAGGCTTTGGTGCTGCATTTGCTCCTGTCATGCTCTTCTCATTGTTCTGGAAGAGAACAACAAAGCAGGGCGCCCTCGCAGGCATGATCACAGGAAGCCTTATCGTATTCCTCTGGGATAATGTTTTCGTTAAGCTTGCCATGAACGGAGGCGAAGCTACTGATCTTTCAACCTTCTTATCCAGCATCTACGAGCTCTTCCCCGCTTTTGTCGCAGCATCTATCATGATCGTTGTCGTAAGCCTTATAACCAAGGCTCCGGACAAGGAAGTTGTTGATGAATTTGACAGATGCAAGAAGCTTATAGCAGAAGGCTGATAAAGCTAAACCGATTCAAAAAACAAGGACTTTGGCAGCAGCTAAAGTCCTTTGTTTTTGCCTGTCTTATGGCTTCGTACCATAGATCACATTGCCGCCCGAGGTGATCACTATATGCTGTGGATCCATACACGAATAGTCGTCAGTGGAGTCAAGTGGCTGCCAGTCAGCATAGTGTATCGCGAAGTTTACCGTAACCTGTGCCCCTGCATTGATGGCTCCTGAATCAGGCATCGATACAGTAAGGCAGGTATCACAGTCCTGACCCTGGCAGTCTCCAAAAGATCCGGTTATACCTGTTACCTGGGAATACATCCCGTTTGCTTCGGTCATACCTGAATAGTAGCATTCGAATGAAAGCGGAGCTCCCCGTTCATTTGTAATGTAATAGAGAATATCAAGATCTGCAAACGAGATTGCAGAATCACTTGTATTAGTTATCTCCATTACTGCAGATATACTATTGGCATTAGAGCCCTGACTGTCATATCTGACAGATACGGCAAGATCTCCGCTTTCTCCCTGACCTCCGTTATTATTTGGCTGAGACTGCTCCGTCTGCTGAGGCTGAGCTGAAGTCTCGCTTAAGACTACGCTCTGCCCTGCATTTGAGCCTGAAGCAGGCTCACTGCCAAAGACAAGAACGCCGCCTTCGTAAACAGCTATATTCTCATTAAGGACCTGGCTTCCCACGCTCATTCCCGCATAAGAAGGATCGTTAGACGGATCCCAGGGACCACCGGGGTTTCTAAGCCTTACCTGAACCTCTCCCTTATACTGGGACTGACCGCCGGGATACGGCATGCCGTCGTTAAATACTACAGAGAGATAGTAGATACTATTATCCTCGTCCCATACCTTAAGACCGTCTACTGCGCCGCAGCTCATATAGTTTGAGGTTATCTCGATTACTTTGGGGTCGGATACTTCAGAAAGATCTACAAAATACCTTAATTCTACATCCTGAGCTCCTCTTGCAGGCCATGCAGTCTGATTCATGAGTATGGCCTTGATCTCAGTAAAATCGTCTCCTGATGCATTTATGGAGGTCTCTACCGTATATTCGTAGGAATCTACGATCTCCACTGCTCCAAAGTCCTTGAGCGTCATGCCGTGATATCTGGAATACATATAGGCAAGAAGGCCTGTAAATCCTGCATTATAGTCGCAGGCAACCTCATTTGTATTATAGTTGGATACCTCGTCAGTGTATCCATCATTTGCATCAGGGCCTCCGACCAATGCTCCGTACAGTGTATGCCTGTGGCTTGCAGGCTCGTTCATGTTGTCGCAGTAAGAACCCTGAGCAGTCCTGTGATGAGGATGACAGGGGGGATTTTCTCCAAAACCAACCATATAGGATCTGCCGGAGCTTCCAAGAGCATAGTCACACTGGGCTTCTGCAAAAGACAGATAGGTGCTTACCCTGTCCTTATCGCATCCCTGCCATGAGGCATAAACGGCAGCAACAAAAGCTGTTGTGGTGCTGTATCTTAGAGACCCCCAGGAATCGAGCCAGGCTAAACCCTTGGGAGTATAAGTGATCCTCTCCCCTTCTGTTCCCGTGGTCCACCAGTCAAGGTGCTTCTCAACTGCGTTGCTGTATATATCCTTGTCAGTGATCCTGGCAAGAAGCACAGCTGCGCCAATATGGACATCATCCCAGCACATGGCCCAGATATAGTCTGATGAAGCCTGAGCGTAGCAACTCTCTGCTGTATCCAGATACTCATCCTCGCCTGTAGCGATATAAAGCCATACGCCGGCCCAGGCAAGTTCATCGTAAAATCCGCTGTGAGAGTCGTAGAAACCGTTTGCTGCCGTATAGCCGGCATCGCTCCTTGTATCGTTTGCAAACTTAAACAGGCTCCTGGCATGCTCAAGGCAAAGTTCGGAATACCCTTGGTCAGTGTCTTTAAATATCACTGATGCAGCTGCAAGAGCCGCAGCAGATTCTGCAGTTACAGCGGAACCCGGATTTTCTCTTGTAACCTTGTAGCTGGGTCTGCTCATTGCCATAACTTCAGCAGGACCCCACCAGGAATGGTCTGTTCCGCCGTCACCTACCTGATAGTAGAATACTTCATCCTCAGGATGACACTTAATGAGGTAGTCGGTGATCCATCTGATATCGCCCTTGATATATTCCATCTGACCGGCCTGTTCGTAGGCTGAACCGAATTCATACACAGACCAGGAGAGTACCGACGCCGTATAGGCCATGGGGAGATTAAACTTAACATGGTCACCTGCGTCGTATAGTCCGCCTGTCAGATCGATATTATTGTCTGCACCGTCAGTAAGTCCGGAATCCCCGCGCCAGTTACATCTTACCTGATCCGGGAGGTCACCTGACCTTTGGAGCTCATAGAAGAGAATGGATTTCTGCAGTGCCTCACCGTAATTATAGTTGCCTGTGCCCTCTATTCCTTCGTAGCCGCTGCCCTGCTCTGTAAGATTACCCGTATCAAGGACAGAAGAGGCATAAAGACCGGTAAAATCCCCGCCTTCTGTATCGCTACCCGCGGATGTTTCGCTTATGTATGTTTGGGATACTGATTCTGGCCCTGAACCGGCAGATGACTCAGTCTCATTTGTCTTCACATTACAGGCAGTACCCAGGAGCATGCCAAGCACCACAACTGACGAGAGGATCTTATTTGCTTTCTTACTCACAACATGACCTCCAAGGTCTTACTATAGTGAGTTTATTATAAGCTATCTTCAGCCGTCTTGTCTTGGGTCTCTTCTGCCTCTATGGCTTTGTTAAACTTGCGGCTCCTTAATACGGCCATCAATGTACCGGCTATAAGAAGCACCGAGCCTGAGATTATAAGCACGGCATCTATTGCGATCTTGTCAGTTGTTATCTGGGCTGCAGTCTCCCAGTAAGGGAATTCATAGCCGGAAAGCTTATAGGAATTCTCACCTATGGGGAATACCCATTTCCATATCTGTCCTACTGAGAATCTGTCTGTGTTGCTTACGACATACATCTGAGGATCGTTAATGGAATACTCAGGCAGAGCATTCTTGATATCGGTATTGGCTACGCCCCTGACCAGCTCCGGCAGGATCGCTTCGTAGCACTGTATCGCAACTGTTTTGCTCTCGCCATCGTCAAGTTCAGGGTCTGTTAATTCATCGTCAGCAGCAGCATTTTCCTGTGAGCAGATGATATCTATAGTGTCAAAGTAGATATAGGCTCTGGGCTCTGTGGTACCCACCATCTTATCTACAGAAGAAGTACCTTCTTCAACTACGCCTATAACAGTAAATTCCACGCCGCCGATGGACACCTTATTGCCTGTGACATTGTAGGAATTAAAGAATCTCCAGGCAAGGACATCATTAAGTACGATCTGATATCTGTCATCCACCTCCTCGGGGAGGAATCCGCCTGACAAGTATCTGAAGGGGTGGAAAGCCTTGAAATTGCCGCCGATACCTACGATCTCAACGCCGTCTATAGTTATTCCGGTCTCAGTATCAGAAGCTGTAACTTCGCTTACAGAAGCCTGGTAGGTAGTGGAATAACAGTCTTCCCAGCCCTTGGGGCTTCCATCTGTATTAAGGCCTTTGTTCCTGCCTTCTATTCCTGTATCAACAGCAGACTGGAGCGAAGCTCTGATGAGCGGGATATCGCTCTTGCGGAGCGATATATTGTTTTCCGTATACATCATGGGCGAAGTCATGCCTGAGCTCCTTGAGCCCCTGGCAAAGACACTTACCTGTCTGAACAGAGTATCGCCGGTCTGACCCCAGACTTCTGCCATATACTGTTCTGATCTTGCTCTGGTAAGCACAGCTATACGGATGCTGCCTATCGCAATAAGTACAACGGCAGCTAAGATAAACCAGAAAGCTGCATTAAGCACGATCTTTTTAAGCCGTTTCTTATTGATCTCGGCTGTCTCTCGGAAATAGGATTGGACTGAAGTCTTAAAACTCATATCTTCCCTCCGGTTTAGGAGTTCTTATCCGAAGTAAAATCTTCGAGTCTTACTCTCTGGCCGTCTTCGAGAGGTTCTTCGGCTCTTACTACGATCTGCGTATTGTAATCGTCAAGTCCGTCACCCTCTATAGCAGAGAGGCCGCCGCCTGTTGCCTGTACCGTGACATCAACTCTCTTGACCGTATACTTGTCACCCAAAGGACCTGATGAGCCGACGATTACATATACAAAGGTACCGCTGTTATCTTCGTTGACTGCGCTGCTGGAGATAACGACAGGATAATCCTCGTTGGACTTATCTGCCCTTACCGTTATCTGCTCGTCCGGCCATGCATCTCCTTCGATAACGCACTTGACCTGTCTATACTCACGGGGATTTGAAGGATCCGGCTTGATGCTGATGATGGTGCATTTCTGATCGTAATATCCGGATGTTACTTCTAACTCGCCGCCTACAGACATATTTCTTACAGCATTTGCTTCGAAGCTGAATGTAACTGTGCACTCTCTTTCATCGGTATCTACGGGGATGATGGTAACGATCGTCTGATTAGCGGCATCCATAGTGTCCCCGTCAGCTATAGCTATGTCATAGACATAACCGGAAGCGGGAGCCTTGATCTCTGTTATTGCCATCTTCTCCTCGAGCTCTTCGATCTTCTTCTCCAGATCTTCGATCTGCTTGTTGCGGTCTTCTATGGCATCCTGTGCTTTGTCTGCTTCTATGCCGGCATTTGCCCTTGCGTCACTAAGACTTGTATTAGCTGCGCTGAGGCCTCTTTGTGCTGATGCAACCGCGTTCTGGGCAGATGTAAGGGTAGGCAGCTCTGATACTGCATCTATCCTGCCCTGCGCATCCTCTATCTCAGAGTTAACTGAAGCGAGCTGAGCTGAATAGTCTGCAAGTCTTGCATTTGCTGATGCAAGCTGCTCTTCAAGAACTGCTTTCTGATCCTCAAGATCACACTTCTGCTGCCATAGGATCTCCATCTCTGAAGGCGCGGTGGGTGTCGGGTTTGCTTCAGGATCCGCCTCTCCCGCTTCGGGAGCAGCCTGCTCAGGTTCTGTGCCGGGCACGGGTGAAGGTGTGGGCGTAGGGGTTCCAAGAGCAACATATACGTCTATCTGATTCTGGAGCGGCGCGATCTGGGCGTCGATCTCAGCTATCTGGGCATTGATGTCTTCTACTGTGTCAGATGCAGAAGTAACAGATGCTTCGAGAGCTACTGCATCAGCAGACTTGCTGTCAATTACCTGCTGAGCTGAGTTTATCGTGGCATCTCTGCCCTGTACCTGATTCAAGGTATCCTGGGCTTCATTTAATGTCTCCTGAGCCGTGTCGATCGCTTCGTAGTAAGACGAATAATCCGTACCGTGGTTAGGAGTTCTTGCATCGTATTCAGCTTCTCTCTGGAGTGTCTTTAACTGATCCTTGAGCTCATCTAATGAAGAGGTATCTTCGATAGGTTTAAGCGTTGCGATGACATCACCCTTGGAAACCTCGTCGTATGAAGTAACCAGAACATGGTCGATGGTCCTGCCCTCAAGGCTCTTGATCTCGGTCCTGTTCTCTATGACGACCACGCTGGTCGCGCTGTTGGTAAAGGAGAGATTGCCTCTCGATGCGTAGTCAGCCATTACCTTTGGGATCGTGGCATTCATTATGGTATTAGAGAAGAATGTTAATAATGCGAGGCCTGCTACGAAACCTATCATTACTCTGACAACGATCTTACTTCTTTTCTTCATATCCTGATTCCTCCGTTACTTGATACCCGATCTGGAGATACCTTCTACCAGATAATCTTCACCCCACAGGAATATCAGAAGGGGCGGGATCATATAAACTGCTGAAGCCGCAAAGGCGATACCCATCTCCGGCTCGTTGATCTGTGACAGGAATACTGACAGAGGCTGCTTCTCGGGATCGGTAAGGAGTACGAGAGGCTGCTCTACCATATTCCAGTAATCTATAAATAAAAGAATAATAAGTGCAAAGATAGCATTCTTACACAGCGGGACAGCGATCTTGGTAAAGATCTGCCACTCGCTGGCGCCGTCTAATGTGGCGGCTTCGATATAACCTGAAGGGATCTGTCTCATATACTTGGTGAGAAGGAATATTGCAAAGGTGGAGAATATACCCGGCAGTATTATGGCCCAGATCGTATCAAGGATCTTAAGGTCGTTTGCTATCATGTAGTTAGGTACAAGAGTAACCTGGAAGGGCATGAGCATAAGGATTATGTAACTGAAGAACAGTACTTCCCTTCTCTTCCTTCTGTATCTTGCAAAACTGTAGGATGCAAGACAGGCTACCGCCATCTGGCCTGCAACGATGGGGATCGTAAGTATAAGTGAATTCCAGAACTTAAACAGATATGTGGGATTCATGAACAGCAGTGTGGTGTACTGCTTGATGGTAACCTGCTCAGGTATCAGCTTAAGCACCGGCATCCTGTCAAGGTAAGTTGCGCCCTTGGATGCATATCCTGACATACTCTGGAAGATAACAGAGTAGTTCTTTACGATCTCCTCAGACGACATAAACGAGTTAAGAAATGTAAAGAATATGGGCACCAGCGCAACAACTGATATAGCTATTGCAAGGATAAGACCCAGCGCCGTGATAATACCATGCTTTATCTTTTTTGCCTTAAGAGATCTCTCGAGCCTTAATCTCTCACCTGCGATAAAATCCTTCCTCTCCTCATCGGTCATCACCGTAAAAGGAGTCACAGGCTGCACTGTCTCAGCATAGATGTGGCGCCTTGCCTTGATGGCAGCCAGTTTACGTTCGCGCTTTAGCTTGGCATCCATGGCTTAATCCTCCACATCCGAATCGAACCGGCTCTCTCCGTAGAAGAGGCCTCCGACTATTATTATCATCGCAACACACATTATGATCGCACCGGCAGACAGCTTGCTGTAATCAAGGTGCGTAAAGGCGTTATTCATAAAATGCTGCAGCATATATAGCTTATCGTAAGGATAATCGCCCGTAAGCAGATAAACCTCACGGAAGATCTTGAATGTATTAATAAGAGACATAATGCCTACAAAAAAGATCGTAGGGTTAAGGTAATGGAGCTTGATCGCAAAGAATCTCCTTACAGGACCTGCTCCGTCCATCTGAGCTGACTCTAAGATCTCGCTCGGGATATTCCCCAATGCGGCAAGGAAGAGTACCATGTTATACCCAAGATTCTTCCATAGGAACAGGAACATGATTACCACCTGGGCGTAGTCCGATTGCAGCCAGTCTATCTTCTTGGCGTTCTCAAAAAGATCCAATACCCATCCGTTTATAACTCCGTTATAAGAGAAGAATACCTGCCATATAAGCACGACAGAAGCAACAGGGACCATCATAGGATTAAGCAGGATGCTCCTGAATATCGACTTGCCCGGCAGGCCTGAATTGAGCAGAAGCGCTAAGAGCAAGGCGAGGATAACTGCCGCAGGAACGGATATAACGGCAAATGTCAGCGTATTCTTGGATGCTGACATAAATGCGTCATTGGTAAGAACTCTCTCATAATTGCGGAATCCTACGAAATCAGAATTGGTAGGAGACTTCTGGAACGAAGTCTTGAGCAGCATCAGGAGAGGCAGGAAGAAGAAGATAAGCACTCCCACAAAGCTTGGCGTAAGGTAACCTGTAAAGATCCCCCAGTCTCTTAATCTGCGCATAAAGCGGCTCTTCTTGCGAGCCTTGAGCTTTTCTCTCCTCTCAGGAGTGTCATCGAATTCAGGGATATCATCAGGTACTATCGGGCTGTTGGCAATAGGCGTGATATTACGCTTCATGCTCCTGAGCTCGTCCGGATCGTATTTGGCTGCAGACCTTAACCTCTTTGCAGGTTCTTTCTTACTCTGCGAAGGCGCATCAGTAACAGAACCCGGCCTCATACCGGCGGGCTCCTTACTGCTCTTAACAGTCTGTGCCTTAATCTTGCTACTGTTCATCTACTGTGTTTCCCTGTCCCAATCTGTTCGAATTATAGTATAACTCTGGTTTTATTATCTGCCTTGTTTGTGGCAAATAGGTGTCAATTTCCACGCTGATTAAAAAAGAATAAAAAACAGCCACGAAATACGGTTTCGCGGCTGCATTAAACTTAAATATCTATAGTTCAGCTGACGGTTTCTACCTTGATGGTATTTGTATTACCTCTCTTGCCGTTTATAAGACCGCCTGTCATGACCACACGGTCTCCGCTCTCTAACTTCATGATGTCTTTTGCAACCTGAAGTCCGTGGTAGAACATAACATCCGTTGATGTGAATTCCTCATTCAGGATCGGGATCACACCCCAGCTGAGATTAAGTTTCCTCCAGCTCTTCTCATTGGTAGTCATGCCGATGATATCAATAGGGCATCTGAATCTGGATACCATTCTTGCCGTAATGCCTGATCTGGAATGAACAACAATGCATCTCGCATTAACATCCATCGCCATGGCGCATGTAGCGTGGGATACGGCATCTATGGTATTCCTTATCTTGAATTCCTGATTGATGAATCTTGAACCGTAATTAATATTCTTCTCAGTATATTCAGCAACATTTGCCATTGCCTGAACTGCCTCTACAGGATACTTGCCTGCAGCAGATTCACCTGAGAGCATGATGGCTGAGGAACCATCATAAACTGCATTTGCAACGTCTGATATCTCTGCTCTTGTAGGACGGGGATTGTTTATCATCGATTCCAGCATCTCAGTAGCTGTAATGACTCTCCTGCCGAGCAAGCGGCATCTCTTGATAAGGCTCTTCTGAATGCTGGGGACCTCAACAAAGGGGATCTCGACACCCAGATCTCCTCTTGCGATCATGATGCCTGAAGCGATATCACAGATCTCATCTGCATTATCAACGCCGGCCCTGTTCTCTATCTTGGCAATAACCTCTATATCCTCGCCGCCGTTTGCATCCAGGAAGGAACGAAGCTCTTCCATATCTGACTTGCTCGATACAAAAGATGCTGCAACAAAATCAACCCCATTCTTGATACCGAACAACAGGTCGTTCTTATCCTGCTCGCTTAAGTAATCGCCTTCCATGACCTTGTTCGGGAAGTTCATGCTCTTTCTGTCTGATAAGACTCCGCCTACCACGACATCGCAGTTTACGTTATTACCCTTGATGTTGTTTACTTCAAGGATAACGAGTCCGTTATTGATAAGGACTCTGTCCCCCTTCTTAAGCTGGCTGGGCAGGTCCTTGTATGTTACAGCAACCTTGGTCTCGTCGCCTTCGATATCATCCGTTGTAAGTGTGAACTTGCCACCGTCTTCTAACTCTATCTTATGGTCCTTAAAGGTCTTGATCCTGTATTCAGGGCCTTTGGTATCCAGCATGATCGCTATAGGAAGATGGAGCTTGTCTCTGACCTTCTTGATAAGATCTATCTTCTCCTGGTGTTCTTCGTGAGTGCCGTGAGAGAAGTTGAGTCTTGCGACATTCATACCTGCCTCGCACATCCTGATCAGGGTCTGCTCATCTGCAGAAGCCGGACCAATGGTGCAAATGATCTTAGTCTTGCGCATTTAATGATCCTCTTTTCGAAAAGTTGTTACTATTGTACTCCAATCTATTGTAAAATACAGATTAAGTATTTTTTATATGGAGGCGTTATATGGCAGATAAAAGGCCGGATTCAATGAAGCGTATTACCGGGCGCGAACTAGCAGATGCTTTTATAAACGAGCAGGTCGAAGCGATCAGAGCTCAAGTAGGAGACAAGAAAGTCCTTCTTGCCCTCTCAGGCGGAGTCGATTCTTCAGTCGTTGCTGCTCTCCTCATAAAGGCTATAGGAGATCAACTTGTAAGCATACATGTAAACCACGGACTTCTCCGTAAGGGCGAGCCCGAGCAGGTCATCAAGGTCTTCCAGGACGAGATGAAGGCCAACCTCATCTATATCGACGCAACCGACCGCTTCCTCGGTCTGCTCGAAGGCGTAACAGAGCCTGAGACAAAGCGTCACATAATCGGCGAGGAATTCATCAAGGTCTTTGCAGAAGAGGCTGCCAAATTAGACGGCATCGCCTTCCTTGCCCAAGGCACCATCTACCCTGACATCCTTGAGAGCGAGAAAGGCATCAAGGCTCACCACAATGTCGGCGGCCTTCCTCCGGAACTCGACTTCGAGCTCGTTGAACCCCTTAAGTATCTCTACAAGGATGAGGTACGTGTTGTAGGCACAGCCTTAGGTCTCCCTGACAACATGGTTTACCGTCAGCCCTTCCCGGGACCCGGCCTTGGCGTAAGGTGCCCCGGTGCTATCACAAGGGACAGACTCGAAGCAGTAAGAGAATCAGACGCTATCTTAAGAGAAGAATTTGCAAACGCCGGTCTCGCAGGCAAAGTATGGCAGTACTTCACAGTTGTTCCTGACTTCAAGTCAACAGGCATCAAGAACGGAGAGCGCGCATTCGAATGGCCCGTCATCATCCGTGCCGTCAACACCAAGGATGCCATGACAGCAACCATCGAGCGCATCCCCTACGATCTCCTTGACAGGATCGAGCAGAGGATCGTTGCAGAAGTAAAGGGCGTTAACCGTGTCCTCTACGACATTACACCCAAGCCTACCGGAACGATAGAGTACGAGTAATCTCAATGTTCAGAACCAAAACACTTTATCCTCTTGGGGGCAAAAGAAATTAGCCTGACTGGATAGAGAGTTAAGAAAGAACCAAATAAGACCTTGTGACACCTTAACTGGTGTGCAGGGTCTTTTTATTTTCTTGTTTTAATCGGTTTTTTCGTTTTGTTGTTTCGAAGAAATCAATTATTGGTTTTGAGCAGACGGCGACTTGTCCTTGCGATTATTGTTGAAGTGTTTCTGAGCCCGCATATAATAAGGGTATATCGATAATATAAAAGGCTCAAGATTTTCGTTGCGTTGATAAGTAATAGGGGGATTGTTTATGGAAACGTGGAGATACAGATATGGATGAAGATGTAAAGAATGGATCCGCTGGTGATGCAGAGCAGCTCTTCCGTGAGTATGAATACCTCATTGATTATTGGATAAACAAGAAGTACGGCTATAACATTGCGGCCGATCTCAAAGACGACCTCTATTTGGAGGGCGCCAAGGGGCTTTATCAGGCAGCACAGAATTACGACCCCGGCAATGAGAGCCAGGCCAAGTTCAAGACATTTGCTTCCGTATATATCCAGATGTCGTTTATCAAGGTCTGGGAAGAGCGCGGGAGAAGCATGCGTAAGAACAGAAGCAAGGGCGATAAGCCGGGTGATACGGTCAAGCCGCTTGACCGCGATGAGTTTAAGCCTGAACCGAAAAAGCAGAGCAAGAGAACAGGCAAAAAGGAAAGTGACAGGTGGGCTGTACAGATCCAGGATGTTATGCGCATGTGGTCTGACGAGAAGCACACGCTGACCCAGGCGGATATCATGAACTGGCACTTCCAGTATTGCTACTTGAAGTACGGTTTCCAGGATAAGATCGACCGTCTGACTTATACAAAACTTATAAAGAACCTGGTCCTCGAAGATAAGATAACGCAAAAGGGAAACGATCAGGGCAAGCTCACTGATCTGTACTATAAGCACCTTTTCTCATATAGAGAGATGGACAAGCTGATCAGCAGTGTGTGCTTGTCAGACATGCTTACCTATGAGGAGAAAAGCGAGCTTGTCAGAAAGATACTTTCGACGGCGAGCGAGTACTATCATTCACCGTTCTGGGACAGGGACGCCCAAAAGCTCCTGTTCAATCCCAAGAGCGCTCACGGCCGATTGAGCAAGAAATCAGGCGAAAGCATCATCGCGGAGAATTACGGCATCCTTCAGCAGGCAATCTTCGGCAAGAGCCTGATAAGTTTCAAGTTCAACCACTACACGAAGACCTCAAAGCTCGAGTCCAACAAGGACAAAGAGGGAAATGACAGAATCTACACATTAAGGCCCTATCACCTTGTCGTCTACCACGATAACTACTACTGCCTGGGCTTCCACGAGGGGAGCACCAACATCTTCCACTACCGCGTCGATCTCATGAGCGATATCGAGATCGTAGTAGATGAGAAAGGCAGACCCGTCAGGAAAAAGACGATCCCGATCAGTGACTACAAGTTCACAGACGATTTCTGGAATCCCGAGACTTACATGGCCGAGCACATTTACATGGCATACGGCGAGCCCAGGGACATAGAGATCAGGATAGATAACCATGACCAGAAGGGCTTCACCTTCCTGCACGACTGGTTCGGCGAGCACTTCAAGGTCCTCCGCACACCGAAAGGCGCTGACCCGGCCTATATCTATGCCTCGATCAAAGCGGACCCGAAAATGATAGTCCACTGGGCAATGCAGTACTCCGGCCTGGTCGAGATAACAGATGAGGAAGTAAGAGCTCTGATAAAGGAAGAGCTGGAAAGGATGAGGGAGAAGTATGAGTGAGAAAGTGCCTGAAAAACTGAAAGAGTTTGTATTTAGGGATATATGGGAAGCAGATGAGTTTGGAATTACGAAAAGCCAGGCTTTTAAAAAGAATAAAAACAATGATCCGATTAGTTTGATTAATGTTTATCAGACATGGAAAAGCAGTAATATCCCTGATGCAGAGAGATGGGAATATGCTATGAAGTCATATGACCGTTATCCCTGTTTTAACCAAAAGAACCGTTACGACAGAAAGACCGGCGAAAGCTACTTGTACTACAGATGCACTGGTGCTTGCAATTGCTATTTTAAGATTACTGCCGATGTGTTAACTGGTCCAAATGCTGTAATTGTTTTAAAACCAAAACCCCCCAAAAAAGAAACATGGATATACTTGAACAAATCGGAAAATGAAGAACTTAAATCTGCGTTGGAACTCTTTTGCAGTGTTGTATATACAGCTGGTAACTTTTGCCCTGTGATGAAGAATCCGGGCGGTGATTCAGACACATGCTGGTATAAGTTAAGCAATTATCTTAGTCGCGAAGAGTTTTCAAAAAAAGAGTCTACTGATATTGAAGAAGTCTTCTGTAAAAAGTTGACTAGAAAAGGTGTTAATAATAATCAAGTGACTAGATATCCAAAGGATATGTTCATAATGTTTCATGGTAATCCAAGTCGTAAAGAAATAATCAAAAAATTAATGCTCATGGATTACTATAAAGATCGTGGGTATTCAAAGCTGGTTATTGATCAAACACCTGCAGAGATCTGGAAAGATGGTAAAGGCATAGAAGATTACATAAAAATGTTAGAACTCCTTTCTTTGCTGATCGTCAAACGCGGAATTAGGATCTACTACCGAAATAGAATTGGAAAAGAAAGATTTGAAACGTACGCAAAAGCATTGATTGAAGAACGAAAGAAGGAGCTGGGAATCCAATAAAACCACCCATGTATAAAATTTTATACATACTCAGCACCATAATATAAGTAGAAGCGTTTTTCCAGTTCAATCAGTTTGGAGGCTGACAAAAGCGAAGAACAACTAAACGGATTTGGCCCTGCAGATAGCTGCAGGGTTATTTATTGGCATGCTCCGGTTTTTCCGGGGCTTATTTATTCATGGGAGGTATTAAACATGAAAAACTTAATGAAGAAGATCCTTGGAAAAGACTACAGCAAGAACCTTGTAAGAAACTTCTGCCTTTACAGGTTGAAGATGCTCAGGACCAAGCCCGAGTATGGAGAAACAAAAGAAGAACACGCCAAGTACGATGCATGGAGAGCGGCAAACGACCTTGACTGCCTTTACTTTGATGGAGACCTCCGCGCGGATACGCTCATGAGCCAGTGGACCTTGATCAAGTGGGTGGCAGAGTACATAAACAGGGACAAGGGCCTGAAGCTTTACACTAACGAAGCTTCCTTTGTTCTCCTTGCGGAAGAAACAGATAAATACCTGTCGCCGGAAAACAATCTCGTACAGCTTTTATATGAGTTCCTCGCATGGGCCGAACTTCCCTGCAATTACATCCTGCTTCCTGACAGGAATATGAACAACGACAGGTACAGCTTTAAGAGGGGTGAAAGGCTCACATTGTTCTACGATCAGGTCCCGGCGACGCTTTGGAATCTGTTCGAGAAAAAGTTCCTCGGGCAGTATTTCCTTGACGAGAACGGCAACGTGGACGAGGCCAAGGTCACCGAGTGGGTCAGGCGCGAGAAGCTCGAGATGGGCTTTGAGAAAAAGATCATAAAGCAGAGCGCGGTTATCCCGCTTGCAAAAGAGATCAGTCCCAGAAGAGGCAAGGAGCTTACCAAAGAGTCCGAGATCCGTGAGGCCCTGCTTTACGATATCCGTTTCCTAAAGCGGAGGGACAGGGCTCTGAAGATGAACAAGGCAACGAACAAGGCAATCGCACAGCTCAACAAGATCTTTGAGGTCATAGGACCCTACGGCGGCATGATCAAGACCGACAAGCCGTGCGTTTACTGGACCTTCTGCTGCGAGATCTACGAAGAGACAGAGAAGGCCAAGACGATGGTGCTCTATGAGTCAGGTGGGGATTACTTCGACTACGTTATCGATCCGTGGTTCTTTGTGACGGTGAAGTTCGAAGGCGGCAAAGCGGTTGATGTGACGATCGAAGAATTCAAAGAGTGGAACGGCTTTGGTTACGAGATCGTGGATAAGGACGGATTTAGGTACGGTCCCATATGCAAGAGCAAGGAGCCTGTCAGCCTTCGCAGCCTCTTCTCGGAATTTATGAACGATATCTGCGAGATAGGACCTTACCTTACCTCACCGAAGTCCGTGTACCGCTGTAATAAAGACGGAGACATGAAGAAAGTCAGATTCAAGAAAAATAATAAGAACGATAAAGAGTAACGAACGTGATGTTCTGAAGAAAGAGAGGATAGAATCATGTGCAAAGAACTTAAAGAACTCTTTGAAGCTGCAACTGAAGCAAACATGGAAAAGTACTGCAAGCTTGTGGACCGTTTCCCGGACCTCAAGAGCGAGAAAGCGCTTACATACCTGCGCGAAGCTAATTACTTCACCGCGCCGTCATCTATCAGGTTCCACGGAGACTGGATCGGAGGCAATTTCGATCACAGCATGAAGGTGACCGAGTTCCTTCTTCAGTACACCGCTGAAGAAGGCCTTCGCTGGTCGCGCGAAGAGTCGCCGTACATCATTGGTATGTTTCACGACATGTGCAAATGTGACCAGAGGAAATTCGTTATGAAGAACGGCGAACCCGTGATCTTGTTCGTCGACGGCGTAGACAAGAGACACAGCGAGAGATCCATAGAGCTCATAGAGAAGAACATCATCAGCATGACCGTAGAGGAAAAACTCTGCATCTACTACCACATGGGCGAGTATGGCGGCGATGAGGAATACAAGGCACTGATGAGGAAGATGATCTCGAAGAATCCTAACATAATGTTCACCCAGCTTGCTGACTCGACTGCGGCGAAGATGGGCATCTGATAAGGAGGAATACTGATGGCTAATAATTTCAAAGAAAGACTATTAACATATGCCAATTACTTGCAGAAGATGATCGCTGAAGATTATGAGCTGAGGGTCATACAAAGAGAACTGTATAAGTTCGTTCAGCTTGGGATCGATGACTACTATTCCGTTGAAGAGAGAATAGGCGTAACAGAAACACTCATATCGATTGCAAACGGAGATAAGGTTAACAAACAGCAGAGAGCATTGATACTTGCAAACGTGTACAAGCTTGATCAGATAAACGGACTCGGGTTAGATGTTCCTGTTGAAAGACTTGATGAGACGTTGCACATCGATAATGAATGGCGTGAGCTCCCTGCTTCTTTGTTAAAAGATATGCCTGAAGAGAAAAAGCATAAAACTGAATTATATAAAGCAAACGCAAAACTCGATGAAGGCATTCTCGAGAAATACAATATCGGGATAGCAGTATGGCGTTTCAATAAGAACCCGTACTATTTAATGTTCAGAAACTACGATTCGAAAATATACGGAGAATAGTCACGATGATAGAATGATCACAAGAAAGCACAGTCTGCAAAGACGGTTGCTTCCAAGTAGGGTAAAAAGATTACCTCACCTCAGAGTGCCAGTCTTGGGTGAGGTTTTTATTTGCGTTTGTATCTGGAATCCAGATACAAACGCAAATAGTTTGAGCAACAGGGCAACGACACCAATCAGCAGACTGATCACGGCTATTACCAGAGATAGAATCTCATAGTCTGTCACTTAAACAGCCCTCCTTTCTGGCTTCCACTTTAAGCCAACATTAAGCCAACATAAATCAGCGATATGTAGTTTTGAGAAGTCCTCCATTTGTCATAGGTTGACTAGATTTGTAGCAGCAAAAAGTTATCAAGAGAACTTAACCTGGATGGTATAATTATCTTGTCTGAGGGAGTGATTTCTTAGTCAGAAAAATGAACAGTTTTATACACTGAGGGAACGATGATTAATCCTATTCAGCAGACAGCAGCAAAATATACGGAGCAACAGTTGTGTTTTGGAAAAATACAGAAGTAAAGATCATAAAAGAGATAGACACTACTGATAATTGGTGGTGCAGATCTGCTGTGCTGTTCTCAGTAAAAAACGGAAAAAATACAATTGTTGAAAAAGTATCGCCATTTAACAAAGACTATGAATACTATTTGCAACTGCAGCTGAATGGGATACCTCTGGTACAAGGGAAATTCCCGGAGTATTCCACCTGCAACGGTATGCTTGCGACTGGTTACGGAATTGAAAATATTGGTTGCCCTGAACTTGAAACTGCCAGAACATGCATGAACAGTAGTTTTGTAAATATTTTGAATTCTGCTGAAAAGATAAAGCCGCTTCTCGGCCTGCTACGTGATGGTTATTATGCACTTGCTGATACAATTTGTTTTCCGTCAGACGGAGAAGGCATGTTTTTCTATGAGGTTCCAAATGAACTAAAATATTATGAAGCTGCATGTTACGATTATTACTGCAATTGGGATTATAGTTGTGTCAAGCACTTTCCGATGTTTTTATATCCGACGCAGTCTGCTTCCCTCATTAATAATGAACGAGTTGAATACTATGTTCAGATTATGAAAACTGAGGATGAACCTCCAAGGGCACTTGCCTATCATCTGTACGGCTTTGTGAATGTGCTTCTTGACGGACATCATAAGGCTTGCGCAGCTGCAAGTCTAGGCAAATACGTCAGGTGCCTAACGATCATCCCGTGTGATGGTTATGATTTTAACCGGGAAACTCTTAGAAGAAATATCAGCTTTAAAAAGAGTAATCCTGTGATAGACAAGCTTATATTTGCGGGATTGAAAACCGAACCACCAAAAAGTATGCACTATCTAGATGTTTATAGGCAGATGGATACCGACCTTGATCTGTCTTTTCGAAAATTTGATCTGATCAATAAAAAGATCCATTATGGAAAGGCTTCTTACCCGACAGTAAGAGACATTGCTACTTTGAGTAATACCATAAACATAAAAGGTTTGCTTCCAGACTTTGATCAGTATGAAATAACAAAATTAGTGGCCGAAGATACTTCAGACGCTGACAGATATTTGGCGGCAATAATGAACTGGCTTTCCACAACAGATCCTGAAGCTGCATATAATCTTGCAATTTCCATTGTTAAGAGAGGTCCTGGTTTTATGAGGCATGACCGTTTACGATCTGCCTTTTTGTACCTTGTAAATGTCAGGAACGATGAGGTTGAACAGCTATTTGTTGATTACTATTTAGAATATGACGGAAAAGAACATGATGATATTATTGATATAGTCAATTCATATTGGAAAAGCAACGTTGATTTGTGTAATTTATCCTGAGTATAACTAACTAATAAGCCTGCAAAAAAATAATTCGCAGGCTTCAATTATTTCAGGAAGATCCCCGGCTTAAAAGACGTCTCATCTCTTCCGCGCTTTAGGCATATTGATCAGGAGTCCTGTAAAAGTCACAAGACTTCCGAAACTGAGCCATCCTGTTGAAAGCGCATATGCCCAGGCCTGGTTCCCTACAAAGCGCATCGCGATAATGTCGATAAAACCGATAAGCATCGTAAAGATCCCGCACCACTTGGGATACGGGGTCACTCCTTTGCAGAAGGCTGTTATCTGAACTATGTTCATTATCATGAAGAACACAAAGAATATGACCGAAACAGGCATAAGGAAAAACTTTGCAAAAGTCATTGTTTCTTCTATAGAGATACCGGGATCGATCCTGTACAGCACATTGTGATGGTATATGACCGCACAGCACATGACATGGCAGAAAGCTCCGAAGGCAAGCATTCCTATAAGTCCCGCCCTGTAAGCGTGTGCGTACTTCTCAGATCCCGATGCAATGATCCTATACACCCCGAAAAAGCACAATGTCTCCAGAGTAATACCGATCATCCCCAAAAGGGCCGACCAGAATATCCTGGCGTCAGAAACATCTGCATACCTTGAAAAATACTGCTCCATCCCACTCAGAGACATATCTGTCGTTCCCCATCCGAGAAGCATATCTCCTCCGATAAGTGCCAAAAGCGATGCGAATATACCGATCTTAAACAGATGTGCTATCCTTCCCCAATCAGGATCCTTATAATTACCGTTCAAATCCATATTATGCTCCCCCTATTTATTCTTCACAGGTTAAAGATCTAGCTATTATACATCATTTGGTTAGCAGCGGCTAATAAGAACTCATAGGGATCGACGTCATTACAGTCCCGGATGGGATCTAATGTATGATATTCTTTTACGTAAAGAATTGATCGGGAGTATTTGAATGGAGATCATATTTGAATCCGGCAACATAAACTATATAAAGCCTTCTGTTGATCTTGTTCCTGAGTATATTGAGATGGTCAATGACATCGAGAATGTCGCCAGGTTTATTGGCGACAGGAGAGAACCATACACAAAGGAAGAAGAACGCAGTTATATCCAGGACAAGTTAGATAACAATGCTGTTATGTTCTCGATGCTCGAGAAAGAGACCGGGAGGTTCATCGGCAATATCGAATTCTTCAACCGCGATAACGGCTCTGCTGAGTGGGGCATCGTAATAACTGCGTCAATGCAGAATAAGGGTTACGGTAAAGAGGCCTTGCGAAGATCGGTGGAATATGGCTTTAATGACTTAGGCCTCATAAGGATCTGCCTTATTGTTTTTGCCGATAATCCCAGAGCGATACATGTGTATGAACAGTGCGGCTTTAAAGAGTACGACCGTAACGGAGTCGATGTCTTTATGGAGATATTAAAGGAAGTGTGATCCGGAGTTTAGAGAGCTAATTCAAAAAAATAGCAAACAGATATTGACAACTATATCGGCTGACGATATACTCGGGGTACGATATATCGGAAGGCGATATAATTTCGTCTATCAGAATCTAAAGCAAAGGAGTGATACTATGCCCCAGCAAGCATTAACCGAAGCCGTCTTCTACATACTTCTCTCATTGCAGAAGCCGCTGCACGGTTACGGAATAATACAGGTTGTTGGAGAGCTATCCGGGGGGAGAGTTAAACTTGCTCCGGGTACACTATACGGAGCACTCAATTCTCTGGTGGACAAGGGCTGGATCGATTCCCTCCCGGAGAATCCGGAGAGCCGCAAAAAAGAATACGTGATCACCGCGTCCGGACGCACTGTTCTTAATGAAGAACTAAGCAGGCTTACAGAACTGGTTGAGAACGGCAGGAAGATTCTTGGAGGAAACTGATATGCGCAGAGTAATCCACAAATTATTCTGGATCTGGCAGCTCGACAAGGAAGAAGACTGGATCAACGAGATGGCAAGGCACGGTTATTCACTGGAGCATGCAGGCAGGGTCTCGTTCGAGTTTGATGAAACGGAGCCGGGTCTGTATGAATACAGAACGCTGTTTCTCAAGGGAAGCTTTAACAGCAGGGATAATGTTGAGTACCTCAGGTTTCTTGAAGAGATGGGGATAACCGTAGTTACACATATCAACTACCCCGGCACTTGCTGCGTCTATACGAGAGGGAAGCGCTCTGATCATCCGGACGGACTTCAGATCTATTCGGATATTGAATCGAGGATAGGCTGTTTAAAAGTCTCATCGCAATACATGATCTTTGTAGTGGCATTAACGTTGTTTGCTGCCATCCTCAATCTCGTGAGTGCCTTTAGTCCGGCCAACTCGATCTTTATCCTGAATCTTATAGTCGGGATCTGCATGAGTTGTCTTAGCATCGCTTCTGCCGTGGCAACCGTTAAGCTGTTCTTGAAGCTGTCTGCTCTTAAAAAGGAACGGGCAATACACGAATAATAAGTTCTAATCACATTTTTATACACGTATCAGGAGGAATTACTTATGGAAAAAATAAGTGATCAGGGCAGACTGCGCCCTTGGATGGGTTTTGTTTTGTTTGGAATACTCATGGCAGTATTTCTGGTCATATGTACTCCCCTTCAGCTTAAACTGGGTATACTGGGTCTTGTGCTGACGGAGCTGATCTTCGGTTTTTTGGCGGTCTTATACTGCCTTGTTACAAAGGTTAAGATCAGGGAAGTATTCCCTATAAGAAAGTTCAGTATAAAAGACATTCTCGGCTGCATCTTTCTGCTTATCGGTGTTTTCCCGCTGGCAGTAGTCTTTAGCGCTTTGACGGCGACGATATTCCCGTGGAGTCAGCAGGAAGCGGCAGAGATCAGTACCATGCTTTACAGTGACATTAGTTATCCGATGTGCGTTCTGATAATCTGTGTTCTTCCTGCCATTTGTGAGGAGGCTATACACAGAGGCGCGATCCTGAGCAACTTCAGGAGTCTGAAGAATGACTGGGCCATAGTGCTTATCATGGCTCTCTTCTTCGGAATCAATCACTGCTCAGTATTAAGGTTCCTGTCGACGGCTGTCCTCGGTGCTGCACTGAGCTATGTAATGGTCAAGAAGAACAACATCATACTCACCATGTTCATGCATTTCGCAAATAATCTCGTATCATCGACAGCAGGATATTTCTCCACCAACCTTCTCGATGGACCTGTGGAGACTCCGGACATTGCATCATATTTGGGCATCTATCTTATCCTCGCATTTGCATCACCGCTGTTCATAGTTCTCGGCATGATGTTTCTTGACGGCAGATCTCATAAGAAGATCAGATTCCTCTATGCAGGCATCCTGTCAGCTGTAATGCTCATATCCGGTATAGCACTCACTGCTGTTCAGTACTCGAAGACTCTGATCCTCAATTCAACGATAGAATATGAGGTAACAGAGGAGTCCCCTGACAACTCTATGCTCTCATTTGATATAGACGAGGAGACTTCTGCCACGGTCGTAGTTATCCTCACACAGGCCGAAGGTGAATACACCATAAGGATAGACGGAGATACGGGCAGCAATATAATCAATGCCCCCATACCTCAGGGGGATCTCAGGATGATCACATATAACGTGACCCTTAAGCCTGACCACTACACGGTCACGTCAGTTGCCGAAGATAATGCGATAGGAGAGCACCCAAACCTGCAAGTCACGATAAAGTAAGACAGAGTATCTGATATAGTATTGTTATTACTATATTGGAGATAATTATGAACGATTACGAGCGTGAACATCTTGGCAAGATCAGACCATACCTTGCGGAATGCACTGTACTGCTCAAGTATGGCGGCCAGTTTCCGATAGACGGTCCCTGCAGCGTCGCCCTGTACGGCTCAGGTGCCAGAAACACCATCAAGGGAGGCACAGGTTCAGGCGAGGTCAATTCCAGATTCTTTGTAAATATCGAACAGGGACTTAAAGACCGGGGATTTACGGTTACTTCCGGCGCCTGGCTGGACAGATATGATGTGATAAGAGCATCTGCCCGTAAGAGATTCGTAAAGGAGATCAAGGCCAGGGCCCGTAAGAAACATGTCCTCGCCGTTATGGAGAGCATGGGAGCGATAATGCAGGAGCCGGAGTACGATATTCCTCTTAATGCCAAGGGTGATATTGCAGTATATGTTGTATCCAGGATATCGGGAGAAGGCAGCGACCGCAGCTATGTCAAGGGAGATATCCTGCTTACGGATTCCGAGGTCCGTGACATCCTGGCACTCAATGCTTCTTTCGACAGATTCCTCCTGGTCCTTAATACCGGAGGTCTTGTAGACCTTACGCCGGTAGCTGAAGTTAGGAACATACTTCTCCTATCACAACTGGGAGTTGAGACCGGATATGTACTGTCTGACATCATTCTGGGTAACAATTACCCTTCAGGCAAACTTGCAACGACATGGGGTACTGAGGGCGATTACTGCCGCGAAGGCGAGTTCGGTCTAAGAGACGATACCCACTATAAGGAAGGGGTCTATGTCGGTTACAGGTACTTTGATACTGTGGGCAAAAAACCTGTCTTCCCCTTCGGTTTCGGCCTTGGATATACCTCATTCGATATTTCTGAGCAGTCTTTTGCTCTTAGCGGACAGAAAGTCAGTGTTAATGCCACTGTTAAGAATGTAGGCCGGCATAGCGGCAAAGAGACCCTTCAGCTCTATGTAAGCGTTCCTGACGGGGAAATAGACCAGCCATACCAGATGCTTGCAGCTTTCAGCAAGACTCCGGAGCTTAAACCGGGGAGTTCATGCGAGGTCAGCCTTTCCTTTGATATGAAGGATATCGCTTCTTATCTTACGAAAGATGCCTCTTATGTGCTTGAGAGCGGCGATTATATCCTGAGACTCGGTACGAGCAGCCGGGATACAGAGATAGTAGGAGCTGTCAGGATCGATGAGACTATCGTGGTAAAGAAAGCCAAAAACGTTCTTGGTGATCCCGGATTTGAAGATATGAAGCCATCTAAGGTTGATCCTGCCCTGCCCGGAACTGTTAAAACTCTTACATTAGATCCTGCCAGTATCAGCTGCGATGTGGTCCGTTACGGCACTTCTGAAGACATAGATACTTCCGCAGCCCGGGAGCTTACTGATGAAGAACTGATATATCTTGCTATAGGTTCCTTCAACCCTTCAGCCGGTGCGCTTAGCGTTATCGGCAATGAGAGCATAAATGTCGCAGGCGCTGCCGGTCAGACAACCCACATGCTGCGTGACAAGGGGATCAGATCTCATATAATGGCAGATGGGCCTGCCGGCGTCAGACTGTCCAGAGAATTTTTCATTCGCGACGGCAAGGTAATGACTACCGAACTGCCGTTGCCTGAGACCATGCAGGAATTCCTTCCTGCTCTGGCTAAGCTCTTTCTCAAGCTGCAGGTAAAGAAGCCCCGCGCAGGCGAGGAGATCAAATATCAGTACTGCACCGCTCTGCCGATAGGAACTGCAATAGCCCAGAGCTGGAACCAAGATCTCGCCTATACTCTTGGTGATATTGCAGGGTCAGAGATGGAGATGTTTGGTGTTGATCTCTGGCTTGCACCTGCACTCAACATCCACAGGGATATCAGATGCGGAAGGAACTTCGAATACTTCTCCGAAGACCCTCTCATAAGCGGCATAATGGCTGCCGGAATAACCAATGGCGTACAGTCACACAAAGGCAGAGGCACAACGATCAAACATTATGCGGCTAACAATCAGGAGACAAACAGATACAGATCCAACAGCTGCGTGTCTGAGCGGGCAATGCGTGAGATCTATCTCAAGGGATTTGAGATCTGCGTAAGAAGCTCCAGCCCCAAGGCTGTCATGACTTCATATAATCTCCTGAACGAAATCCACACAGCTGAAAACAGAGGACTCATAGAAGATATTCTCCGGGATGAATACGGGTTTAAAGGGATCGTTATGACTGACTGGGTCGTCAGCAGCAATAACTTTGATAAAGACTCTGTCTACCGCGACTCGGATGCCGGCAATGTGGTAAAAGCCGGTGGTGACGTCTTTATGCCCGGCTGCCAGTCAGACTATGACAGTGTAAGAGGAGCATTGTCCGCAGGTATGATAACAAGACACCAGTTGGAGATAAATGCTACCAGGATCATTAATCTCTAAGCCCGGATCACAGGAACCATTTCTTTACATACGGTTTGCTTGAAACAGATACCGGAGTATATCCGGTATCTGCAATAGCTTCTTTGAGTTTATCCTCATCTATGGCGTCGTCAGTGATAAAGGTGGCTTCACCCTTAAGATGCGATGCCTTGACCTTCTTTGCACCTGCAATATTCTTCCTTATGCAGTCACATATATGTGCCTCGCACATGCTGCACATCATACCTTCGATCTTAACCGTTGTCTTGAACATAAAAGCCTCTTATTTCTTTTTATATCCGCAGTCGCAATAAGGCCCGCCTGTTGCAAGGGTATATTCTCTTACGAAGTTACTTGCCCCACCCATCTCAGACATCGTATAGTCCAGATGACACATGGCAGGCGTAAGATCGAAGAACCCGTACTCTCTCATCAGCTCACATATTCCACAGTGCGAGAACCTGGCTTCGTATCCGCTGCCGTCACTATAAGGAAGAAATTCCATATTCCAGGAGTATTTATTGCGGTCAGCAGCCCTTAAGGCTGCAGTCCTCTTATTGGCCTCAATATCTTTCTCTGTAAACTTATTTCTGCCGCCCATCCTGCAAAACATCCTCGTTACTGCAATGGACATAACGTTCTTGTAATATTCTGTCGCCTCTTCTACATCCGGTCTTCTGTCCATGGAAGAGAGGAAAGCAATAAGCATGGCGCAGTTTACGATATTGGTCTTGAACCTGTCGCCTTGCTCAAATTCCGGTATCCCTGCGATTATCTCCTTATATTTCGGTCCGGCCTTTTTGGCGATCTCATTTGCCTGCTTTTTGTCAAATCCCAGATCCTTGATGAGGCGGTCTGTAAAAGATCTCTTGTACAGTATCCACATACCGGCCGGCATGCCTGAATATCTCATGATATCCCTCCCCTAATAAGCTTATTTTACGTAGCATTATACTACACCAGGTTAGCGTATGCTTACAAAATATAAGACTGCGACAATATCGCAGCCTTATAAACGGTATTAATTGATATTAAATGCCCTTATGTTATACAGCTCCATTCTGCTGCAGTTCATCCAGGAGTTCGCTGTAATCCAACATGTTGTTCGGAAGTGACATAAGCCTGCTTGCAAACTCATCTGCTTGTCCATAGTATCCATGGACCGGATCCAAAAAGATGGTAACTGATGCCATTTCCTCAAAGCCTTCACGCATCACAAGATACATCTGTTCATCACTTACCGCGCCATTAACATAAAACTCCTCTATTGAACTGTTGTTCTCATAGTCAGGATATTCGGTTTTCTCGAGGAAATTATTGATAGAGAGTGAATTACCGGTAACAATGAATTCTTTGACATAGTAAGTCCAGCCTTCGTCACCGCCGTCTGCAAATAGGATGACCCTGCCGTCATCTGTTAACACCAGATCGGTCTCATAACCTCCGCCTGCCTGAATGAAAGCATCATCGAATTTAAACATAAGCGTTGTTTCATGGTTAGTAAAATCGTATGTATATATGCTGATGTCGGCATTTATGAGATATGTCATGGTATAAAGATCATCCGAATGGGCAATTATAAGCTCGGGGAAACCGTCACCCGTAATATCCCAGAGGGCAGCGCAGTCACATGTCCCCTCATAAAGAAGATTATCCTGGAAGAACAGTATTTCATCACTCATGTCAGTGACCAGATCATAATAAGCCTGATAGCCTTCGCTCATGTCGATCTCATTATCGAATAACTCTTCCGTAGGTACAGGGTCTGCTGTCTGGACCGGCTCTGTCACGGTCATTGAGGGTTCCGGTTCTATCACTACGGGATCGTACTTGCCGTCATTGATGTCATCTATAAGATCAAGGATGTCGTCATTATCATCAACGGCTTTCTTACCCTTCTTAAGGATAGACAGAGCGCTGTCGATATCGCCCATCTCTATGTATGCCATTGCTATGCCTATGTAAGCTTCATCTCTGTCACTGATTATATCCAGCGCCTTCTCATATGTGGAGATAGCTTTCTCATATTTGCCGTCATCCATATAATCCTCGGCCTTCTCGATATACTCATCATACTTATCTCTGTCAGCAGAACCGGTCTTAATAAAAGAGCATCCCGATGCAATAAATGCAAGGATCATCACTATGGTAACGCAAGTAGTTATCAGTATTTTCTTTCTCATAAACCGTCCTCCGTTTGGCAAATAAATTTGATATGTGTTCTGAGCCTATATTAGCACATCAGCATGGTCTGTAAAAATGGATGCAGGACTAAAGGTCTTATTACCTACCTTTTTAGTTGGTTTTTATTCTCATCTGTGTTATACTTCATAAAATTTTCGAGGAGGTGCCCTGTTATGTGCGAGCTGTTCGGTTATTCCGGAAAGTATTCTGCAAGAGTTAACAATGAGCTCAAAGAGTTCTTCTCGCACGGAGAGGAGCACCCCAACGGATGGGGCTTGGTCGTATCCGAGAATGGCCATATCTCCGTAGAGAAAGAACCCTTGAAATCTACAAAGAGCTTCTATCTCAAAGAGCGTCTCAAGGAACCGGTTGAAGGTTCCTGCGTCCTTGCACATATCAGGAGAGCTACCATAGGAACAACGGAATACAGGAACGCCCATCCCTTTACCGGCACCGACAGATCGGGGCGCAAATGGATCCTGATCCACAACGGGACAATATTCGAATCAGCAAATATGGATAAGTATGTTCACGAACAATCCGGGGAGACAGACAGCGAGAGGATCCTGCTCTATATCCTGGATAAGATGGATCAGGCAATAGCTGCCAAAAGTGATGCCTTAACGTCTGAAGAGAGATTTAGTGTTCTTGAGGATCTCATATATGAGATCACTCCGTCCAATAAGGTAAATCTCATCATCTATGATGGTGAGCTCATGTATGTGCACACTAATTTCAAAGATTCCCTCTACTATAGTGATCCGTATAACGGCATCTATATATCAACAAGACCGCTTTCATCAGGCCAGTGGAAAAACCTGCCCCTTAACACGCTCATTGCCTTAAGATCCGGCGAAGAAGCGTTTAGAGGCAAGGCCCACGGGAATGAATATTTCGACAACGAAGAGAACATGAAGCTATTGTTCCTTGCATATTCGGGGCTCTAATAATGTACACAAGAGAAGAGATCAAGAAAGAGCTATACCGCAAATATATAGAACCGACTAAACACAAAGAGCCGGGTAAGATAGGTGTCGAGATAGAGATGCCCATAGCCAAACTCGATGGCAGTGCAACAGATTACGAAGAGGTCCAGAAGGTATTTGCTCTTGCTATACGCAAATATGGTCTGAAGCCCGAGAAATACGATGACAACAGAGTATGCTATCTTGCATCAGATGCAAAGACCGGCGACAGCCTGTCCTTCGACTGTTCCTACAATAATATCGAGATCTCCATGGGATGCGAGACAGGAATAGATCCTATCAAAGAGCGGTTCGAATCCTATGTTTATTACCTTAATTCCGAACTTGAGAAGACAGGTCATCTGCTGACCGGAATGGGCGTTAACCCTAACTACGCCGCCTGCCGTAAAGACTTTATCCCGGGGAGCAGATACAGGATGCTCGAACGTTTTCTTAAAAAGAGTGACGAATGGAGCGATCCGATGTACTTTCACCCTTATGCTGATTTCGGATCTTATGCAAGTGCGTTCCAGATCCAGCTGGATGTTGAGGAACGAAACCTGATAGATACGATAAGAGCCTTCTCGCTGCTTGAGCCGGTAAAGGCAGTATTATTCGATAATTCGATCCTGGAAAGTGAGCCTGACCTTCTTTGCTGCCGGGATATGTTCTGGGAGAACAGCACACACGGCATCAATCCCCACAATATCGGAGCATTCGAGGCAACACCGGAATCCATAGACGACCTGCTTGAATATATTGCGACCACCAGTATCTTCTGCACCGAGAGGGACGGCAGATACTACCACTTTCACCCGGTCCCGATAGTCGACTACTACAAGCAGGATTCAGTCACTGCTGAATACTATGAGAACGGAGAATTCCACACAACCAGACTCGTACCCGAATTAGGGGATCTGGCATATCTCAGGACATATAAATTCGTGGACCTTACCTTCAGGGGGACGATAGAATTCAGGAGTGTCTGCTGCCAGCCTCTTTCTGAGATCATGTCTGCAGCTGCATTCCATGTAGGTCTCATAAATGCTGTCCCTGAGCTTTTGCGGCTGCTTGAGAGCGACCGCGTCTTATACCATCATGGTTATTCCCATGTTGAACTCCGCAAACTCATGAATCAGGTGGATCTGCCTGATTTTGTAAACAGAGATGGTCTTAAAGAGCTTTGCATCTCAGTTCTGGATCTGGCCAAAGAAGGTCTTAAGAGATCTGGTGCAGGCAGCTGCAGCTATCTTGATCCCCTTTATAAGAGAGCAAGAGAGCTCATGTCTCCAGGCAGAGAATATGTCCTGGAATTAAGACAGGGAACTCCCAAGAATGAACTTATCAGGCAGTATTCTCTGCATAAAAAGGAGAGCTATACCCTGCCCGCAGATAATGAGAAAGTCAGGAGCCTGCTCCTTACTGGCGCTATCGGCCTTGAGAAGGAAGCTTTGCGCGTGACAGGAGACGGACGATTGGCCAAAACACCTGATCCTTTTGCAGGAGACAAAAACATCGTTAAGGATTTTGCCGAGAATCAGACCGAGATCAATACCGGCATCTCTCCTAATGCAGAAGGGGCAATAGCAGAGCTTGCCATGCATACATCAAGGATGAACAGGGTTTTATTGTCGCTCCCGGAGAAGGAGTATCTCTGGCCCTTCTCAAATCCGCCCTTTATCGAAAACGAAGAGGATATCCCTGTTGCCGTTTACAGCGGTGATGCAAAGCACAAGAGTGAATACCGCAACTATCTTGCGGACCGTTATGGAAGATACAAGATGGCCATGTCCGGGATACATGTGAACTATTCATTCTCAGACGAACTCCTCTATGCGGCTTATGAATTGAGCGATGCCCCTGACTTCAGGTCTTACAAGGACCGGTTCTACCTGAGGCTTGCAAAGAGGAGCGCCATTTACGGCTGGATCGTAACTGCACTTACTGCAGCATCTCCCATAATGGATCACTCCTACTTTGAGCGTGGCCACAGGGGCGAAGATATATTTACGGGCATGGCTTCGGTACGCTGCAGTGAGCTGGGCTACTGGAACCATTTTGCAGTCGTATTCGACTACTCTGATATAGATAAATATGCAGACAGTCTCCAGGACTATGTAAATAACGGACTCATAGCATATGCCTCCGAGTTGTATTACCCTGTCCGGCTCAAGCCAAAGGGGACAAACACTCTGGAAACTCTTAAAGAGGGCGGAGTAAACCACATAGAATTCAGGATGATAGACCTGAATCCCCTGTCTTATCCGGGAATAGACATAAGAGATCTGAAGTTTATTCAGCTTCTCCTTATCTATCTTGCATCAACCCCGGAAGAGAAGGTGTCCCTGGAAACTCAGGTCCAGGCTGTTCAGAATTTCAAGAGTGCAGCTCATTTTGACCTTGACGTCGCTCATATAGTAGCTCCCGATGGTTCATCTGCGAGTTGTTCTGAGAGCGCTGTCAGAATATTGTCAGGCATGAAGGACTTTTACAGGGATATATCTCCTGATGCTGTAAAAGTCCTGGATTTTGAGATGGACAAACTGACTGACCCTACAAACCGCTATGCCTGGAAGATCAAGCAGGAGTATTTCGGCAAGTTTGCCGGCAAGGCTCTTGATCTGGCAAAAAGCAATTCCAAGCTTTGATCCGTCGTCTTATTTGTCAGATTGACTATGTTTCTGCCACATTTAGACCTAATATTAGGGTGGACTGGAACACCTTTTATTATTAAAATGCACGCGTTACATGAGGAAACCTGCTCAGAAAGGATGAGGATATGAAAAAGAACGGACAAAGCACCGGTCAATTTGGGGAACCGGTGAAGAAAAAGAAGTCTCCTTGGAAGATCTTTGGCTTGATCATGCTTCTTGCTCAGGCAGGATGCGACATCTTTGCCTTTGCAATGCTTCAGAAACTGAATATGCTCCCTGCCAAGTATATGGCAATAATCGTCGTATTCTTCCTTGCAATTCTTGTACTTGAAGCTGCCCTGATCTTCGCAAAAAAGAAGACAAAGGACGGAAGAAAGAAGGGACCCGGCATCGGACGCAAGATCGTTGCTGTTCTCCTGGTCATCGTCTTCTGCGCTACATCTATCTATGTAGGTGATGTGGCATCCAAGGCAAACAGGACGGTAGATACCATAACAACTGTTGAGACTTCACCTATCCGTGCAGTCATCGGCGTATATGTAAGAAATGACGATCCTGCGCAGCAGCTTTCAGATTGTGTCGGTTATTCCTTCGGAACGATGCATTCAGACTACGACAGCGCTTATACACAAGCTACAGTTAACGAAGTCGGCGAGATAATCGGACAGGCATTACAGCCTACAGAATTCGACTCAGGTGAGGCTCTTGCACAAGCTCTCCTGTCAGGTCAGACACAGGCCATCATCATGAACGAGAGCTATGCCGAGATGATCGATGAGACAGAGACATCTACAGGTGATTTCAAGAACAACACCAGACTTATCTATGAGTGTGACATCACAGACGAGAAGCTTGCTACCCTGGGTATCGCAGCTCCTACGATTTCCTGGGATACATCCAATGCGGTCGATGACCTTACTGCAGATCCCTTTATCCTGTACATAAGCGGTAACGACACAAGATCCAAGCTCCTTAAGGTATCCAGATCTGACGTTAATATCCTCATGGTTGTAAACCCTGAGACAAAGCAGATCCTGCTCATCAATACACCCCGTGACTACTACATTCCCAACCCTGTATCAAGCTCAGGCACAAAGGATAAGCTCACTCACCTGTCTAACTATGGTGTTGACTGCTCTATCCAGGGTCTCGAGACACTTTACAGCTGCGATATCAACTACTACTGCCAGCTGAACTTTACAGGATTTGAGACCCTCATAGACGATATCGGCGGCGTCTCATTCTATAATCCTGTAGGATTCAACTCCGGTAATGTCAGAGGGTACTCCTTCGCCAAGGGAGACATCACCCTTTCAGGTGAGGAGGCACTTGTATATGCCCGTGAGAGATATGCTTTCAGAGACGGAGACAACATGCGTGGTCAGAACCAGATGCGTATAATCAAGGCCATCATCGCCAAGATGTCTTCAGGCACTTCTGTCCTCACAAACTACGCTACCATCATGGAAGACATGGCAGGCATGTTCATAACTGACTTCACTTCCGAAGAGATCCAGGATCTCGTAAAGATGCAGTTAAACGATATGGCATCCTGGAACGTACAGTCCTACGCTGTAACAGGTACAGGCGGATATGCCATCACCTATTCGATGAGAGGCACAAAGCTCTACGTCATGTATCCTGACCAGGCTTCAGTAGACAGAGCTACTCAGCTTATAAGCAGAGTCATATCAGGTGAGACGATCACTGAAGAAGACGTAAAGTAAGGTAAACATCCTGAAACTGAAAAGGGGCTGTGAAAAAACCT
>DJYO01000018.1 GCA_002450155.1 Mageeibacillus sp. UBA6976 | reverse complement strand
AGATACTAATGCCAACGGCATAACGAATAACAAAGCCAACAATAACCCCACTTCAAATGAAGTGGGGTTACTTATTGCTTCTTAAGAAACTTAATACCTAAACTGTTTATCAGGCACCTGCATTAGCATCTGTATTCTGTTCAGCCGGCTGAGTATTCTCAGGTTCAGGATCTGGTTCAGGTGGTTCTGTTTCATCTTGATCCTGAGAGGATGTTTCACTATTCGAAGAAGCACTCGTTGCTTCTGCAGTTGTAGTCATAGTGGCTTCAGTTGTTGTGGCTACAGTTGTTGCAGCAGTTGTAGTCGTAGTAGTTGTTGCCTGAGTTGCTGCTGTAGTTGTCGTTGTAGTTGTCTCTTCGATAATTGTAGTTGTCTCAGAGGATTCTGTGGGTGTAGGTGTAGGATCGGATTCCATGGGCTCAGTCTCGTCATGGTATGTAGGATCCTCTTCAGAAAGAGCTATGGAGATGATGTAACCTGTTACGTTGTCTGCTGTAACAACCTTTGTGAAGGTGTTGTCTGTAACCTCCTGCAGAGTAACAACGTCGCCTCTCTGAAGAGTTGCGATTACAACTGAGTCCGTTGTTGCCTGAGAGTATACAGGTGTACCGTCATTTACGACATAAAGAACGGAGCCTGCATCAAGAACATTATCTAATGATGTCTCAGGTTTCAGGTCGATAAGGTTCTTCATGTTGAATATAAGGAACATTATGCCAAAGCCTAAGAGAACACAAGCGATAAAGATAACTATCGGGATAACGATAGACATTATCTTCTCCTTCTTCTCATTTACCAAAGGAGATTCACTGTCATCGTCAGAACCCTGGGGAACAAAGTTGATCGTATCAGATGAAGCATTGTACTTAGCCTTGTTACCATTTGACTTGGGTTCGTCACCAAAGGATGTGTATGCTTCCTTATCTTGATTACCGGGACGCTGAGCACCGGGATTTGCCTTCTGTACAGGTGAAGGCTGTGCCAGATTGCTGCTTACGACTGCATCACCGGGGAGAAGGAATGTAGATTCAACCTTAAGATCTATAAGTGTAAGGCCCGACTTAACGCCATAGCTTACAGCAGAGTTTATCATCTGCTTTGCCTTCTGCTCTGTAGAGATAGACTGAACCAATACAGAATTACGCATCTGAGCAGGCATAAGACGGGAAATACCGAGACCCATAAGAAAGAGCTCGTCTCCATCCTTAAGCTTAAGGTGGATCTTCTTATCAGGTGTGACAGGACCATCCTGAGGCATCTTACCTAGATACTGGGTAAGGTTCATGTTCTCGGGATGAGTCTTCTCTTCATCTGCTGAGATAGTACCCATCTGTACATATCTGTGTGCAACTGTCTGCTCTTCTGTAAGGAGCATTATACGCTGATCTCTGAATAATACAGCCTTGGTAATACCAAGATGGATTACTCTAAGGATATCTCCTTCGATGACGAACATCGTCATCGAAGTCTTGAACTGATGACCTTTGTTGGCAGCAAAATTGCATACCTTAACATTAAGAGTGTTTACTACCTGATTTGAGAAACCTTCGAAATCAAGTACAGGTTGCTTGGATGCCTGAGCAACTATCTTCTCAAGCTCGCTGTTAAGCTCAAGATTGAGTACGGCAGAAAGATTATCAGGACCGATAGTTGAGAAGATGGCACATACCTGAATAGGTGATGTAGATCTTGCTGTTCTTAAGAACTCATTAGGGAAATCTTCTAGCTTCCTTGAGAGAGTTAAGAAAAATACATTCTCTTGCGGCTGATTCTGTGCCTGGTTAGTCTCGGCAATACATGTTGCAACTGTCTTACTCATGGTCATCACTCCAAATGTAATCTTTGAGAAGCTGATTCTGCGTAGCAAAATCGATCTTCATCATCCAAGGGTTATTCTGTACTGTATAAAGTCCGTCTGCAGGAACTCTGTATTCCTGTACGTTATCAATGCCTGCGAGCGCATTCCTTGCTACACGCATAAGGTCCAAAGATACCATGTTGGTCTCAAATACTCCGGCTGAATCGTTAAGCAGCTGAGCCTGACGGATATATGTCATGTTGGCGACCTTATTCATCATGGCCATGGCAATAGTCCTCTGTCTGGATGTTCTGACAAAATCTGAATCGAGGTATCTGATCCTGGCCCATGATGTAGCCTGGATACCATCCAGAGTCTGAACACCGCTTGATGTGAGCAAGGGAGAATTAGTACCGTTAAGGGCATTCATCTCCTCGATGAAGTGGTTTGCATACTTAACCTCATCTGCGGATACATCAATGGTTACACCGCCTACAAGATCTATAAGATCAGCAGAACTTCCAAAGTCCAGCATTACGAATCTCTGGATATCAAGACCAAATGATCTGTTTATGGTATTGATCATGAGGCCTACACCACCGTATGCATAAGCTGCGTTGAGCTTATCCAGGTTGGTCTTTGCCGTATCTGCTGTATCACCGATATATACACCGGTATCTCTCATGAGGGAAATCAGTTTAACAGTATGTAATTTCTTATTAATAGAGACGATGATCATCGCATCCGTACGGCACTTGTAATCATTAACTCCGCGGGAATCAATACCGAATACGAGGATATTCTCAACATTGGGATCCTTCTGCTCTACCTTGATGATAGGATGATCGGGGTTGTAATAAAGCCTCGTATGTCCGCCCTGAGTCCAGTCTGAAGAAACATCGCCGCCGGTAAGACTTCCGTCATTACTTAAAGCTATGGTCTCATACTCGTCCTCAGAAACGATCGGGATCGGTACATATGTACCGCCAAATATATATACGAAGTATAGAAAAGCTCCGATTATCAACCCTAAAACAGCAGCAACCACTCTGATTATGTAGCGCTTTGCCTTGTTCATATACAACTATCTCCTAAGATATAAGTTTGCACAGTAGCCTACATATTATACACCGAACTTCTAAATTTCCAACTGACACACGAATTTAATATTGAAATTTATACGAATGGTATAATCAAAGTATCTTAAAGATCGAGGTGTTTTTATGAAAACAAAAAGAATCATCGCTTCCCTGCTGACTCTTGCTATGGTCCTGCCAATGGCAGCATGCAATAAAACACAAGAGTCAGATGCTTCTGTGACTGAAGCATCAGTTGCAGTGACATCAGAATCAGAAACTACCACAACTGAGACTACGACTGAAGCTACGACAACGACTACTACAGGTCTTTATGATCCCAATAACGATCTTGCGATCAATCCTATAACCGGACTTCAGGATATGGATCCTGAAAATGTAGGACTTAGAAGTGTATCAGTAGTAGTTAATAATGTCAGCGTCTCACTCCCCCAGAAAGGCGTATCCGAAGCTGACTGCATCTACGAATACGAGACTGAAGGCGGCGTTACAAGACTTCTTTGCGTATTTGCAGATGTAAATACTATTCCTGAGATCGGTTCACTGAGGTCTGCCCGACTCGTATCTGCAGATCTCGCAGCAGGAATGGATTCTGTATTTGTCCACTTCGGCAGAGAACCGAGAGCCGTAAACCATTTTTCAAACGATCATATAAAGCATGTTGACGGTAATTATCTCTGCGCAGGTAAGTATGACTCATCCGACTATGAGAACGGATATGTTGTACTCCCTTCCGGATGCTTCTTCTGGAGAGATAAGAAATGGGCAAAGAAGAGAGCCATCGAGCACACTGCAGTATCCAGCGGTGCTCATATAGCTGAGGCTATTGCTTACAAGGATATATCACTTGAGACAGGACTCGAAGAGACACCCATGATCCTAAACTTTGTTCCGGACAATTCTGTTGATATCGCTAATGCTACAGAAACATGCACTGCTATCAATGTATATTTCTCCTCAAATAATGACGATGCACTATTTGAATACAACAGCGAAGACGGTATGTACTACAAGAGCGAATACGGAAATCCCCAGATGGATATGAATAACGACCAGCAGGTCAGAGTTAAGAATGTATTCGTTCTTTACGGCAGAGTCCAGGCAGCTGATGACGGCTACAGAACAGACTATTTCCTGAACGAAGGCGGATCGGGATATTATATCTGCGATGGTAAATTGGTACCTATCAACTGGATAAAGAACGATATCCATGAACCCATCATCATCACTAACGAAGCAGGCGAAGAGATCGAAGTTAACCGCGGCACATCTTACTTCTGCATGGTAAGACAGAGCCAGAGAGATAAGACAACGATCACTCCTTAAGCTTTTTGCTGAACTAACTATCAAGGCTTTCCTTCAATTCGGGAAAGCCTTTTTAAATGCATAACAAAAGGGCTGCTTACCCCGGAGGGTAAACAGCACCTTTCACAATGGCGTTAATTAAGTTGTCTTATCAGATGCAGCCCTGAGCGATCATAGCGTCAGATACCTTGAGGAGACCTGCAATGTTAGCACCAATAACGTAGTTGTTCTCGTGACCAACCTCTGCAGCTGTCTTATCAACAGTCTCGAAGATATTTGTCATGATGCCCTTGAGCTTGGCGTCAACTTCCTCGAATGTCCAGGAGAGTCTTGCACTGTTCTGGCACATCTCAAGACCGGATGTAGCAACACCGCCTGCATTGGAGGCCTTACCGGGTGTGAAGAAGATCTTGTTCTCAAGGAAGTACTCTGTAGCATCAGGTGTTGTAGGCATGTTAGCGCCCTCACCTACTACCTTTACACCGTTAGCAACGAGTGTCTTTGCAGACTCGAGATTGAGCTCGTTCTGAGTAGCGCAAGGAAGTGCGATGTCACAAGGAATTGTCCAGATACCCTTTGAACCATTCTCATCAGCTGTATATGTAGCAGATGCTACCTGATCAGCATACTCTTTGATCCTGCCTCTCTTAACTTCCTTGATCTCCTTAACGATGTCGAGCTTGATGCCCTCAGGATCGTAAACATATCCGTTAGAATCAGAGAGAGCAACAACCTTAGCGCCGAGCTGCTGAGCCTTCTCTGTTGCATAGATAGCAACATTACCGGAACCGGAGATAACAACTGTCTTGCCCTCGAAAGAAGTATTGAGCTTCTTGTGGAGGAGGCAGTCTACGAAGTAGCACAGACCATAACCTGTTGCCTCAGTTCTTGCAAGTGAACCGCCGAATGAAAGCTTCTTACCTGTGAGAACACCGGAGAACTCATTAACGATCTTCTTGTACTGACCGAACATGAAGCCGATCTCTCTTGCACCTGTTCCGATGTCACCTGCAGGTACATCAAGATCAGGACCAATATGTCTGTAGAGCTCTCTCATGAAGCTCTGGCAGAAAGCCATAACTTCGTTATCAGACTTGCCCTTAGGATCGAAGTCGGAACCACCCTTGGCACCGCCCATAGGAAGACCTGTAAGTGAATTCTTGAAGATCTGCTCAAAACCTAAGAACTTAAGGATCGAGAGGTTAACAGAGGGGTGAAGTCTGAGACCGCCCTTGTAAGGTCCGATAGCACTGTTGTACTGAATACGGTAACCACGGTTAACCTGGATCTTGCCGCTGTCATCGATCCAGGATACTCTGAACATAACAACTCTCTCAGGCTCTACGATCCTCTCGAGTACCTGCTTCTCGATAAGCTCGGGATGAACGGAAAGTGCAGGTTCAATTGATGTCAGGAACTCGTTAACAGCCTGGAAAAACTCAGGCTCATTAGGGTTCTTGGCAATTACTGACTGCATAATGCCATTGAGGTACTCATTCTTGATTGTGTAATCCATAAAAATGCCGCCTTTCATTTGCTCGTTTTTGCAAGTTGCAAGAGCAAAAATTTCATATTAGTCATTCTGAAAGCTCTTTAAAAAGCGTCAGAATTCTTTTGACGGAGTAATATTAGTACAAGTTTATTAGTTATGCAATAGGAATTTCAAAATGCAAGATTACAAATTAATTCTTGCAAATCAGGAACCTGTATACTCACTATTTATCTGAGTCTGCGATGTCTTGACCTCAAAAGGATCATTTACGACAAACTCTGATACGGAATCAAAACCGAATATCTGGCTTAATTCTCCATAATTCATGGCATCAAGGAAACGGGATACGGATATGAACATAAGCAGGACAAAGATAAGGATCAGAAGGCCCCTTCTAAGGATTATCATGTGCCTTTCTGCATTAAACTTATTATCAACCTGCTGCTTTGTCGTGTAACCTACAAGAACATAGACCTTACTGATATCCTTACGGGGAGGCCTGTTCTTATATTCTCTGATCTTCCTCCGGAAATGACCGATAACACGGCTTGGGAGATTCTTAATGAATCTCTTGGTCGCACGTACTGAAGACCCCCAGAATAATCTGAGAGTCTCCAGGAACTGATCGAATCTGCCGTAGTTATCTGCCATAAATACTCCTAATCTCTAAGTATTATAGCATTATTGACGGGAATATTATCCGTTCTCAAAAATTTCACGCAGACTTTCGATTGCGGCTTTCTTAGATCTGTAATAAGTAGCCCTGCTTATGTACAGACAATCACGTACCTCTTCAGGACTCATGTTCTTGTAGTAAGTAAGGAAAAGGATCCTTGCCTCCGGAAACGGCAGCGAGACCATCTTGGAGAAAAGGTCTACAGCTCCCCTGCGCTTCTCTAATATGTTTATATAGGCGCTTTCTAGTTTGGCAACGAACTCAGTGTATCCCTCGGAGAAATCCACCATAAGTTTAGTCATGTCAACAGGACCACCTTTTGCAGAATCAGGATCCGGCGATGTCTTGACCGGAGCAAAGAGCCTGGCGTATTCATCCATAAGGTCAAATCCCGTACTCTTATAATGTCCGGTCAGTTCATGAATGAGCGTATTTGCTTCCTTATCACCGCAGTTAAGATCCTCATTAAGACGCTTCAGTCTTTCTAATAATTCATTATGTTCCATAATTACCCTCCTTTAAGATAAATCTATCAAACAATTGTTTGACAATCAGACCCATAATGATAGAATAATATAAAAATATGTTCGTGGAGGTATCCGCTAATGACTGCAAATACTGAATCCAAATCTTCCAAGACCATTGACCGCGTCTATAACTATATCCGCAAATACATCCGTGAGAACAACATATCACCGTCAGTAAGAGATATCTGTTCAGGCGTCGGCCTTAAGTCTACATCCTCTGTACACTCCTACCTCAAGCAGTTAGACCAGCTTGGTAAGATCGAGTACAGACCCGGAATCCGTAGAGCAATCATTATCAAGAATACCGAGGAAGTGTCTGTTACGACACCGATCGAAGATTCTGGTGAATACCGTAAGCTTTACTGTGTAGGTAAGATCACTGCCGGTGTCCCCATCTTAGCTCATGAGGACTATGACGAGTCATTCTATATCAACAAGTCTATTATCGGTAGTTCTGAGTGCTTCATGCTCAAAGTCAGAGGCAGCTCTATGATCAATGCACACATTCTTGACGGCGACTATATCATTGTCCGCAAGCAGCAAGCCTGTGATGAGGGAGATATCATTGCAGCTCTCATAGATGATGAGGCTACTGTCAAGAGATTCGGCAGGCTTAACGGTCAGCCCTATCTCTTCCCTGAGAATGATAATTTCTCTCCCATTCCCTTCAATCATGAGAATTGCAAGATCCTGGGTAAAGTAGTCGGTCTTCACCGTTATTCTATCTCATAGGCAACTCCTTTCCATGCGCATTGGTTTTAGTTTATTTTTAATCGCTTTGCCGGCACATTCAAGGTAAAAATGGTCGTTGGAAGCAAAGTTGATACTCTGATAAAATTCTCCTACAGAATATCAATAAAATTTGACAGTTTGATTACAAATTAATATATAAAATTTTAATAAGTATCAGATTTTTTGTGAATTAGCGGATCTGTTCTATTACCTTGACCGCATTATCACTTGAAGATGCGGTAGTCAGATAATTGATATCCTCGCCCATCTGCCTGAACCAAGTAAGCTGCCTCTTGGCATAGTGCCTTGACCTGAGCTTGATCTCGTAAATAACCTTATCCATATCTATAAGGCCGTCTATATAATCCTTGAATTCCTTGTAGCCTATGGCCTGGAAACAGGTTGAAGACTTGTCTATATCTTCTCTTGAATATAGCTCCCTGACCTCCTGTTCAAGCCCCTGGTCAAGCATGATGTCCACTCTTCTGTTTATCCTGTCGTAGAGGATGCTTCTGTCCATATCGATCATGAATATCTTAAATGGGTATCTGGGGCCGTTATTCATAGAGGCTTCATTCTTATCGGTAAAAGTCTTGTCAGAGGCCTCGGATACGGCAAGAGCTCTTATTACCCTTCTGGTGTTGTTGGGATGGATCTTGTCTGCAGCCTTAGGATCGATACTTACAAGTCTGCTGTAGATCTCATCTATTCCCTTCTCTTCATATTCTTTGGTAATGAGATCAACGGCATTTTTGATCCTGTCGTCATCTGTTCCGTATTCGATACCATAGTAAAGAGCAGATATGTATTGTCCGGTGCCGCCGCAGATAACCGGGAGCCTGCCTGATGATATTGCTCCATCTATTACTTCATAGCATTTAATAAGGTAATCTGCTACGGAAAATCTGGTGCCCGGTTCCACGATATCAGTCATGTAATGTGGTATCTCGGACAGCTCTTCTTTTGAATCCTTGGCTGTACCGATATCCATTCCTTTGTATATCTGCATGGAGTCCGCAGATATCAGGACTCCGCCGGTCTTCCTGCATACTTCCAGGGCAAGTGAAGATTTACCGCTTGCAGTAGGACCGGCAATTATCGGGATATAACTGAATGGCAGTCTGCTGCTGATATTATCCATTATACGATCCGCTTAAAGTTCTTCTCAAAATCCTTCTTGTTTATCTTAAAGAAGGTCGGTCTTCCATGAGCGCAGTGATACGGGTCCTCCAGTGTGGAAAGCTGGCTGATTATAGACAGAGCCTGCTGTTTTGTAATAACATCACCTGCCCTTACCGCAGCCTTGCAGGCCGTCGTCTGTATAAGCGAATACCAGATATCCGATTTAGAAGGATCGTCTCTTTTAAGATCAGTCAGGATCTCAGTAAAGACATCCGAAGGATGGTTCTTGGATCCTATGGGAATGCTCCTTAAGACTATCTGTCGGTCTCCGGCAAGCTCGATATCGAACCCGTAGTCTCTAAATTCATTAAGGCTTACTGAGACAAAATCGTAGTCCGAAGCACTGAGCGTTATCACCTGAGGTACTAAGAGATCTTCTGACTCAGAACGGACCCTGCCGGATCTCTTTTTGCTCATGAAGCGCTCATACATTACTCTCTCATGAGCTGCGTGCTGATCTACAAAGAACACATTCTCTTCGCTCTGCATGATTATATATGTGGTAAAGAGTATGCCTATAAATTCTGAAGAGGCAAGAAGAGCAATGTCATCTAACTTAGTCTTCTCATCCAGGATAACCGGTTCAATTGAAGGAACAGGTGCTTCTTCTGCCTTATTCTCCTCTGATACCGAATTGATATCCGGCTTAAATTCAGACAGGATCTTAAGGAGTTTGGATGCATCTTCTGCGGTGCCGTTTGTACGGGATATATCAGGCGCTCTGGGAGCAGATATAGTCTTACTTACAAAACTCATCTTAACCTGAGTTCCCCTGTCAGGTTCTTTTTCTGCAGGTTGTTCGTTACCAAAGAAATCTGCTCCGGCTCGCCCTGCTTCAAACACAGAATCTCTTAAAGCATAGAATACAAGCCTGAATATATCGCTGTCGTTTGCAAATTTAACCTCAGATTTCTGGGGATGAACATTTACATCGACACTGCCGTTCTTAGGGCAGATATTGAGGAAACATATAGGATACTTATTCTTCATTACTGCATTCTTGTATGCTTCATCTATTGCGGCAGTTACAGTCTTGCTGTGTATAAGCCTGTTATTAACATATATGCACTGAAGTCCGCGGTTACCACGGACAAAATCAGTTCTGCCGGCATAACCTGTGACTCTGCCGCCTTCTGCTTCGTAGTTTATCTCAACAAGAGAATTGGCAGTCTCCTTGCCGTATACAGCATAGATCGCATCCAGCATAGAGCCTGTGCCGGGAGTAGAGAAAACCTGCTGTCCGTCCTTTATAAGCTTGATCGATATATCAGGATTTACCACCGCAAGCTTCTCGATCATGCCGGTTATATACATTCCTTCGGTAGAATCTTTCTTAAGGAATTTATATCTTGCAGGAAAATTCTTAAATAGATGCTTTACCTCAACAACGGTACCCCTGGGCGATACGATCTTATCCAGAGACTTAAACTCCCCGTCTTCGTAGACTATCCTCGTCCCCTCGCTGCCTTCCTCTGCAGTGGTAATGGTAATGTCGCTGCAGGCAGCTATCGAAGCCAAGGCCTCGCCTCTAAACCCCATTGTTGACAGGTCGTACAGATCTTCTATTTTGCGGAGCTTACTTGTGGCGTGGATCAGGAAAGCTTTCTTGGCGTCTTCTTCATCCATACCGCAGCCGTCATCTGTAACTCTTATAAGAGCGATACCGCCCCCTGAATACTCTATCTTAATATGGGTCGCACCGGAATCAACGCTGTTATCGAAAAGTTCCTTTACGACAGACTGTGGTCTCTCGATGACCTCGCCTGCCTTGATGGCATTTGCTGTCCTGGTATCAAGTATCTCAATCCTGCTCATTGTTCTCCTCTGCTACCATACTGCTCAATTCGTATAAGATATTCATGGCTTCTATGGGAGTAAGCCTTGTCACATCGATGTTCTTGATGGCGGATCTCAGCTTATCCTCTTTGCGGTAGACCACATTATCCGGATTAAAGAAGGATTCCTGCCCGGGCATGACATCAGAAGAAAGCTCTGTGCTTGACTCATCGAAGCTGTCTCTGTTGCCTTTGACCTTGAAGTTACCGATCCTCTCAAGTTCCTTAAGGATGGATCCTGATCTTGTAAGCACGTCCTCAGGCAGACCTGCAAGTCTTGCAACCTCGATTCCGTAGGAATCAGAGGTTCCGCCCTCACCTATCTTATGCAGGAAAATAACACCGTCTTCTGACTCCTTAACCTCAACATGATTATTAAAGATACCTCTGCATAGCCTTGTGAGCTGATTAAGCTCATGGTAATGGGTCGCAAAGATCGTCCTGGAATAAAGGATATTGGGATCGATTATGTATTCTATGACTGCCCATGCTATAGAAAGGCCGTCGTAGGTCGAGGTTCCGCGTCCGACCTCATCCAGGAGCAGAAGACTCTTCCTTGTTGCATTCTTAAGGATATAGGAAACTTCGCGCATCTCCACCATAAATGTAGATTGGCCCGTGGATATATCGTCAGATGCTCCGATCCTGGTAAAAATGTGGTCAACCAAGCCGATATGAGCCTTGCTTGCCGGTACAAAAGATCCAATCTGAGCCAGGAGCACGATAAGAGCCACCTGCCTCATATAAGTAGATTTACCAGCCATATTAGGGCCAGTCAGCACCATAAGCCTTCTGTCATCGTTCAGATTTACATCATTAGGAACAAAGATCTCGCCTGATGCTGCAAGCATCTTCTCTACAACAGGATGCCTGCCGTCCTTGATATCTATTACTTCTGAATCGTCTACTACCGGTCTTACATAGTTCTCATTGGATGCAAGCTCAGCAAGAGAAGTGATGCAGTCAGCAAGGGCTACTGCTCTTGCAGTATTAAAGAGCCTGTCTGACTGCTCAAATACTTTATTCCTTATACTTGTAAAGAGCTCATATTCAAGAGCTACCCGCCTTGTGGATGCCGTTAAGATCTTAGATTCCAGATCCTTTATCTCCGGGGTAATATATCTTTCGTTATTAACAAGGGTCTGTTTGCGGATATACTCCTCGGGAACCTTGTCAGACTGACTCCTGGGGATATCTATATAGTAACCGAAGACCTTGTTATAAGAGATCTTGAGTGTCTTGATGCCTGTCCTCTCACGCTCATCAGATTCCATCTGAAGTATATAAGTCTTGGCATTTGTAGCGATCTCATATAGTTCATCGCATTCCTTATTAAAGCCTCGCTTGATTATGTCTCCATCTTTGACCGTGATCGGAGCATCCTCGCTTATTGAAGCATCCAGGAGTTCGTATATCTCATCCAGGGGATCGAGCATGGTATTGATCTCTTTGAAGAGCCCTTTGCCAAAGCCTGATACGGCATTCTTGATAAATGGTATCTTGGCAAGAGAATTACGAAGGGACAGAAGGTCTCTTGCATTGCAGCTGCCAAGAGAAACCTTGCCGGCCAGACGCTCAATATCGTTTAAGCCTGATAAGCCTTCGATAAGCTCCTGCCTTGCCATATACTTGTCTACCGCTTCCTCAACTGCATCAAGCCTCTTATTTATCAGCTTAACGGAGGTAAGGGGTTCTTCCACCCACTTGCGCAGGAGCCTTCCGCCCATTGCAGTCTTGGTCTTATCTATGGCCCAGATAAGAGAGCCCTTCTTACTGCCGCTTCTTAATGTGGAAGTAAGCTCCAGATTCATCCTTGTGGAATAATCGAGCTCCATTGAATCTGATACCGTAAAGCAGCGTACTTTGTTAAGGTGGGCAACATCCTCGATCTGTGTCTCTTTTGCATAGGCCAGAAGAGCCGCGCAGGCACCTCTCAGGAGCATAGGATCTTTAAAGTTATCTGATACAAAGTTCAGTTTGGCTGTAATATCAGATTCAGATGAGAAATCCCTGTCATTTCTTAATGTGAGAGCGATGGGAGTTGCAGTCTGTATAGTCTTAAATTCCGGTGTTTTATCGAAACTCTTGTTGTAGATGATCTCCGAGGGAGAATACTTGGCAATAAGATTTACAAGGTGCTCACCATTATCTGTTGAAGTAAGCTGCGAGGCATCGAAATCGCCTGTAGAGATATCAGCTACGGCAACGCCAAACTGGCTTCCTACACACATGATGCTCATGAGATAGTTATTAGCCTTGTCTTCAAGACTGTTTTGCTCAGTAAGAGTTCCGGGCGTCATTATCTTAGTGAGGCCGCGCTTAACAAGACCTTTGGTAAGTGCCGGATCTTCAAGCTGCTCGCAGATCGCGACCTTATAACCTGATGAGACGAGCTTATTGGCATAAGACTGATATGCATGATGAGGAACACCGCACATTGGCGCTCTCATGCCATTGCCGCAGTCTCTCTTGGTAAGAGCCAGCTCTAATATAGCAGAGCCCTTGACGGCATCGTCAAAGAACATCTCATAGAAATCGCCCAGTCTGTAAAAGAGGAAAGTATCGCCAAGGCTCTCTTTAAGCTCAGCGTACTGCTGCATCATGGGAGAGAGGTCTTGCCTCTTAATATCACTAAGGCTCATGGGGAAAGTATCAGACATCGCTAAACCTCTCTAAGACTCCGTCGATGGAATAAGGTCTTGCACGTTCGATCTTAACTATTCCGAGCCTGCCCTCAAGGTCTTCTAAGCAGCCCTTCGGGAGAATATCTTCAGGTATAGTAAAGTTTACAAGATGATTGGACAGCGTCCTTGCGGTATAAGTACCAGCTCCTGCTTTGCTTATGCCTTCTATAAGAACTTCGTAGGATCTGCCTACTCTTGCTTCATTAGACTTATATGCCAGATCGTTCTGCAGCTTAAGGAGTCTGTCAAATCTCGCAGATACGATATCCTTGGGGACCTGATCATCGAAGGAAGCAGCTTTCGTCCCGGGCCTCGGAGAATACTGGAATGTGAATGCAGCATCGAACCCGGCCTTTCTAACTGCATCAAGAGTCTGTTCAAAGTCCTCTTCAGTCTCGCCGGGGAATCCAACGATAATATCCGTGGTAAGAGAACCCTCCTTGACCCTTGATCTGAACTTGTATGCTATATCCAGGAATTGCTCGATGGTATAAGGACGGTTCATGAGCTTAAGGATACGGTTAGAACCGGACTGCATTGCAAGATGAAGATGTTTCTCGATATTGTCTCTGTCTGCCATAAGATCGATTACTTCATCAGACAGATCCTTAGGATGGGATGACATAAACCTTACTCTGTTAAAGCCAATATCCGATGCAGCCGCAAGAACATCCTTGAATGTCTTGCCCTCTTCATTATTAAGGCCGTAGGAATTAACATTCTGACCTAAAAGCATGACTTCCTTATAGCCCTGCTCTTTCAAGGTTTCAAGCTCGGATACTATCTTGCCGAAGTCCCTTGAGCGTTCTCTGCCCCTTGCGTAAGGAACTATACAGTATGTACAGAAATTATTGCAGCCGTACATGATGGGCACAAGAGCTCTGAATTTCCTCAGTCTGGAGATTGTGAAATAGTCGTCATCTGCAATATAGTCAATAGAGCCGATATTGATCAGCTGACTTGAATTCCTTATGGAATCTCTTAATAAAATAGGGAATCTGTGAATCTGCTGCGGGTCAAAAACAAGGTCGACATAAGGATATGACTTCCTTATCTTCTCAACATTCTCCGGTACCTTCATCATGCAGCCGCAGATTATTATGATCCTGTCAGGATCCTCCCTGACCCCGTTCTTAAAAACGCCGAGATTACCGAATAAGTGCTTATCGGCATTCTCTCTTACAGAACAGGTATTCATAAGGATGACATCTGCCATGGTAAGCTCATCCTTGCCCTGGACACGCTCCAAACCAAAGCTCGTAAGCATACCCTCAAGCTTCTCACTGTCTGATTCATTGAGCTGACAACCATAGGTCAGTACGTTATATGTAAGTTTTCTGCCCTTTTTTACAGAAAGCGCAGAGAAGTATTCTCTTAATTCTTCAGTTGCAGATAAGAATTCAGCATTATCTGAACTGTCAACTTTAATAATAGCCATAGATATCCTCGTTCCTCTAACCTGCTAATTATACAAGAAAATCTTAATACTTTGTAATTTTCTATATAATAATTTAAAATATATCCGAATTTACGTACGGAGTAATTATGTTTAAGATCAAACACATACTTAAGACTGCATGTTCAGTCCTGCTAATAGCTACAATGATGACTGCATTATTCTCTAATGTGGTCTTTGCGATAAATGAGGATTTCGACGATCCTAACGACGATCTCATATCCCAGAACGAACAGCTTACAGACCTCCTGAACGAACCCGTTGAAGGAGCTCCCGAGATATCTGCCTCTACTTATATACTTTACGATGCAGATTCAGGATCCATCTTAAGAGGCAACGATTATAACGTTCAGAAGGAACCTGCCTCCATGACCAAGGTAATGACAGTCCTGCTCGCGCTGGAGCGTCTTGATCTCACAGAGATCGTAACCATTACTCCCGCCATGGCCGAAGGATTTGCCGAGATCACAGATGATTATGTAAAGCTCGGACTTCAGGAAGGCGAAGAGATAACTGTCAAAGACCTGGTCTATGCTGCTGTATTAAAATCAGCTAACGATGCATCTCTTGCCCTCGGCATGTATATGGGCGGAACCGAGCAGGCATTCTGCAACATAATGAACGAGAAGGCAGTTGATATCGGATGCCTTAATACCCACTTCTCCTCTGCTTATGGTCTCTCGACTCCGGATAATGTAACAACTGCATACGATATGGCTCTTATCTTAAACGAAGCCGTTACCAATACAAGTTATACCGAGATCGCCAGGACCTACTCCTATACTATTGCTGCAACCAATAAATACAGCGATACAAGAGAACTGACCAATGCCAACAGGTTTATATCCACTACAGAATACGGCTACGATTACTACATCGGAGGCAAGACCGGTTTTACCGATACTGCGGGTTATACCCTTTGCGCCGCTGCCAGGAAAGACGGAAGAACCCTGATCGGAGTAGTATTTAATGCCGCAGACTCTTCTATAAGATATGCGGACCTTATCCATCTTTTCGAGTATGGGTATTCAAATTTCACGACGGTACAGGTATCCGAGACCGAATTTCTCCCTCTCGTGGACGAGGCAAGAGGCCAGATAGAGTCATTGCTCTCAACTACTACCCTTTATATCAAGGATCAGAATGTCTCCATGTCCTCCTATGTTACGACGACATCATCGAGAGCACAGCTGGGTTCCACCAACAAGATAGACTTATCACAGGTCGTAATAGACACATCGGCTGACTCACAGACGATAAATATTCCTTTATGCAAATGCTATCAGGACAAGAACTACATAGTGGGCTGCCTCACCGTCAATATAGAGCAAAAGACTGCTATTGTTGAGATCACACCTGAGAAGCACACGCAGCTTACAACCGTTAGAGGAGTGCTTATAAGCTTTGCAGTGATCTCAGGACTTATCCTTATAACGATAATCGCGCTTATAATATTCAGACATCAGGTATTAAAGCGCCGTAAGATGGAAGAGAGCAAACCTTCGAATATGCTTTAAGCCTTGACAGGACTGAAAGCTCCAATTTCGCAGAATACCAGGAATAATACTGCATCGCATGCAACTATCGTTGCACCTACAGGTGTGCCCGCGATTATGGAAATCGCAATTCCCGTAAGAGCGCAGAACACAGAGAATATGCAGGATGAAACAGTAACAGCCTTAAAGCTCTTAAACACCCTCATCGAAGCCATTGCCGGGAAAATAACAAGAGCAGATATCAGGAGCGAACCTACAAGATTCATAGCAAGCACAATAATAACCGCGATGATCACCGCAATAAGCAGATTATAAAAGCCAACATTTACTCCTGAAGCCTTGGCAAAGGTCTCATCAAATGTAACTGCAAATATCTTGTTGTAAAAGCAGATAAACACAATAAGGACTATTACAGATAGGGCCAGACTTATATAAACATCACTTGAATTCAAAGTGAGGATCGACTGTGAGCCGAACAAGGTACTGCATACATCCCCTGCAAGATTGGATGAGGTGGAGAATATATTTAGCAGCAGATAACCGAAAGCAAGAGCTCCTACAGAGAGCATTGCAATTGCGGCATCGCCCTTGATAAGCCTGTTCTTACCTCCGCTTAGGAGCAAAATGGCACAGATGACCGTTACAGGCAGTATGATAGGCATGTTGTTGGTAAGCTTAAGTACAGATGCAATAGCAAGAGCGCCAAAAGCTACATGTGAAAGCCCGTCTCCTATATAAGACATCCTCTTAAGAACCAGGGTTACTCCGAGAAGCGAGGAGCAAAAAGCGATAAGAACGGCAACGATAAGTGCATTCCTTACAAAAGGATAGGACAGATATTCGATAAGAGTACTCATATCACTTATTGTCCTCCTTAAGTATTGCAAAATCGGCTCCATAACCTTTGCTAAAGTACTGATCCTTGGTCATGAAAGAAGGCTCATCAGTAATATGCAGCACATGAGTTGCATATTTCCTGGCTGCAGGAATATCGTGGGATATCATTATTATCGTTATCCCCTCCTGATTCAGCTTCCTAATAAGCTCATAGAACTCCTCGGTAACATAAGGATCAAGACCTGCCACAGGCTCATCCAGAAGTAAAACCTTTGATGCGGCACAAAGAGTCCTTGCAAGGAGCACCCTTTGCTGCTGTCCGCCTGATAACTCCCGGTAGCACTTATTCCTGATATCGGATATACCCAGCTTATCTATATTCTCAAGAGCTGTCTTTCTTTGCTTTGCTGAATAGAAAGGTCTTATACCATTCTTGCCGGCAAAACCAGATATAACGATCTCCAATACCGAGGCCGGAAAATCGCGCTGCACAGCAGTCTGCTGAGGCAGATATCCGATATCTGTCAGTTTAAGACCGTCTGACACCTGTATCTCGCCTCCAAGGAGTTTCTTGAGGCCGAGCAGAGTCTTCATAAGCGTGGTCTTACCTGCTCCGTTCTCACCTATCACAAACAGATAATCACCCTCATTAATATCAAATGAGAGATCACGGTAGAGTATCCGGTCTTCAAAACCGATAGTAAGGTTTTTACAGCTGATTAGTGCCATTATCAGTTACCACCGGCAGCACAGGCATCACAAATACCGTAGAAAACAGTCCTCTTGGGATCTAAAACAAAACCATGTTCGAGCCTTATGTGCTCAAAAAAACTGTTGATCTCATCACAGTTAAGGTGCAAAAGCTTGCCGCAGGATTCGCACTTCATATGGTAGCAGGAACCTGAGCAGCACATATCAGTACCAATATACTCATAGCACGCAGGAGACTTGTCATCAATAATGTACTTATTTACTACGCCATCGCTGGTAAGCCTGTCCAGCCTTCTGTAAACAGTAGCTGAACCGATATTTACACCCTGCGCGCGGAAATGGTCGACTATATCCGCTGCCGTAAGGTGCTCGCCCTTCTTATCCTTCATGAACTGCAATATCTCGCAGGATTGTTTTGTGTTATATGCCATATCAGCCTCGATTGAAAATGAAATTCATTATCATTTTATCAGCGAAACTGAACGTGTCAAGCTATCTTATCTCACGCTCTTCCACAAAGACCTCTGCTTCTGTATTAAGCTCCACAAATTCCAATATCTCGTCCATCAGACTGTCAGCCATAGCATTTGCCGACAGCGATAAGAGACGCGCTGAAAAGAGGTCCAGGGAGATCGCAAAATACGGAATCTCATATATGTAATCTGGCCTTAGTCTTAGAGAAAACATACAAATAGACCGCCGAACTATCGACGGTCTATTTCATTTTCTATAATATTTCTCGTTGTGAGCAATCGTTAAGATTCAAGACTTATCCACATCGCTGGGCGAATGCAGCAGCCGAAGAAGTTTAGGCCGATACGGTAACCGTCTGCGCCGACATCGCGACCTTCGGTGTGGATCGAGCCATCAGCGCGAACACCAGCAGCGTGACTAGGGCCACTCCCGGGCGTCCGTAGCCACCACCAATGGCCATCGGCTCTTTCTTTGTCATTAGCAAATAAAGTATTTACTTCATTAATGCTTAACAGGAAGACTTTATCAGTTGTAGGAGAACCGCCTGGTGTCTTATACTCCGGATTGTTATCATTATTCAATTCACAAGGCAAAATCCTTGCTATTTCTGCCTGAGTAAAGTTTTCGTTTATAAAATCATTGTTAAGCCATTTTCGAAGAGTGCATTCACTCCAAGTTATGGGTCCACCCGGCTGATGATAATGCTTATTGGTAATGTAATCGGAAGATATGATCAACGCCTTGCGATCCTGTATCTTAAGGGCTTTCCACCAATAGCACTTCCCGTTATTGGTGCCAAAGTAGATTTTATCCCCTACTTTAAGATTCTTTAGTTCTGCGTCGTGCCTCTCATTGATTGCATTAATATAACCTTGGAGCTCATTCTTTAGCTCTGAATCACCATACTGCATAGCATTACGATAATACTGATAGCTATCAAAAGGAGTCTTCTGAGCAGCAAGATCAGCTCTATTTCTGCAATAAAGATAGGCCATAAGCATATAAAAATAAACTTTTCCGTTTGTAGGGTCTGAATCCAGGATCGTGTCACACTTTGACATTGCTCCATTAAAATCACCGTCTGCGAGCATTATCTCAACTCTCTGAAGAAGGCTATCAGTATTGGTACCGTTGACATTAATTGTCGCACTTCCCACCTGAACATTACCTTTGACCGTAAGGGCATTAATCGCATCCTGAACAAGGCATTCTGTTCCGCAAGAATCGCAACGAGCGATTTTTAAAGATGAATCAACCTTCATATGTGCGTTGCAGTTAGGACACATCGCAGGTACAAATTTGTGAGCACCATCAAGATTTATAGTTTCTGCTTGAGTTGTTCCTGTCGGAGAAACTGCCCCTTGAGGCGTTCCACACTGTAAACAAAACCTGGCTCCATCAGGCAACTGCTGCCCGCAATACATACAGAACATATAATCCCTCCGTATTCAACAGAAGTGTCATATCACTTCGCATTTTAACCCATTATACAAAATAATCATCTTGATGTTAGTATTCTTTCTAGGGTATTGTTAAATACCCTATTTTTTGTTATGCGTAGTATAACAAGCGTTTTCCATCAATCTTCAAAGCAATTAGCTGAATGAAATGCTTGAAATTCAATAGATTCAACAATTTCAGAGTTTTGTCAAAATGACAAGTACGACACTAGTACGACAAATTACCGTAGATTTGAGCAGATTTTCGAAGTTTTTGAAGATTTTACACATCTTCGTAAATGTACGATTTTGATAGGCAAAACCTCTGAATCCCTTTTCCCACAAGGCTTTCAAGCAAAAAATAAGGAGTCACCGTAAAGGTAACTCCTATTTGGTGGGAAGAGGTGGATTCGAACCACCGAAGCTGACAGCGACAGATTTACAGTCTGTTCCCTTTGACCGCTCGGGAATCTTCCCTTGTTTTAAGTGTAGTATGGTGGGCCTTCGGGGACTCGAACCCAGGACCCGCCGGTTATGAGCCGGATGCTCTGACCAACTGAGCTAAAGGCCCACTTATTACACACTTATATGCTTTCTTCAAAGCGCTTGATTATTATATGAATAACTTCCCCGATAGTCAAGTGCTTTTTTTCAAAGTAAAGGAGGAACTGAAGTGAAAAGTTAAATTCC
>DJYO01000023.1 GCA_002450155.1 Mageeibacillus sp. UBA6976 | reverse complement strand
TTTAAGATAGAACTCAGGCCAAAAATTGTGGTATTGTAAGACTTATTTCAACCGGAGGATTGAAGTGGAATTTAACATTTCACTTCAGCATATGCCTGATATAACTGATATAAAAAAAGAACACCCGCAATACCAAAGCATTGCGGGAGATCTCAACTCAAATTACTATTAGACTAGGAGGTGTTACTCCATAGGTGAGAAGTTATCCTTTGTAACTCCACAAACGGGGCACACCCAGTCGCTAGGGATATCTTCGAAAGCTGTGCCCGGGGCAATCCCACCTTCGGGGTCTCCAATTGCGGGATCATAGATGTAACCGCAAATATCACAAACGTACTTCATGATGAATCCACCTCCCTTGCAACTTATGTTTTTATTCTACTATAGAGCCCTTGGGTTCGCGATTAACAAATTGTAAACTTGTTTTGTTATTATGTGGCGGCAATAAAACGAGTCCGAGAATAGCCACGATGCCTAATATGCTGAGGACTGCGCCGGCTTTAAGTCCGGGAGTCTCGTAGGTGAATGTGACCTTCTCGCCCGGCATTACACTCACTGCCATAAAGCCGTTTACCTGATATATTTCCTTAGCTCCGCCTATATCACCTGATGCACTCCATCCCGGTGCATAAGGGCAGGATACAAAAAGAAAGCCCTCTCTTTCCCCGTTTACGCATGTGAAGCCCTTATCAGTTACGTCTGTTATATAAGCTATCCTGCCGTTGGCATCAAGGACCGCTCCGTCAAGGGCATCTGCCCCCTGCTGCCTAAGGCTTACTAATTCGTCAGTTCCCACCTGCTCCAGCAGACCTTCCTGAGGTAAGGCCAGATACCTTATGGCAGCTATGGCCCTTACTTCGGTAGGGAGATCTCTTAACTCCTCTGGAGTGATAGCCTTGTCGTAAGTAAATGCCACAGGGCATGCACCGCCCTCATCCGTTACATACCAGGTCCTGCCTGCCGCATAGAAAGTATAGACGATCTCATCTGTCTCAGCGAAATCATTTATCAGATATCTGCCGCCAAGGTATGCCTTAAACCCCGGGATACTGAATATATCTATTACCTGAGGGCCGCGTTCCAGATCGAAGGTCTCGTACATGGAATAGATAGATCCTGTAATCGTGGAGCAGAAGTTCTCAAGACCGTGTGCGCCCCCTGCCATGCAGAAATAGTTCCTGGTGTTATTGGCTCTGTAGTTCATGTCAAACTCGTATTTGGACAGCTCTCTCGAAGCTTCAAACCAGTCCCTTCTGAGCTTGGTATCATACCCTGATCTGTATTCTCTGATGTTGATCATCAGCGGGAGCATCCCGAGAGCTATTGCTGCTGCAAGAACAGTTACGCCGCAGGCCTTTTCACTCCCCTTAAAGCTTATAAAAAGGAGTATTAGCAAAGGTAATATTGCAAGAGCTATCCTTGTGTAAAAGGGGCCCGGCCTTATAATGCCGGTATCTCCTGCGCTCTGAGATAACTTGCCCATATGTGCCAGGAGTCTTAGAGCAAGAATAAATACCGGTACGAGAGCAATATTTACCGCAATGCAGATCCTGGCTGTCTTAGTCTTAAGCAAGTCTTCGTCGATTGCCTTGGCACTTGCAAGGGACAAGAGCAAAACAAACATATAAAGCCATCTGAACTGCACTTCTGTAAACATCAGGAACATAGAACCCAGGATTGGGATCAGGGTTATTGCAAGGCAGACCGAAATGAGGACGCGCAGCCTTCCTTTGTGAGAAATAAAGTAAGCCATCGCAAGGCTTATCCCCACTCCGGGAATATAAGCCGCACAGGAGCTGTAATCGTGCTCGATTACGCAGGACTGGGCGCTCATTATATCTGAAGGCAGGACAAAAGCCTTGAAGATAGATATATATGTGATGAGGCGGAATTTCCATGAGCCAATACTTGCAGGATCAAGCCTCGAAGAAGCCCTGGGGTTATTCAGGATAGCAAGCACCGACGGGACAAAGAGAACCCCTGCGGCGCATACGCCAATAACGCCCTCTATAACAAGGGTGAGTATCTCCCCGAAGATGGCCCTTTCCTTGCGGCCAAATCTTACCAGATAGTAGATTACGAGGAATATGGCTTCGCCTATAAAGAAATAGTAATTGCAAAGGCAATTGATAAATACCGCAAGGGCAAAGAGCCCGCGCCTCTTGGATGTGACCTTATCCTCAAGAGCCAAAAGAAGGAACGGGAACAGAGCTATTACATCGTGGAAATGGTTAAAGAGCACAGCCTGGGCAGTAAAACCCGAGAAACTGTACATCAACGCGCCTATAAGCGCGCTCCCGCCTTTTTTTACAAAACGCCTTATATAAAGGTAGCTGCCCATACATGAGACGGCATACTTAAGGGCAAGTACCGGACCTATAAGATAAGGGATCGCGCCTGCCGGAAATATGCACATAAGCCAGAAAAAGGGACTTCCCAATGTATAGAAGCTCATCGATGTAATAAGATCAGAGCCAAGATCGACGCTCCAGGACCAGCCAAGGCCACCGTTCTTTACAGCCTCGTTGCAGATATAATTAAAATAGATCTGCTGGTAATCAAAATCATCCCTTAAGGCCATGAATCCACCGTCTGATAAAAGGAATGGCAGTAGCGCCAGCAAAGCCATGACAAAACCTGCCAGGGCAGAGATCCACAAATACTTATCGCGATACCATTTATTCATAAAATAAATTATAATACTCGCGGAGATATAATGAAAATGGATATTAACAGCAAGCCCTCAGCAAAAACGAATACTTATCTCGCGCTGCTCATCACCCTTTGCATCTTAATGGCGATAGGCACTGTTCTGCTGTTTATCAAACTGTTCCCGGGGCTTTTGGACATCATAAGAGTCAATAACGAAGAAGCGATCGCAGAATATATAAGATCCCAGAGTATCTGGAAAGGATACCTTTGCGTCGTACTCATGAACGTCATACAGGTTGTAAGCATCTTCCTGTCAGGCAACATAATCTATGTGTCTTCTGGTCTTATATACACCTGGTACGAATCCTTCCTGATCTGTTATCTGTCATTCCTGTTTACTAATATCGCGGTCTACGGATTTGCAAGGACGATAGGCAAAGCCTTCGAGCAAAGGCTTGAAGAAGGCGGCAGATTCGAGAAGATAATGAACAAGGTCAAGTCCAATAACCCTGCGGTGATAATATTCCTTGCTAATCTTCTCCCGGGGATCCCCAACGGACTCTGCCCTTATATGGCTGCCTTCCTGAAGCTGGATCTAAAGCACTTTGCTCTTACAGTCGGTCTGTCCTCCTGGCTTCAGATCCTACTGTACTGCATAATCGGACACCTGATCATAAGAGGTAATATCCTTGCTTCCGTCCTGGTCGCAGCAATAGAGTGGATCCTGGCATTTATCTGTTTTCTCCTGAGAGACAAGCTCTCTGCCGTATTCAAGTAACTAAGACATGTAGAAACCCGCAGCCTATCCCCTGCTGCGGGTTTACAACATTCTTCACTATCCCTATTATTCCCTTATTAGCATTAACTGAAGAATTGATTACTTTTGCTAATGAGTTAATGATATATTTAACTGAGATGGAGTTAAAGGAACGCTTTGGCGCAAATCGGTCTTCTATTTTGCTATTTTGGCGAGAAAGAACAAGGTGACATTATGGGCAGACAATCTACCAGAGAAGATAAGAACATATACTTTAAGAGCAGAGAGGAATCCGGCCTTACAAGAGACGCAGCTTCTATGCCTGGGCTAAGCTCTGACAGGATCGAGAAGATCGAGTCAGGCAAGTCCCCTGCCCGCCCTGAGGATGTAGTCCTCATGTCTGAAGTCTATAAGAAACCGGAGCTTCTTAACTACTACTGCACCAGCGAATGCCCCATAGGCATGAAGACCGTTATCCCCGTAAATAAGAGCGAGCTGTCTCAGATCGCTCTGTCCATGCTCAAGTCACTGGGTGAGCTTGAATCCCGCAAGAATAACTTAATCGAGATCTGCATAGATAATAAAATAGATGACGACGAACTCACCGAATTCGTCGCCATCAAGGATTCACTGTCTGAGATAGCTGCTACCGCAAGTGCTATGCAACTCTGGGTAGACCGCATGATCGCCACAGGCGAGATCTCGCCTGAAGCACTGGAAGAAGCCAGATCAAAGATCTAATCAAGGTCTTCTTATATCGTGCTGCGGCTGAGATGCCCACTCCTGGATGTCCCAGTATTCCAATACCGGACAGACCGCATTGCCGTTCAAGACGATCTCGTGGCCATACTGGTCGCGGCCTACGTAGAAGTAGACCCAGCCGTGCTGGTAAGACCAGTCGCAGAGCCAGTCGCCGGGCTGCATCTCGCTGTATGAGATGTTCCTGCCGCGGCTGAACGCGAGCGTGTGCATGCCGTGGAAGACATTCTTATGGAAGTATTCGCGCATTACGTAAACGACGAAGCCCGAACAGTCGCAGCCGTTTCTTGATGTGCCGCCGTAAACATAAGGCCAGCTGTAGGAAACTCTGTAGTATGGTCCGCCCCACCCGTCGTAGGAAGTGTTCTCGGGGAACTGGTCAAGGCACCACTGTGCAAAAGGATTGCCTGCCGTAACAAGTCTTGATTCAAAGCCCGGCATACCCATGGAAAGATAAGTCTCAGACCTTGCGGATGTAATTCCTCCAAGGTTAGCAGCAGGTGTCTGACCCTTGGGGAGAACGATCATCTGAACAGCAGAGATCGTATCGCCCAATTCATTTGTGCCGCTCCACTGATAAGCCTCACTCTTGTAGACCTGAACGTAAGAATCATCAGAACACGCCCAGTTAAGCCAGCCGTAATTGCCTGTCTTGACCCTGTAGTAAACGCAGTATCCGAAATCCGTGCTCCGCCCTGTCTTGGGCCCCAGGTACATGTGAATGTTCTCTATGTTATTACCTGCAGTAACGATCTTAAGAGAGTCCGACGAATCGTAGTTCGTAGAATCAGATACACCATCCTTGAAGTTCGGCATTCCGCAGCCGATACTAACACTGGCATTTGTAAGGTGAACGCCAACTGCAATGCCATTGATGGGGCCTGATACTTCACAGACCTGACCGTCAGACTTGATCTCGGACCAGCCTCCGTTTGCCTTTTTTATGGCGTAAGAGATCGTGGCTCCGTCCTGAACCTTAAAGAGACCTGCGCCCGGGAGGACAGGAGTTCCTTCCGTTACGGCGGCAAGATCAGTAACACTGGTTACGCCCTTGATGTTGCCGGGAGAACCTGCGCCCTTGGCAACAAGAACGATCTGTATGGCTTCAAGCCTCTTACTAAGACCCGATGTTCCGCTCATCTCACCGTTCTTCGCCCAGCCCAGCCAGCCGAAGTCCTGTGCGTGGACTCTGTAGTAAACATCGTAATGGTTCGCTACCTCGCCTGTGAGCTTGATCTCTATACCCTCGAGTCTGTAGCTCATGCCCTGGGTGCCGCTCATCTCGCCGTCCTTTGACCATGTGCTTTCCCAGCCTATATTCTGTACATGAGTATGGTAAGTGATACCACCCTTATACTGATTTCCTGTTAAGTGAATCTCAATACCCTCAAGTCTCTTTGACTGTCCAGTTGTACCTGAGCAGGCTCCGTCTCTTGCCCACGCACTCTCCCAACCATAGTCCTGCCTATGAACTCTATAGTTAACTGAAGTAGAATTACCCTGATTTGCAGGCACGATCCTTATCCTTACTTCCTCAAGTCTCTTGGACTCGCCCGTTGTGCCTGCAAGAGTTCCGTCAGTAACAAAACCCTGGGCATCACCATAGTCCTGAATATGCACTGCATACTCAACTGTATAGTAAGATGCGAGATCGCCCGTAAGCTCCATCTCGATGCCCTCAAGTCTCAGTGACTGACCCCTCGTGCCTGCCTCGGTACCTGCGGTCTTAAAGCCCTGCCAACCAATATTCTGGACATGAACCCTGTACCTTAGAGAACCTGATATACCGGTAGAGTTATTAAGGTTTATCGTAATCGCCTCAACTCTCTTGGATTGTCCTCTGGTCCCCAGTGTAAGTGTCCCTGTAGATGCATCCCATCGTCCCTGGGTATCGCCGTAGTCTTGAACATGACATGTGCCTGACAGCGAGATACCGGGTGTAGCAGCATTGCTCGTAACAGCAGTGCTCCCGAAGACCATACATATTATAAGAAGTAATGAAACCGTTCTTGCAAAAGTCTTAAATCTCATATATGCCCCTCCAATTACATTTCTATCCTATTTAATTAGTATAAAACCTTTTTGCGGGATGGTAAACAGCATTGAAGAAAAAATACCAAATTATGAAGCTTCCTTGCACCAGCCTTCGGGCTCCGGAAGGCTACGCTCTATTGACATCATTATCTGCATCTCCAGATTCTCAAAATCGAATTCATATGAATTAGGTACAAATATATAGAGTATCTCGTTATTCTGCCGTAGTCCTGCTGAAGAATAGTCAACTATCTTCTGATAATTGCGATGCATATAATCCGGCCTGTCTGTCATTCCCATCAGTTCTATGTACATTGAGAAATCCGCAGCTTTGCACCCGATGATTCCGTCTATCCGATACATAGTATTCTCATTTACTCTGAGCGGGACTTCACTCTTATACATAAGCCCAAGATTATTAGTTACTATTACTGCCAAAACCTCATTCTTGGAATAATAGGTCTTACCCTTATAAGTAATAGGATACTTGGGAGGTATACTATTGGTGCCCTCAGGGCAGGTCTCAAAATACTTATAATTCATTACTCTGCCGGATCTGTAGGGCATTTTATACTGGGGCGGCTCATAGTTATAGTGGCTGTACCACTCGCCAAGTTGTTGATCCAGCCTGCGCCTTAACTTGTTATATTTATCGATTTGCGGAATAAGCAGAGCTCCCTGTCTGGAATTAACACGGTGACATTCTTTGCGAGTTTGGGACGTTTGAGGATTATCAGGGTTATTAGTTATATATATGACCTTGTGGCCCTTGCAGGTTCCATAAGCCCCGGCGATAGAATGGGCCAGCAGATATCTGATATGTGAAATTGTAAGACAACATAGCTTAGGATAAAACATATTAACTCCTCGCCTATAATGATACCTGCTTTTAGAGCTTAAAAATGCGACAAAAAACTACAAAAATCGACAAACCCAGCCGTTAACTATTCGCTAAGGAGTTCGCTATTATAGCGAACATATCAGCGAACATCACATGTCATTGCTACAACAATGTATAAAGTTCGCTAAGGAGTTCACTGTTATAGCGAACATGTCAGCGAACATCACATGCCATTGCTACAACAATGTATAAAGTTCGCTAAGGCGTTCGCTAATATAGCGAACATGTCAGCGAACTACGCAAATAAAAAAGCCTGCAGATTGTGTGCTATAAGCACAGAATAGTCCGATTTTTGCGACCTTCGGGGTTCGAACTTAACCTATAGTAACTATAACTAACAACAAAACAATCAGTCTACGCGATGTATGATAGCTGTCTTCGGTCAATATATCTTTCTGAAATTTTTGTTCCATTCTGCATTTTTTTCACGTACAAATTCTCGTTTATACCGACATAACCGCTCGTGTATACAGTTTCTTCAGGCTTCATTGCCCGGGATTTTTGGCAAAAAGAATCCGCAAACGCCCACCACTTGGGCATTTGCGGAAAAAACTAGCTATACGCAAGTGCTAGCATGTGCTACTAGTACAGAATAGTCCGATTTTTGCGACCTTCAGGGTACGAACAACAAATACACTTTTTCGCCCGAAATTTCGAGCGATACTCACACTTTTTCACCCGTAGTTTTCTATCAAAACTACATTTTCAGTACGGAAATTGCACCTGTTTTTGGCAAAAATAAAACCGCAAACGCCCGCCACTTGGGCATTTGCGGAAAAACTAGCTATACGCTTGGAGCGGGTTACGAGGCTCGAACTCGCGACATTCAGCTTGGGAAGCTGACACTCTACCAACTGAGTTAAACCCGCATGACCAAAATGTTATAACATTCAAACTACACTGTCAATTCCTAAGACCGGAGCCATGACCACATGGTGATCCTCGGCAAAGGCAACAAAATCATCACAGAGTTCATGCCGGAAATCCCCCTTAACATAGGGAAGCCAGAACTGTGAATCCGAGAAATTAGACCAGATGAGCATATACGCCAGTCTGAGTCCGCCCTCGCAGGAGAGCAGGGTCTTGAGCATATCGGTAAACCAGGTCTTTATCGTATTGCCTGAGGGACTGAGTCCTTCGAAATATCCTTTATCTGTATCAAGAGCTCTGTAGCCTGTCTCAGTAAGGGCCGTAAGCTTACCGTGGAGCTGGGCAAGCTGGAAGACATTATCCAGGGACTGGGACAACTTCCTATAGAAACCATCGCCTTTCCTGGGTGAATCGTGGTACAGATCGATACCCATTATGTCTATAACGTCATCTCCCGGATAACGCTTCATATAGTCTTCGCGATTAGTTATAAAGCCATTGGGGGAGTAGCAATAAGCGAAGCTGTCTATGCCCTTCATGCCTGTTATGTAGTCTATGGTATATCTGAACAGTCTGACGTAGTCCATATCGTCCAGGTACTTCCTGCCCCACCAGAACCAGTCGCCGTTGTCCTCGTGGAAGGGACGGAAGATCATGGGGATCCTGTTGCCCTCAACATCTACACACCTTGACGCAAAATCCACAATGAGATCAAGGAACCTCAGATATTTGCTGTTAAGATCTCCGCAGGGCATTATCCTGTGGGCAGGGTCGCCTTCTGCATTGTTGGGCGAATAATCGTAAAAACTGTCCTCTCCCATTGCAAAGTTAGGCATATGTGAAGACAGGGTTATTATGCAGCCTGCTTTGTGCAGGTTCTTGACTATCTTTACCAGATCGTCCATCTTGCCTTCGTAGCCCAGGAAAGACAGCGTGTCGATACCTACTACTGCAGGCATCTTGCCGCAAACTCTCTTGCAGTCTGAATCAGTCCCGTCCTTAGCTTCGATAGACACACCAATATGTCCGGCGTTCTGCTGACCGAACATTATCTTGTTACTGTATGAGAAATCCTCGAGCATCTCAAGGAGTTTCCTGAGCTGTGGTGACTGATCGTATTTATGCATGGTTATTTGTTGCCGTTATATCCTGCAGGTCTGAGTTTCTTGCCCTCAGGCTGCTGCGTTTTACCCTGCTGCATCTTCTTTGTAAAATCGCCAAAGGGATCGTGTATATCAGAGATATCGCCACCCAGATTCTGTATGGCAGACATCATCTCATAGAAGAGTTCTCTGTCGATATTGTTCTGATTGCGGTTGATATAGTTCTTAAACATTGAGGCAGCTCTGGGATCGCCGTAATCAGCGAGGCAGAGTACTGCATAGATCTTGTTAGTCATGTAGCGGAATGCGTGCCTTAAGGCATCGTAGATATCCTCAGACTTATATTCCTTGCCTATTGCAGTAAGCATAATGACGCAGTCCTCGCAAGGACCTTCCAAACCTGTGTCCTCGTTATCCTCAATGATCTGAATGAGGAGAGGCACAGTTACTTCAGGGAATGCCTCGATATAATCTGCTATGGTATCTGCTACAAAATCTCTTGTCTGGTTATAGCTCATGAAACGGTCTAAGACAGCCTGTGTATAGCAGGGCTCGCCCATCTCAATAAGCACCTTAAGAACAGCCTTGACCTTCTGGAATTCGATCTCAAAGATCTTATCCTCGCCAAGTTCTTCTTCGGTCCATGCGCTGTCACCTAAGACTGTGGCGCAGTAGTTTCTTACTTGATCCCTGTCCTCGTCAGATGCCATGGACTTGATAAGGCTCTTCGGGACTTCTCTATCTAATTCAATAGCGCAATACTCAAGTGCCTCTTCCTTCTGCTCAAGAGTCATCTCATCGAAGATCTGATGCAGGGATTTGCCGCCTAACTTGTCATCCTCTTCTTCCTCGAACTGCTCAGTCAGCTTGTCAGCCTCGTCCTTGGCAACACGCTGGATATATTCCTCGTAAGTTGCGTCGTCAGTTCCTTCAGGCTTCTGGTTTAAGAGCTCTGCATATTCATCTATCTTCTGGTCCAGAACGATAGCTACTATCTCATCGTAACGCTTAAGTATATTAACAAGTTCTTCTGTCATAAATAATCTCCTCTAACCCTAATATTTTACACGAACGGCAACATTAAAGACAGGGCAAAAATATAAAAAAGGCGTCCCGGCAATAAGCTAAGGACGCCTGATATTTGGAGGTACCACCCGGATTTGAACCGGGGATCAGGGTTTTGCAGACCCACGCCTTACCACTTGGCTATGGTACCATTGGTGACCCGTACGAGAGTTGAACTCGTCACTCCGCCGTGAAAGGGCGACGTCTTAGCCGATTGACCAACGGGCCGCAATCTAAAAAATGGTAGCGGCAGTGGGATTCGAACCTACGACCTGCCGGGTATGAACCGGACGCTCTGGCCAACTGAGCTATGCCGCCATGAGATTGCTAAAGAATTATAACTAACAGGGGCTCTAAAGTCAATATTAATTATAAAAAATCAGGCATAAAGAAAGCCGCCCTCGTCCAAGGTAAGCGGCTCTCTAGTTGCTAAACTGTGGACACGCCGTCTATCGACGGGGACCAATTTCTTAAGTGAATGTTATCACAGAAACAGCGACAATTCAATGCAAATCAGACCTCCGGCTATTCGGGACCCATTTTCTTTTGCAAATTTAAGGGGCTATCTCAATTTTAGTTTTGAGACAGCCCCTATCTAGCTTCAAGTGTTTGAGAAGTAATTATTACTTCATCTCGAGCTCAGCGCCGCAATCAGCGAGCTTCTTCATGAGGTCTTCAGCCTCATCCTTGGATACGTTCTCCTTGAGAGCAACAGGTGCCTTCTCAACGAGCTCCTTAGCATCCTTAAGGCCCATACCGAGTACATCCTTAACTGCCTTGATAACGCCCATCTTGGAATCGCCGAAGCTCTTGAGCATAACTGTGAACTCTGTCTGCTCAGCAGCTGCTGCGCCAGCGGCAGCGCCGCCTGCTGCACCTGTAGCAACTACTGCTGCCGCAGATACGCCAAATTCTTCTTCGATAGCCTTCTCGAGGTCGAAGAGTTCCATAACTGATAATGTCTTGATCTCGTCAAGAATTGCTGTAACTTTCTCACTAGCCATTTTAGTTTTCCTCCTAAAAGATTAAATAAATTATTCTGCAGGTGTTTCTGCGGGTTCTGTAGCTTCAACTGCTACAGGTTCAGCTGCTGCGGGTGCTTCCTCTGCTGCTGCAGGTGCTCCGCCTTCCTCTTCCTTCTTCTCGGCTACTGCCTTAACGAGCATAGCAAGCTTTGTAAAAGGGAAAAGCATAGTATAAGCGAGCTGTGTGTAGAGTGTCTCCTGATCCGGTACCTTGGACAGTGCGATGATCTCGTCTAAAGATGCAACCTTACCGTCGATGATGCCGCCCTTGAGCTCCATGGGTTCATAGTCTTCTGCATACTTAGCAAGAATCTTAGCGGGAGCTGTGATGTTCTCGGAGAATGCTACGCCTGTAGGACCCTTGAATACATCTTCAAGACCTTCGTAACCCAGCTTCTCGAAAACTCTTACAAGTGTTGTATTCTTGATGATCTCGAATTTAACACCTGCCTCACGAAGCTCTGCTCTCATCTTTGTATCCTGAGCAACTGTAAGTCCTCTGGTAGAAGCGAAAACGAATGTTGTCGCACCCTTGAATGACTCAGCCAGCTCATCGATACGCTGCTGCTTAGCTGCAAGAATCTTCTCACTTGGCATATCTGGTTTCCTCCTTGTTTTATTTCTATTAAAAACCCCTGCGCCTTTAGGACAGACGCAGGGGCAGGTTAATACATTAGTATTAAGTTCTTCCTCGGCTGGCATACATTAAGGGACAAGTCCCGCCTGCTGTCTTAGGCAGAAAGGTATTTAATTGTAATTTTTACATCAAGCGAACTTCTGAGCGTTTACCTTAACGCCGGGGCCCATTGTTGAAGCAATTGAGCAGTTCTTGATGTACTGGCCCTTGGCAGCTGCAGGCTTAGCCTTGATGATAGCTTCCATAAGAGCCTTAAGGTTCTCTTCGAGCTTCTCAGGTCCGAAGGATACCTTGCCGATGGGGCAGTGGATGATGTTTGCCTTATCGAGTCTGTACTCGATCTTACCGGCCTTAACTTCTGTTACAGCCTTGGCAACATCCATTGTTACTGTGCCTGCCTTAGGGTTAGGCATAAGTCCCTTAGGACCTAAGACCTTACCTAAACGTCCAAGCTTACCCATCATGTCGGGTGTTGCGATGATAACATCGAAGTCGAACCAGTTCTCTTTCTGGATCTTCTCGATCATATCGTCGTCACCAACAAATTCAGCGCCTGCTTCCTTAGCCTCGTCAGCCTTGGGACCCTTAGCGAGTACTAATACTCTCTTTGTACGGCCTGTACCGTGAGGGAGAACAACTGCGCCTCTAACCTGCTGGTCTGCGTGACGTGAGTCAACGCCGAGACGAACGTGAAGCTCTACTGTCTCGTCAAACTTTGCCTTACCTGTCTCGATGACAAGCTTGCAAGCCTCAGAAGGATCATAGAGCTGAGTTCTGTCAACGAGCTTTGAGAGCTCGACATATCTCTTGCCTTTTTTCATAACTCTAATCTCCTTTCTTAGTCTTTCTTAACAACGATACCCATGGAACGTGCTGTACCTGCAACCATGCTTGCGCATGCTTCAACGCTTGCTGCGTTTACGTCAGGCATCTTGATCTTTGCGATCTCGATGCAGTCATCCCATGTAACTGTTGCTACCTTCTCAACATTAGGTCTGCCGGAAGCCTTCTCGATCTTTGCAGTCTTCTTGAGCAATACGGGTACCGGAGGAGTCTTTGTGATGAAGGTAAAGGAACGGTCTGCGTAAACTGTAATGATTACAGGGATTACGAGTCCTGCGTCCTTTGCTGTTCTCTCATTGAACTCTTTGACAAACTGCGCGATGTTGATACCGTGCTGTCCAAGAGCTGGTCCTACCGGCGGCGCGGGTGTTGCTTTGCCTGCAGGTATCTGAAGCTTTACGTAACCTGCTACTTTCTTAGCCATACTTGGCCACCTCCCAAATTTATTTATCAGCGCATTGCGCTAATATACTTGATTAAACTTTCCTGACCTTAATGAAGTCAAGTGTAACAGGGGTCTCACGTCCGAACATGGATACTGTAACCGTAACCTGCTGCTTCTCTTCATTAATGTCCTTAACAACGGCCTTGTTATCCTTGAAGGGACCGTCTGTGATGATGATGAGATCTCCGATACCGTAGTCAACTTCGAATGAAGTAGGTACGATGAGACCCATCTTGACCTGGTCTTCTTCCGTCATGGGTGTAGGCTTGGAGGGATCAGGTGCAACGAATCCTGTAACACCGTTTGTGTTGCGGATCCTGTACCAGAGTTCCTTATCGAGCTTGTCGTTATTGCCGTAAACGAGCTTAAGGAAGATATAGTTGGGGAAGCGGAGCACTTCCTTCTCCTTACGCTTGCCGTTCTTGGTCTCTACAACGATATCAGTCGGAAGATAAACCTGCTGAATGATGTCCTGAAGTCCCTGCGCCTCAGCGTAGTTCTCGATGGACATCTTTACTTTCTTCTCATATCCGCCAAAGGTATGGATTATGTACCACTTGGCTTCGTTATTATCCGGCATTATATAAACTCCTGTTTGATCAGCTTGCACTACTCTCAGCAACGCTCTCGGCTACCGACTCAGTCGCTTCGATAGTCTCGATGGGTGCTGCTGTCTCGGATGTCTCAACTACATCGTAGAAACCGATCTTGTCGAGGATCCAGCGTCCGCCTGAACTGATAAGTGTCAGGTAAACGGCGAAAAATACGATAACGAGCAAGACAACAGCTGAAGTCTTGGCGAGCTTGTCCTTGGATGGCCATGTAACTCTCTTAAGCTCAGCAATTACATCACTGAATCTCTTGCCGATACGCTTAAATATGTTCTGTTTCTTCTCCGCCATTGCAATATCCTTCGTTATTACTTGGATTCCTTGTGAATCGTGTGCTTACGGCAGAAAGGGCAGTACTTCTTAAGTTCGAGCCTCTCTGTTGTGTTCTTCTTATTCTTGAATGTCTGATAATTTCTCTGCTTGCACTCTGTGCATGCGAGAGTGATCTTATCGCGAGCTCCGGCCTTTGCCATGGTAGTAATACCTCCAAATCCTTTGTTTTGCGTCATTTGCAGGCTTTGGGCCGTCAAATTCTGCGCAACTTAAAAAGCCCCTTTGAGGGTTTTAGCTTGAAGATTGTATCACACCAATAAACAAAATGCAATCAACTTCTTCTAGATCTTAATTCCGCTTCCACATCTTCAAGGGTGATGCCCTGATCTACCATCAGGACCAGAATATGGTACTGCAGATCTGCAAGTTCCTGTATGGTTGCAGCCCTGTCTCTCTGGGAAGCGGCGATTATAGTCTCTACTGCCTCTTCGCCAACCTTCTTGGAGATCTTGTCCGTACCCTTGCCTAAGAGATAGTTGGTATATGAACCCTCTGTAGGATGCTCTTTGCGGTCTAAGATGACTGTGTATAATTCATTGATAACGCTCATATTATTCCTCCTCGTAATTCCATTCATCAAGATCTGTATAGAAACAGGAGTGATTGCCGGTGTGGCAGGCTGCTCCCGTCTGCTCTATCGTATACAGCAAAGTGTCCCTGTCGCAGTCTATGGCGCAGGATATCACTTTCTGTACATGGCCTGATGTCTCTCCCTTTTTCCAGAGGGTATTCCTTGACCTTGAATAGTAGTGCATATAGCCTGTCTCACATGTGAGACGGAATGCGTCATAATTCATATATGCGGTCATGAGGACCTCGCCCGTGGATGCTTCTTTGGTTATGGCGGGCACCATGCCGTCGCTGTTCTTCTTCATGTGGGCCCACATATTAAGGGTCTTGGGGATAGACCTTGTGGGTATGCCCTCGCCTTCGAGATATCTCTTAAGATCACTTATCCTTATCTCCCCGAAGTGGAAAAGACTTGCCGCCAGCACTGCATCTGCCTTGCCGTCTCTTATGGCATCGGCAAAATCCTTCATGGATCCTGCGCCGCCCGAAGCGATCACCGGGACATTTACGCTCTCAGATATCATCGAGGTGATGACATTATCGTAGCCGGACTTGGTCCCATCCTTATCCATCGATGTGAGGAGGATCTCTCCGCAGCCGAGGCGAACAGCTTCTTTCGCCCACCAGAGAGCATCTATCCCTGTGGGCTTGGTACCGCCTGCGACCACTACTTCATAGCCTGAAGGAAATAGCTCCCTGTCTTCTCTTGCCTTAACATCGATAGCCACAACGATGCACTGGGAACCGAACATCTCAGAGGCTTCCCTTATAAAATCCGGGTTCCTGACCGCTGCGGAATTAAGAGATACTTTATCAGCTCCGGCATTCAGGATCTGCCTGATGTCGTCGGTGGTCCTTATGCCTCCGCCTACGGTAAAAGGGATAAACACTTCAGATGCCACCCTCTTTACCATATCTATAGTGGTGTCTCTTGATTCAAGAGTGGCGGTGATATCCAGGAAGACCAATTCGTCAGCACCTGACAGGTTATAAGTCTTGGCACAGGAGACCGGATCTCCCGCATCTCGTAAAGATACAAAATTAACGCCCTTAACAACTCTTCCGTCTTTGACATCAAGGCAGGGGATTATACGTTTTGCAAGCATTTCTTAAGATCCACCTTTCCCTCATAGAAGGCCTTGCCGACGATAACGCCTGCGCAGCCTGAGTCCTTGATGTGCATTATATCCTCATCAGAACCGATGCCGCCTGATGCGATGACGTCAAGGCCTGTAGCCTCCACCATCTCTTTTGTCGCATCGAAAGCAGGGCCTGTAAGCATGCCGTCTCTTGAGATATCGGTAAAGACGATGGTCTTAGCTCCGATCTCTTTCATCTTTATGGCAAACTCTGTTGCCTTCATGGTGGAATCATTGGTCCAGCCGTCAACTGAGACGAAACCGTTCCTTGCATCGATGCCGATGCCAACCTTGTCTCCGTATCTTCTTATAGCTTCCTTCGTAAAATCCGGATCCTTGATCGCAGAAGTTCCCAGGACTGCTCTTGATACACCAAAGACATCGATAAGGTGAGACAGAGTCACCATATTGCGGATCCCGCCCCCTGTATCGATCTTAAGCCCGGTCTTGATCACTATGTCCCTTATCACTCCGTGGTTTACCGGAATACCTGATCTTGCTGCATCGAGATCCACTATATGGATCCACTCACAACCCAATTCCTTGAACTGCATTGCCTGATCCACAGGATCCTCGTTATAAACGGTGACATCGTCGTATCTGCCCTGTCTGAGCCTTACGCATCTGCCGCCCAGAAGATCGATCGCAGGAAGAATTATCATGCTCTTACCCTCCTTGCAAACTTGCTTAAGATCTGAAGCCCCGCTTCGCCGCTCTTCTCCGGGTGGAACTGGGTGGCAAACACATTGCCGGACTCTAAGGCGCTGCAGTAAGTTATCCCATAATCAGTCATGGCTGCGATGTCAGACTTATGCTGGGGATCACAGTAGTAGGAATGTACAAAATAAACATAGTCGCCTTCGGTAAGAAGGGATCCCTTACAATCTATGAGACTGTTCCATCCCATCTGGGGGATCTTGAGTCCCATGTCAGGGAATCTCCTGACCTTGCCGGGGATTATCCCGAGACCTGATATCTGGGCATGGGAGCCGGCCTTAACCGTAACACCTTCCTCGGATCCGTCCATCAGGAGCTGCATCCCGAGACATATTCCGAGAAAAGGCTTGCCGCTTGCGCAGGCGTTGATGAGAGCCGTATCAAGTCCCTTGAGGGCGAGATTTTCCATAGCGGGAGCAAAAGCGCCTACCCCGGGGAGTATCACTCCCCCGGCTTTGCTTATATCAGAAGAGTCGTCCGTTATGACCGACTCCTCGCCGATATAGTCAAGAGCTTTCTTGACTGAGGCCAGATTGCCCATTCCATAGTCAACGATCGCTATCAAATCAGATTTCCTCTCCGGTCAGACGGCTGTAGCACTCTCTGTACTTCTCTGCTGTCTTGTTGATGATCTCCTCAGGAAGAGTGGGTGCGGGATATGTCTTATCCCAGTCAAGTGTCTCAAGCCACTCTCTTAAGAACTGCTTGTCAAAGCTCTTCTGAGCGCGGCCGGGTTCGTAATCAGCAAGATCCCAGAATCTGGAAGAATCGGGTGTGAACATCTCGTCGCATACTGTGAGAACGCCGTCTATCTTACCGAACTCAAACTTGGTATCAGCCAGGATAAGACCCTTGGTAAGAGCAAACTCAGATACCTTCTTATAGAGAGCGAGGGAAGCATCTCTTAAAGCCGTAGCATCCTCTTCGCCGATAAGGTCTACAAGCTGCTCAAATGTGATGTTGATGTCGTGGCCGGTATCCTCCTTGGTGGAAGGTGTAAAGAGAGGCTCAGGGAGCTTATCGCCCTGGCGCAGACCTTCAGGCATCTTGATGCCTCCGACTGTACCGGACTTTCTATATTCCTTAAGAGCGGATCCCTCGAGGTAGCCTCTTACGATGCACTCTGCAGGGAGCATCTCGGCCTTCTTGACCAGCATGGATCTGCCTTCGAGCTCGTCCTTATACTTATCAAAGCCCTGAGGGTACTTGGATACATCTGTGGTAATAACATGGTTGGGGATGATATCCTTTGTAAAATCGAACCAGAATGCAGATATGGAAGAGAGCACTCTGCCCTTATCCGGGATAAGCTCGTCAAAGATAACGTCGAAGGCGGATATCCTGTCTGTTACAACAAGGAGCAGTGAGTCTCCAAGATCGTAGATATTCCTAACCTTACCCTTAGCCATCACCGGCTTATCGATAAAATCTGTGTCCTTAATAAGCATTAATATATACCTCCGCTTGCTTTATAAACTTCCTTTTGTCGAGACGATCTCGTCCTTAAATCTCGGATCTTCCTCCGAAGCTTCCCTCAAAGCCCTTGCCAGAGCCTTGAACATCGCTTCTGCCTTGTGGTGGTCATTTCTGCCGTAAGGCGAAGATATGTGCAGGGTTATCCCCGCATTATATGCAAAGCTCCTGAAGAATTCCTCGAAAAGCTGTGTATCCATCTCGCCGCACATATTCCCTGCAAACTCGCAGTCGAAAACGATATAGGGCCTGCCGGATATGTCGATGACCGCTACTCCCAAAGCTTCGTCCATGGGGATCTCGGCCTTGCCGTATCTTCTGATACCGCACTTGTCACCTATAGCCTCTGCAAAAGCCTTTCCGAGACAGATGCCGACATCCTCCACCGAGTGGTGAGCATCAACCCTTAAGTCGCCCTTGCAGGAGACTTCCATGTCGATACCTGAGTGTTTGGACAGAGCTTCCAGCATGTGGTCGAAGAAACCAATGCCCGTGTTTATCGTGCTGACGCCCTTGCCATCCAGATCTATCCTGACTTCAATGTCAGTTTCTTTAGTCTTGCGTGTTATCTGAGCCTGCCTTGGCATCTTCTACCTCCTTCGATACTTGAGCAATAAGCTGCTCCATCTGTTCTCTGGTACCGATGGTGATCCTTAATCTGTCATTGATACCCTCGGTGTCGAAATACCTTACAAGTATACCCTTTGCTTTAAGGTTTTTATACAACTTTTGTGCAGAAATGCACTTTGGAGGCCTCGCAAAGACAAAATTTGCCGATGATTCCGGCATATCAAAGCCCAAAGACTCCAAAGCCTCCACCGTATAGATACGGTTCTTTATTATCTCCTGCCTGGTCCAGCTGTGGTAAGCCTGATCCCTGACAGCCGCTGCTGCGATCACCTGTTCAAGCCTGCCGAGAGGATAGGAATTGAATGAATCCCTGCACCTCTTAAGGCCCTCTATCAGCTCTTCGGAAGCAATGGCATATCCGGTCCTGAGACCTGCCAGGCTGTATGACTTGGACAAGGTCCTTACAACGCAGAGGTTGGGATGATCCTCCAGAAGAGTTACCGCCGTCTCGTAAGGTTCTGCAAAATAAGCATAAGCCTCATCGATAATGACAACAGAGTCCTTATTTGCCTCTAGGATCTTCCTTATATCCTCCAGAGATATGGCTCTCGAAGTAGGGGCATTGGGATTTGCAATGACAATGCCGCAGTTGGGAACGCCCACATAGTCTTCTGCTTCTATCCTAAGGCCCTCTCTTAGGGGGATCTTGCGGGATCTTATATCGTAGAATCTCTCGAATACCGGATAGAAACTGTAGGAGAACTCTGGAGTCAGTACCGGCAGGTCCGTATTACCCTCCTTCTCAAAGAAGGTCTGGAAACAGAGCGCCAGCACTTCGTCAGAACCGTTGCCCACAAAGACATTTGAAGGCAATACGCCCTCTGCTTCAGCTATAGCTTCGCACACCATGACAGAATCCGTATCAGGATAGAGCCTGAGCTGTCCCATGTCGAAGTTCTTTACAGCCTCCGAACAGTCAGGCGAGGGCCTGAAGGGGTTTTCGTTGGTATTGAGCTTTATAACCTTCTGCCCGGGCTTCGGCTGCTCGCCTGCCACATAAGGCTTGGCTTCATTTATCTTTTTGTTCCAGAATCTGCTCATTGATCATCCTCAAATCTTGCTCTTACTGCCGCTGCGTGACATGTAAGTCCCTCGCTGTCAGCAAAGAGTCCCACATCTCTATATACCTGTTCCAGAGATTCCCTGTTATAGTTGATAACACTCATCTTCTTATAGAAGTCGCCTGTATTAAGAGGCGAGAAAAACCTTGCGGTCCCTGATGTCGGGAGAGTGTGGTTAGGTCCTGCGAAATAATCGCCCAGAGGCTCCGGCGAATACTCACCCAAGAACATCGCGCCGCAGTTATTTATCTTCGAAGAGAAGTCTTCGGGATCCTTGACGCAGAGCTCCAGGTGCTCAGGCGCGATCTCTTCGGAGAATGATACAGCGGTATCGAGACTGTCGCAGACGATGATGGCGCAGTAATTTGCAAGGGATGCCTCAAGGATCTCCTTGCGCTCTGCCTTATCTGACCTTCTGTCCACTGCTTCAAGGACCTTCTGTCCAAGCTCCCGGGAATCTGTCAGGACTATGGCTGATGCCAGCTTATCGTGCTCAGCCTGGGACAGCATATCTGCTGCCACATACTCGGGATTTGCGTCCTTGTCTGCTATTATCAGGATCTCTGACGGACCGGCGAACATATCGATGTCCACCTGGCCATATACAAGGCGCTTTGCTGTATTGACATAGATATTGCCCGGGCCGCAGATCTTGTCTACTCTGGGTATGGTCTCGGTTCCGTAAGCCATTGCAGCTATCGCCTGAGCTCCGCCCATCTTGTAGATCTCTGTTGCACCTGCGATCTTTGCCGCTGCGAGGATCACCGGAGCTATAGTCCCGTCTTTTCTCGGAGGAGTGGCAAAAACGATGCGCTTAACACCTGCAACAGATGCAGGGATAACATCCATTAATACAGTGGAAGGAAGGGGCGCAGTGCCGCCGGGAACATAGATGCCCGCTGTGGTAACAGGTCTTACCTTGACGCCGATCTTGCCGCCGCTGTAGACATCCATCATGAAGCCGGATTCCTTCTGCTGTTCGTGGAACTTTCTTATATTGGCCTCAGCCCTCTTCATTACCTCGAAGAGCTCCGGATCTATCTGATCTATGGCAGCTTTTATCTCTTCTTCGGTAACAAGGAGCGTGTCTGATGTAAGTCTAACCCCGTCAAATCTCTCGGTATATCTTAGGAGCGCCTCATCTCCATTCTCTTTAATGTCGTCGATGACGCCCTGTACTGTGTCTATTACAGGCTTTAAGTCCATCTTGCCTCTCAGTCCCAGGTTTTCTACCGTAGACTTAAGATTCTCCCTGCTGCCCTCTATGAGTTTACACTTCATTATTCTGCCTCGCCTTCTGTCAATGCTTGTCTGAGCTTCGAGATCATGGGCTTGATCTCATCCTCTTTCATCTTCATGGAAACCCTGTTTACCACAACTCTTGCAGAGATGTCTGCAACAGTCTCCAGGACCTCAAGCCCGTTCTCGTACAAAGTCCTTCCAGACTCTACTATATCCACGATCACTTCTGCAAGACCTGTAAGGGGCGCAAGCTCAACAGAGCCGTTGAGCTTGATTATCTCTACGCTCTCCTTCTTTACTCCCTCAAAGTAATTCCTCGTGATATTGGGATACTTGGTGCCCACCCTCTTATTAGGGATGTCATCCAGCTTATCCTTAAGCGCCGCAGGCCCTGCAACGCACATACGGCATTTGCCGAATCCAAGATCTATTACTTCATAAAGCTGCCTTGCTTCTTCTAATAAGGTATCCTTACCTACAACCCCGATATCAGCTGCGCCGAGTTCAACGTATGTAGGAACATCTGCAGGCTTTGCCAGGATAAATCTGAGTCCTGCATTGGCGTCCTCCAATATAAGCTTTCGTGACTTCTCCCTTGCTGCCGAAACATCGTATCCGGCCTTCTCCATCAGGTCCAGAGTCTGATCGGCAAGTCTGCCCTTGGATAAAGCTATAGTAAGCATTATGCTTCACCTCCCTTAAGATACATAACCGTCTCGATGCCTCTTGCCCTGGCATATTCGTTTAATTCCTCTTCGCCAAGACCTGTGGTATCGAGTATAGCTGCAGTACCTTCTGCTCTTAAGGCTTCGCACGTCATGCAGGCTGCATCGAAATCGCCGCCGCAGATAACTGAAGCCGCAGGCTCTGTGACCAGCTTATCCTGGCGCATCAGCGCTGTAAGAGCCAGTGTCAGGGATATGGAGAATCCGACAGAAGAGATATCTTTGCCGAAGGCTTTGCTGACTTCGTCATATCTGCCGCCGCTTATGATCGGGAAGCCTACCTCATAAGTAAATCCCTTAAAGATCATGCCTGTGTAGTATTCTTCTGAACCCATGAGTCCGAGATCGATATTTATATACTTAAGGAAATCGTACTTATCCATGATATCCAGGATCTCCTTAAGGTTTGTAAGTGCATCCAGCGCTACCTTGTCTGTCACCTTGGGCATGAAGTAATCAAGAACATCATAGGTTCCGCTCATCTCGGTCATGGCAAGGAGCAGATCCTTGTCTTCCCTCTTGAGATCCTGATTATCTATAGTTACGGAATCCCTGCGCTTGATGGCTTCACAGATATCTGTTGCCTGCTCGTCAGTCATGTTCATCTGACTCTTGAGCCCTGCAAAGAAAGCACTCTGACCTACCGATATCTGCAGATCTGTTATGCCGATCTCAAGAGCTGACTTGATGGCGAGAGCCAGTACCTCAGCATCAGAGGCTGCGCCCTTGGCGCCCATAAGCTCGATCCCTGCCTGGGTGAAGCCGCTCTGCTTGCCGCCGCCCATCTTGCCTGCTCTATACATATTCTCTATATAGGAGATCCTTACGGGGAATGTCTCGTTCCTTCCCGTAATGAACCTGACTGCAGGGATGGTACCGTCGTATCTGGTACAAAGAAGCCTTCCTGAGCTGTCAGTAAACTTATAGAGCTCTTCTTCAGGAACAAAACCAGATTGCGTATAGATATCGCAATACTCTATGCCCGGGGTCTCTATCTCATCATACCCGTGCAGGCTGTATAATACTCTAAGTTTATTCTCAAGACCGCGCTTATAAGCGCAAATGCCGGGCAGAAGATCTGTAAAACCGTCTGGTGTGTAGAATTTATTACCCATGAATTACTCCTTTAGTGTACTAAAGTATCGTTTTTGACTTTGCAATTATAATACGGGCAGGCACTTTAGTCAACTAAAATATAGTGACAGTGCACGCCAAGATAGATTACAGTTAGAATGTTATGAATATGTCAAGTTAGTTATAAAGGAAGCACGACCTTCTTCGCGTTGCCGTTGCTAAGATTGTCCTTACCGAATATTCCGCCCCAGGTGAAGATGATGCCCACAGCGATACATAAGAGCATAAAGACATTATCTGTTGTGAAGGTGTAGCTTAAGACTACAGGCCATCTTGAGAAGATCTCACTGAATGCCATGCCTCTGTAATTGCAGAGCAGGATGCCTATGCAGATATAAGGGAAGAATATCTGTGCGATCGAGGCAATGCCGGCATAAAGGAACTTCAGTCCCGTCTTGATACCGGGGCACTTGGACTTGACATAGAGCGCACCGAATATGCCTGCAGCCAGGTAGATAATGCTCATCTCCCTCTGCATTCCTAATATCATAAGTAAGTTAACAAAGAGAATAGCTATGGTTATAAGCACTCCGATCAACACATGCACTATATCAGGAAGAGTTGCTTTAGTTTTTTTGTCTTCCTGTAAGCATTTCCTGTGAGTCGGCACGAAATATGGTCCCTGGAATGCGGCGCAGTCACAGAACTGCTGATTGCAGACAGGGCATCTCGCATCCTTGATCTCGGTTAAATGGGTTGCTATCACTTCCTTGATCTTGCCGTAGATAATGTCAAAGGCCCCTCCGTCATTAATCCCGAAAAAGACCTCTGTTCCTTCGTAATATGGAGGATTGATATTTTTGGATCTGCAGTCAGCTTCCATATCATCCTTGATGCTCCTGTAGAATTCCATGGAACATACTACGCCAAGTTTTATAAAGCCCTTGCCTTCCCTGATCTCTACCGGAATGCCGTTAACTACGATCCCGCCTATATTGCCGGATACTGATGCTCCGTCACTTGCTGCTAATCTGTTTAGTATCTTGCCCATGTCCTGAGTCCTCCCGGATGCTATTTATGGTATTTCTCGCCCCTTGCTATCTTAAAGCCTCTGTATAACTGTTCTGTCAGTATAAGTCTTGTCATGAGGTGTGTAAGAGTTATGTCGCCCAGGCAGATACGCCTCGAGGCTCTGTTTCTTACCTCTTCGGATATTCCCCTGCTACCACCGATTACTATTGTAAGTGTTCCGCCGGATCTTTCAATATCTGATATCAGATATTCTGATATTCTCTCAGATGTGACCTTCTCCCCGTGCAGATCCATGACCCAGTATTTCTCCTGGGGCTTTATATGGGATAAGATCCTCTCCCCTTCTTTCTTAAGGCACTCGTTGTCAGGAATGCTGTCGGGGCAGTCGTCTACCTCTATTATCTCAAGCACCGCATATCTGGACAGGCGCTTGGAATACTCGGCTATTCCCTCCTTGAGCCATTTGTCCTTAAGCCTTCCGGGGGATACTATCCTGATCTTCATAAGGCAAAGCCCTCCGTAGGTCCGGTCTTGGAAGCGATCTTAAGCTCGTAGTCCCGGCCTCTTATAAGATCTCTGCCATCCATATATCTTACAAAAGACTCCTCAGCTATCTCCTCGGTGTTATTTGTGGGAGATAAGTGGCCAAGCATAATGTATCTCGTGCCTTCGCGGATAAGTGATTCCGCAGCTTCGTGGCAGATATCGTTGGAGATATGCCCGTGTCCTGATGCTATCCTCATCTTGAGAGGGTAAGGATAAGGACCGTCCTGCAGCATCTTCCTGTCGTAATTGGATTCTAATAATATTGCACAGGCCCCCTTGGCAAAGCCCTTCATTGCGGGAGTGAACTGGCCAAGATCCGTCATGACGCATACATCCTTGCCGCTCATAAGATTTCTTACTTTATATATGACAGAGCCGTCGATATCGTGGGGCGTAGGAAAAGCCCAAACTTCAAATCCGTTATCCTTAAACGGGATTATCTCATTATCGGAGATGATACTAACCTCCGAATATGTCTGGGATATCTTCTTCATGGTCCCCTTGGTCGCGAATATGGGCGTATGGTATTTTTTCGAAAATACAGTAACTCCCTGGATATGGTCGGAATGGCCGTGGGTCAGAAACAGCGCAGAGACATCGTCCGGATAGACTCCGCAAGAGATAAGCGCCTCTGATATCATCTTACAGGACTTGCCGCAGTCTATCAGGATGTTTATCCCGTTGATCTTGATTAATGTTGAATTGCCCTGACTGCTGGAATAAAGCGGAATAAGCTCCGTTGTGCAGGTCATGCCTCGGTATCCTCGCTATAGGCGTCCTCGAGATTGACCCTGGAGATATCGGCGCCCAGAGACCTGAGCTTCATTACTATATGCTCGTAGCCGCGGTCTATTCTCTTTGCCTCGGTGATATAAGTGGTGCCCTCAGCGGCAAGGGCCGCGCAGACTAATGCAGCACCTGCTCTAAGATCCGTAGCCTCAACTCTTGCACCCTTGAAGGAATCTATGCCGTCTACCCAGGCGATTCGTTCGTAAACATTTATGGTCGCACCCATCTTGGCAAGTTCCGGCACATACTGGAATCTATTCTGCCAGACATTCTCATGCATGCGTGACTGGCCTCTTGCAGTGCAAAGGAGCACTACAGTCTGGGGCTGAAGGTCTGTGGGAAATCCGGGATAAGGAGCAGTCTTAACGCTTGTAGGATAGATCTCGTCATCATCTGAATTCTTGTAGACTCTTATGGACTCGTCTCCCTCCTCTATCTGGTAGCCCATCTCGCGCATCTTGGCGGACAGGGGCTCCATATGGGTAGGGATAAGATTATGTATGGTAACGTCTCCGCCTGTTACTGCAGCGGCGATCATGTAGGTGCCCGCCTCGATCTGGTCGGGGATTATGGAATATGTGAAGTTGCCCGGCAGTACCGGAACACCTGTTATCTTGATCACATCCGTACCTGCACCCTTTATCCTGGCACCCATGGAGTTAAGGAAGTTGGCAACATCAACGATGTGGGGCTCCTTGGCGGCATTTATGATCTCTGTCTTGCCCTGGGCCTTGCAGGCTGCCAGCATCGCATTGATAGTGGCTCCTACTGATACGATATCAAAGAATATCTTGGCTCCGTGAAGGGGCTCCGCAATAAGGTTTACAACACCGCTGTCTATGTCTGAAGGTCTGGCGCCTTTGGCTCCCATCAGCTGGAAAGCCTTAAGATGCAGATCTATAGGTCTCTGACCAAAATTGCATCCGCCGGGAAGTCTTATGGATGCCTTGCCGCACCTTGCAAGAAGAGCGCCCATCAAATAGTATGAGGCTCTTATCTTGGATACCAGTGCGCCCGAAGCTTTGTATGTGTTTATGGTCGTAGGATCGATCTTATATGTATGCTGGTCGAGCTGATCGATAGTAGCGCCCAGGGATCTGCATAATTCCAGCATAACGTGGACATCTGATATGTCCGGAACATTCTCTAATGTGCAGGGCCCGTCCACCATCATGGAGGCGGCTATAACGCCGAGAACGGCATTCTTGCTGCCGCTTATTTCGATATCACCCTTAAGTTTATTTCCACCCTTGATCTCATATGCATAGGGCTTGGAATAGTCAAATGTATTATTATCAGTCACCTTAATCTTACTCCGGTCTGACGGGTTTGGTCTCATCTAATACCTGCTTGAGGGAGGACTTTACTATGCCCTCTCCGTCGGCGCCGTCCGTCTTATTATACCTTTTTGCAGGCGCAGTTGGGTGTATTATACGCTTTTCTTTATTCTCTTTTGCGATCTGGGCCGCATTCTTGGGAGGCTCATTTGTCGCAACACTCCTCTGGACTACAGGCTGGGTAAGGATCTTGCGCGCTTCTTCCTTGGCAAGTCTCCTGGCTTCCTCCTGTTCCTGCTCTTCTAATATCCTTCTGTTTTCTTCTTCCATCTGAAGCTGCTGTTCTCTCAAAGCATCTTCTTCTGCCAGGCGTCTTGCCTTCTCTTCTTCTATGGTCTTGCTGTCCGTAACAAGCCTTGCGACTTCCTCTTCGGCAAGTTTTGCAGCCTCGACCTCGGCATTTGCTATATAAGCGCCTGTCTCTTCCTCCATTACATCGTAGGAATCTACGGAGGCAATGGCCTGCATGACACCTGATTCTGCGGCAGCCTTGACCATGTGCTCCTGGGGCAGTTCAGGCTCCTGCTCTAATCCTGAGAGTGAATCAGGACCCACGTCATCTTCGTAGTCTTCCACATATAGGAGTTCTTCTTCAAGATCGTTAAATCTCTCATCGCCGTAGGCTTTAAGGAGAGCGGTAAGAGCCTTGTCCCTGCCTATTACGTCAGTTTCGGCCTTATTCTCATACTCTGTAACCGCATCCTTCAGGTCGTCGTATCCGAGAGACCTTACAGCCTCGCACTCCTGAAGGCCCAGGAAATATGCTGCTGCCCTGTAGTTAGGCTTTTCGCTGATGATGCCGGCCTTGGAATCTGCATAAACGCCGTCGAAAACGGTCTTGCCCGTAGGCAGGCTCAGGGTAAAGGTGGACCCGGCATTAAGGGTTGAGGTAACGCTTATGGAGCCGTCGTGCATATCTGCGATCTCCTTGGCAATGGCAAGGCCGATGCCCGTGCCGCCAACTTCTCTTGAACCGGAATTATCTACCCTGTAGAACCTCTCGAAAAGATGGTCTATATCCTTTGCAGGTATTCCCCTTCCATTGTCCTCTACCTGGACGCCGATGCGGTCATCTATGGTTACTACTGAAACATGTATGGTGTCAGCCTCTGTCTTACCGTCGTAGTCTATGTACTTAATGGCATTGGTCAGAAGGTTGATTATGGTCCTCATAATAAGCTTGGGATTACCGTAAACAAGGGGATATGGTGCTTCCTCAGGGGTTATTATCGTAACCTTGGCTCTGCCCGGGTACTCTGCCACATTTGCTATGGCATTGTTTGTGACCTCATAAAGATCGAATATGCCCATGAGATTAGTATGTGAGCACTGGGAGAGCACCAGGAAGTCGTTGACGATATCCTGCATTCTGACGGAATTGACCTGTATCCTCTGCGCCCAGAGAAGGAGGTCATCCCTGCTTGGCATATTGCCGTCTTCGCTGGCTTTGACTATGGAGAATACAGAAGTATTTATGGAGGTAAGAGGGGTCTTAAGCTCGTGAGATACGTTGGCAGCAAGATCCTTCTGCCTTCTCTCATCGTCTTTGACCTCGGTTATATCATCTACTATTACGATGGAAAGCTCACTTCCGGGGAAGAAACGGTCGTTCTCATCAGCTCTGCGCTTGATTATCTTGATCTCATAGATGTATCTGTCGGAGTTGTAATTGACCCTTATTACATTAACGCCGTTCTCGCAGCTTAAGATGTAATTGGATTTAAGCTGATTGTCCTTATCGAAGGTCTCCAGGAATCCCTCAAGACTGTTAGGCAGTCCGTTTGTAAGGAATGAAGGGAGCTTAAACATCGTCTCGTTGGCATATATGGCTTCCTTCTCGTCATAGACCACGATGCCCAGCCCCACGCTGTCTAAGACAGCCTGCTGTATCATCTTATCCCTCTCGAGATTATCTATGTTGTTTGTAACCTTGGATCTTAAGGATGTATTGCCGACGATATAACCTATGAGCACGCCCACCATAATAAGGATGAGCGAGAATACAAGAGCCAGGACCCAGTTGTCCTGCAAAACTCTGGTTAGATCCGATGCGATAATTATCAGTCTCAAGTCAGATCACTCGGGAAGAAATAGCCGAAGCCTCTTCTGGTCAGAATATATTTAAAGTTCTTCTGGTCAGGTTCTATCTTCTGTCTTGTTCTCTTAATGGTAACGTCGACAGTCCTCTCGTCGCCGAGGAAATCGAACTTCCAGACCTGTTTTAGGAGTTCAGACCTGGAGCACACCCTGCCCTTATTGGTCTCCAGATACTGGAGGAGCTGGAATTCACGGTTTGTAAGGTCGCAGCTTTCTTCATGCTTAAATGCCTGCATGACATCACCGTCTATAATGAGCTCGCCGTCACAATACTCATGTCTGTTGGATTCACCTACAGAACGCTTCTTATTGTAGTCATTACGTCTGATCATGGCCCTTAAACGCTCGACCAGGACTGTGGGGTCATAGGGCTTGGACATATAGTCATCAGCTCCTGCCCTTAAGGCCTCTACCTGATATTGGGACAGATCACCCTTGCCCGTCAGGAATAATACCTGTGTCTGGTAGCCGCCGTTCCTGTAGTCCTCTATGAACTGAAGACCGTTATAATCCGGCATCATCCAGTCCAGGATTATTACATCAGGCTTCTCTCTTACAGCAATCTCAAAACCTGACTTGCCGCTTGTTGCAGTGAGCACGTCAAATGAGAAGGATCTGAGCATATCAGCAGTCGAATTTACCAGTGTGATCTCATCGTCAACAATCAATATCTTAGCCATTTATAACTCCTAAATACAGGCCCGACATTAAGGGCAAAACTACAATACTTTTTTATTTTACCAATAATAAAAATCTTGTAAATTGTAATATTACAATTTTTTTACAAATAAGCATAAGAAAAGCCCATTTGCGTTGCTCCGCAAACGGGCTTATATAAATCCGGCAGCAACCGATCTTCCCAGGCCGTTACCAGCCAAGTATTGTAGGCACCAGCGAGCTTAACTTCTGTGTTCGGAATGGGAACAGGTGTGGCCTCGCCGTAATCACCACCGGAATGGTTGAGAGTCTTATACCCTCAAGACTACATAGAAAACTAAATAGAAGGAAAAGGAATTCAAACGCTTTGGATCAAAACAGAATCTTCTC
>DJYO01000002.1 GCA_002450155.1 Mageeibacillus sp. UBA6976 | reverse complement strand
CTGTCACGATAATAGGCAAAAAAAGCAATATCATCAACCATTTCCAGTTCCAATATATCATCTATTATTTGATTAATCTCCTCTTCTAGTATTTCATCATCAAGATGACGATAACCCTTTACATATGTGTTATTAACAACACCACATGCTGTCAGTAGCAATACCATCGCTACAATAAGTAATACGAGTTTTTTTGCCTGAAACATTTACCAATCTCCTTATACTTCTCTTATATGTATGATGCCATTACCATAATTTGGGAAGTTAATGTATGCCACATGATTAATTACAAACTCAACATACTCACTATATGAAATAACCTTTATGAAAATGTGGTACTCCGGGCGCCCGTGAGCATCTATTATTAATATAACAACCTGTAAAACAACAGAGCATTATAAGCATCAATAATATACTGCTTAATATTTTATGCTTTATTCTATTTATAAACAGCTCCTTCATCTAATCGTAAGTTAAACAAATATCAGTTATCCGACTATGATATCCGGATAGTTCTCATGAATTATCTCAATAACTGTTTCCCTATCATATGGACTCGCACTAAAATTGATTTCCTTTAGATTAGGAAATATACTGATCACATCACAAACATAACTTGCATATTCAGAATCATTTTCAATATCTTTTCTTTTAGTATTCAAATAAACATACTCAATATCATCCTTGCTTGTCAGTTTTTCATAATCAACCGAACAATAGTATGTAACTGCACATAAATAATCACTTTTAATCTTACTGGTGCAATTCATCAATTCCGCAACTATTTCAAAGTGAGTAAAAGTTTCGTAACCAAAACTGATATAATAACGAACACCGTCTACATTAAAATAATCAGGGTTCTCCCTTAAAAATTCATTAAACAAATACATAAATCTATCTATGACTTTATACATAGGATATTCAGACATGGCATCTTCGCTTTCGTAGTACCATTCCAAAAAAGATACCTCAATCGATATTATACTCTGTTCGCTGTCATATCGAGGTTCACCTAATCTGATATAATTCTGCAAGTCGTTATATATTACAGCTTCATATTCTTCATAACCTTTATGCAAATGTGGTGCTCCGGGCACCCGTGAGCGTCTATTATAAATATAACAACCTGTAAAACAACAGAGCATTATAAGCATCAATAATATACTGCTTAATATTTTATACTTTATTCTATTCATAAACGGCTCCTTAATCTAATCGTCTGACAAATAACAATGACACATTTTTCTGTTATCCGAATACTATAACTGTACCTTCGGCTGTGTTAACTAAGGAGTCAGGCGATTTATAATTATAAAACTCAACCAGATCAATATAGTATACTTTTCCCCATGACTGAACTTTTAACCAGCATCTGTTGCTATTATTATCCTTAACCATACCTGTAATCGTAACATAATGATATGTCGTAACAGCTGTTTCTGAAACATAGCTTTCTAAACCATTTCCATTTTGGCTTGGTGACAACTTAGTATACATTGTTAATCCAACCTTGGGTAATAAAAGAACATCATCTAAATCATTATTACCATTAACATACTTAGCGTAACCATTGTAAAGATCGACAACAATGTTCCCAGCGAGCCAAAGATCATCTCTTTCACTAAGAATAACAGGAAAACCACGGTTTAATGAATCAATTATAGTTATTTCCAAATCACTATAATCAACATGTTCAGCATCAATTAAGCAATTACTATAATTGTATGCAGTTGCTAACACATAGCTAACTGTACTTGGTGAAGGTGGAACTGAAATTACATTCCATTGTTCATCCTTAAAAAAGCTGTAATATACAGGAAAACTTTCATATGTAGTAAACAATTCAGCTGTATAATCTTCAATGCTATTTAACTCTCTTTGACCTGCCAAATACAATCGAACATCATTCGTGGCAACTATGCCGCACCCAGCATTATTTATCAATAGAAGAGTATTCCCTGTATTCGCGTTATATTCGACATTAGAATACCAACCTTGATTACCACCATAATACTCTTTTGGTATGCCATCATTGTCTATATCACAAGTTAACTTAATATAATCATCCAATGTTTCATAGAAATCGTAACATCCATTAATGTCATATGTAAACACATCGCAAACAAGTGGATTATTATCATAATTATCATAATAGTAATCGTCGTCTGAGTCCTCATCCTCAGGGTTTGAATAGACATCAAAAACAAATACTATTTCGTTAGGTTCATTAGGAACATAAGATTCAAGAAAAGAATAATTGAATCGGGGGAAGTTGTCTATTTCATACTCCGTGTCATTAATCTTTACCGTTTCATCATCAACTCTAAGAATGGAATACATTGTTCCCATTTCTTCTGAATCACTCAGAGCATCATCATCGGAATTAGCTATTTCCGGATCGGAATGATAAATGGATTTGTTAAGAGCGAACATACCGTCTTCTTCAAGCATATCCGGTATCCCATCCTGATCATTGTCAGTATCATCAAATAGTTTGACCTCATAACGGATTTCATCAAAGATCTGATCTGCAATGCTGCTGTCTGTACAATCAGAAAAATTTCTTCCACCATGATTTCTTGCACAGTCTTTCATAACTTGACATGCAGTTCCCGGCATACTGAGTGTAAACCATGTTGAATCCTCAAACGCAGGATAATAGTGAAGTCTGCTTTCTCTAGCTGTAGGAATTACATTGTCATCACTGATAACTATAAATATTCTTTCATTACCAATATCTTCATTTCCATTGTATCCATATATACCTGAGAGTTCATACGCAAGACTTATATCAGCCATTCCGGTGAAATTCGCATTTAAAAATTGATTCCTCGCAGCAGTAGGAATCTCTGTGTCCTCTCCACTTGCTTCATAGAACAATCCCGGTTGATATGCTTCACCTTCACCAAAGAAAACGAAAGCATATCTGTCGCCTTCTTCTAATTCACTAATAATCCTGTTCATTGCTTCAACTGCCATCAAGCGCTCTGCCATGCTCATTGAACCCGTTGAATTAACAGCAATTATTACATCAAAGAATACTTCATTGTTAACATTATCTTCGTCAACTGTATATACTTTGGGCATTGTGTTGTTCCATATAGCTTTATCAACTACAACGTATACACTGAAATGGTCAGTCTGCAGTGTGATCGTGTTATTGGTTGTATCAAGTACTGCTTGTTCTTGCATTACATAACATCCATTATCCTCGTCATACCAAAGCACCCCAAGGTTGCTTTCTTGTGTATTACCAAGTTTAGTATCATCATAATGGATCACAACTGTAGCAGAATCAAATGATTCCTTACAATCAAGCGATATCGGGCTACCCTTTCTTCCTGCGACACTCGTAGTATAAACATCAATGTTATACATATCTTGAATGAACAATGATTTACTTATGCTGTTAGCCAGCTCCATTGTTACAGATACTGATGTAATAAATGAATCATTCTCATTATCTATATCTTTTGTTGTTGTCTGTTCTATTCTTATACTTCCATCTGAAGGATCCGTAGGATCTTTTCCCAGTAGCACCTCATCACCATCTCTGATTCCATCACCATCAGAATCGTATAACAGAGGATTTGTTTCATATACATCAACTTCATCTCCGTCAATTATTCCATCACAATCAGTATCATTACAAAACAAATCGGTTCCTATTATGTATTCTCTTATGTTATTGAGACCATCTAAATCAGGATCTTCATTACAATCCAGAACTCCATTATTATCAGTATCGTCATTTGTCGGATCGTAACCTACTGATATCTCAAACATATCGTCCAGCCCATCGTCATCACTATCCGGATCATTTGGATCTGTTCCTATCTCAATCTCAAATAAATCCGGCAGTCCATCTTCATCACTGTCTTGTGCATGATCTATCGGAGATGGCGTAGGTTCATCTGTTGGAGTAGGAGTATCAGTTACAGTTGGCTCACTTGTGGGTATCGGCGTTTCCGTTGGCGTAGGCGTCACTGTAATAGTAGGCGATGGAGTGTTTGTCGGTGTTGCCGTTGGAGTCTCTGTAGGCTCTTCTGTCGGTGTCGGGGTGTTAGTAGGGGTAGATGTAGGCTCTGCTGTGACAGTGATGGTATCACTGTCTAATACAAAAGTGCCATAAGGAAGCTCTACATAGGCTTCTAAGGTATATACCCCTGCTGTGCTTGTATCAAGGTTATATGTTATCGGATCTTCATCTGTTGACGGTAACGTTACTTCTACATCAGTCCCGTTAAGTCTATAGAGGATCTCATATACGTTGTCCTGCGGTATCTCTATCGTGAAGTATGCTGTCTGGCCTTCATTAACCTGACTGCTTGATGCTGTTACTGTTACCTGCGGGAACTCCTGTACTAACTGTAAGTCCGTAGGATCAGCAGTAACATTAAGGATAGAACCGTTATAGCTGAGCTTATCAGCTACTATTCTTCCGTTCAGTGTAGTGTTATAAGCATTAATGGAGACTCTGCCGTTAGGTGCATAGAGGATACCGTTTACTTCTATCTGTGTTCCGTTTATGGTTATATTTCCTTCTTCGGAATACAGAAGTATCCTTCCGGTTGCTTCTTCGCCTGCATTAAGTGAGTTTACGTTATAAGTGATATCACCATGAGCTACTATAACGGCATCACCTGTAAATTCAGCACCGTTAATGGTGATATTACCGTTTGTATAGTAGTAACCATTAGCTATTACGCTGTCCTGAGATGTAAGGTCTGACTCAGATATAGAAGGCATATCGTCTTCTTTGGCTAAGATGGATAAAGACCAATCAGGTATCGGTAAAGGCTGAATATGCTCCTGGGCACCTGTCATGGAGGTTTTCCAGCCGGAAGGATTTACGATACCTACTGTTCTGGCAAAACCTGTCATGGTCAGTTCTGAACCCTGATACAGAAAGTCCTTGCCTGAATAGATATCTCCTACTATATTGGACTTCCAGCCTTGGAATGCGAAATCGTCTGTTGTACTTGCAGAGAAGATAGCATAAGGAAATACTTCAGTCTGCTCTTCAGACGGAGTAGGAGTTACTGTGACTGTTGGTGTATCAGTCGGTTCTTCAGTCGGTTCACTTGTAGGTGTAGGTTCTTCTGTAGGAGTTGGTGTCGGGGTGGTTTCGGGCTCATCTGTAACAACGTTTATAAGAGATATTGAAATAGGTGCTGCAGGCGCTTCGTCATCACCGGCTAAGATCATGCCGAATGAATATGTTGAACCTGCTGTAATTAAAGTATTGCTAGTTATCGTAATCTGATCAGATACACCAGCAGTCAGATTATCAGCATTCCATATATCAGCCACTGTTACTTCGTCTGCATAAGTAATAGCTATAGTCCAGGATAAGACATTATAGATTGAATCATTGGTAATTGTATACTGCCCTTGTGTATTGCATCCCCAAGTCGAATTCTGGTCATACTCAATGCTTAACGGTGAGCAGCTATACTCTCCATGAGAAAGGGAATCAGCCTGCAGAAAACCGATCGGCAGAGTACTGACGGTTATCACTAATGACAATAGTATTGATAAGATTTTTGTTCTTCGAGACTGATAGATGGGCATGATTTAACATCTCCTGTAAACTATTTTTGAAATTGACCTGAGCTTATCGGTATTGCCTTATCAAATCTGAGATGTTAACATGAGGTGTCAATGTCAGATTGTGCTAAGGTATGTGCGCCTATGCTGTATTTGACTTCGGAAACTCGCATTCGCAGTGCGAGTTTTCTTTTTATCAAGTACAGCCACTTAATATACCATTGGTCTGTACCTCACTCTTTGTTATTCGTTAATAACTGCTAAAGTTGCCTGAATCATCACAGGTTAATGTGAGTGAATAAGTCTTTGTATTGCTGCCACTTGTGGCTGTACCCCTCGTTCTTGCATATGCTTTAGATGTGCTGATATTACCTTTTGAAAAAACAGGGGTGCTGGACCAGGTACTGTAGAACGGTTTTGTATAGCTGCCTCCGTTTGAAGTTGCTGTACATGTTCCTGAAGAGTACTTAAAAGAACCTGATACTGTAATCGTAAATATCAGTACTCCTAAATCGTTGTAATATTTCTTTGATGCACTATTGCTGGCACCTTGAGATCTGTCATAAGACGCTTCACCCATCGTGACAACTGAAACTACTCTGTCTTCATAGTCGATATCTATATGGAAATATGCAATATCGTCTAAACTCTCTTTTTCTTCGTTAACTGATTTCGGCGAGTGTTGTTCAATAATCTCAATAAACTCTTCATAAGTTGTGACTTCATGTGTTTCAAGATAGTTAATGAGACTGAAATCAGTCTTCTGAGGGTTAATCCAGCCCCCCAATGATACACATAAACGTAATAATCAACAGCGTAGCTAATGCCTTCCTCATAATCTGCCTCCTCATTTATTAATCATCCACATTGTAATATGATGCTGATTCTATCCTTGCCGTTCCTTCAATCACTTCATTTCTAATTCCGTAGTTCATGATCAATATCCATCCAAATATGAAACCAATCAGAATAATGATGCAGGTAACTATTATCACCGCAGTCCTTATTCTTCTATGCCTAAGTATTGACTTGTTGTTTACTTCTTCAAAACTTCTTTGGTTGGATTTGATCTGCGAAACTTGATACAAGATATTATCTACCCTGTCAGAAACTTCTCCGATAGCGTCGATCGTTGTCTTTCTTTCTGAAAGGTCCTCGTCAGAAAGATATTCATCTCCGATCAGAGTTTTTAACTTGGAATAATCATCACCGTGCGGAGTTGTTTTGTTCTTTTCCCATCTGGATAAAGTTGATCTGGCAACTCCCAATTTCTCGGCTAATTCTATCTGTGAAATACCATTGTCCTCTCGGTATTTTATTATGTTTTTACCGTTCATAAAGGCCCCCATATTAGGTACAGTCTATGCAGTAAAAACATGGTTGTCAAACGTTCCGAAAGCGTAATGTAGCGCCTATCAAATGCAATGTTTCTAAGCATTTACCGAATACGGCGCATCACAAAATGCTACAAAAATGAGGCATAAATGCTACATAATTAATGTATTGATACCCTACAACTATCCTGCCGTAATACTGTAAAATGATTGCATACTTAAACAGGCGAGGCGCTATATGAGACTTGTAAGCTGGAACGTAAACGGAATAAGAGCTATAGCAGGCAAGGGATTTGCCGATATCGTCAAGACCATGGATGCAGATATCATAGGCATCCAGGAGATCAAGGCGACGGAAGACCAGTTAGGTGACGATATAAAGTGCTTGGAAGGATATAAGAGCGTATTCTACAGTGCAGAGCGTAAAGGGTATTCCGGTACTGCCCTTTACACAAGGATAGAGCCTCGCGAGATAGTCTATGGTTTAGGGACAGAGGAATTCGACCACGAAGGAAGAGTCATACGTGCAGATTACGGAGACTTTATCCTGTATAACATCTATTTTCCCAACGGTGGGAGAGGCGACGAATATGTTAAGTTTAAGCTCAGGTTCTACGACTGTTTCTTAGAGCAGGTCAGGAACTTTGAAGCTTCAGGCAGACAGGTCATCTGCTGTGGTGATGTCAACACGGCTCATAAGGAGATCGATCTGTCTAATCCAAAAGCAAATTCCAAGATATCAGGTTTTTTGCCCGAAGAGAGGGTCTACATGGATCACTTTAGAGAAGCAGGCCTTGTGGATACATTCCGCATGCTCTACCCGGATAAGCCGGAATGCTATACCTGGTGGTCTTATAAGACCCGGGCAAGAGAGAGAAACGTAGGCTGGAGGATCGATTACTTCTTTGCAACAGAGGGACTTACTCCGTTAATAAAAGAATCCAACATGATGGGAGACATTATGGGGTCAGACCACTGCCCCATCTATCTTGACCTCGATATCTAATTGAAGTCCTCTCTTAGAAGTTCACCGTTGATGTGCAGTCTTGTGGTGCTTCCCACGACATGGAAGTCCATCTTGCCGGCGCCTTCGGGGACCTTTAGCTCAGTCTTGACATTACCCTCGATATGGGAATTGGTTACATCTACCTTTACATTCTTATCCATGCCTCTGTATATAGCTGCGCTCTTGCCGTCAAGATCTACGGCAAGGCTTATGTAATCAAACCTGATGAGGGAGTCTCTGGCGGTAAAGGAACCTGCCACAGCACCGCTGCTGCAGACCATCTTTACTATTATGCTGCCCCTGCTAACTGAAACACCTGTATAAGGAGCAAACCTTGTACCCAGTACAACTATCTCATTGTTGGTAAAGTCACCCACAAAGGACAGATCTTCCATGGTGATGCGTGCTTCGCCTCTGAAGGAGCCCACACCTACACCGGTAAGAGCAGTATTGGTCATCTCGATGGAGCACTTCTTGATCACGGGATTAATATTGCCCTCGAAGGAACCTATTCCTACACATTCCTGTCCGCTTATGTTAAAGATATATTTACCCTTGAGGATATTGATCTCTCCTCCGAGACCGGAACCTAAAGCAACGCCTCGGGAGCAGTTAAACCTGAGATCAAGTGTTCCGTCCTGCTGGAATATGATCTTACCGTGTCTGGAGTCGATGGTGTTGCCTATGCAGAATCCGTCTGACTGCATGACCTGGATCTGGAGATTGCCGTCACCTTCTATAAGAAGGTTCGCATCAGGAGCTACTTTGATGCCGCCGGCTTCAAGGAAATTCTCACCCTTGAGTACAAGTACGACATCGCATCCGTTGCCAATATCGATGGCGCAGGATCTCTTCTTGCCTGTAAGGTGGACATTCTCAAGTGTTATCTGTCCGCTGTATCCGTCCTCGATCTCGATACCGAGAGAAGGATTCTGTCCCGGAGCTCCAACGATCGTAACATCTCTATATGTAACCTGACCGTTTGTGATCCTTATGGTCTGGTATTCGTTCTGGGTAAGGGCCGAAGTGGATATACGGGCATCTCTTCCCGCAAAGTAAATGTACTTGTTCCTGCTCTCTTCCTTCAGAGCGTTGTACTTTAATATCTCGCCCCTAACCTTGGGGTCGATCTCCTTAACGACCTTCTCTGAAGGACGGGCGGTATAGTAGCCCTGGATAAGGTCTACACCCATACCTATGACCGTGGCGAGCTCAGCTTCAGTCTCAACTCCCTCGGCTAATACCTTGATGTCGTAATCGTGGGCAAAGGATATTATGTCCTTGACCAGATGCTGCTTCTGGGGTGAATTCTCGATCTCGGTTATAAGGGACCTGTCGACCTTAACATAGTCAGGTGTATATCTGAGCAGGTTGCTTACGTTTGAATACCCTGTGCCGTAGTCGTCTATTGCCACCTCAACGCCCATGCGGCGGTACTTTGACTTAAGTTCGGTAAGTTCGTTATCGTCAAGCTCGGATTCTTCTGTAAGTTCGACTACGATATCTTTGCTGTGTCTGGACATGATCTCATCGAGCCTTGCTATGTCATCGTCCTTAAGATGCTGGCCCGGGATGCTGTTTATGAATATCTTTGCATCGTGCTTAAAATCCTTGCCCTTGCTGTCTATCAAGTTAAGGACATTTGTAAATGTAGCATTCTCAACATCGTAGAGTCTGTTGAAGGAGTCTGCGTATTTGAGCACGGCCGGAGGATTGATGTAAGGTGTTACATCTACTCTCATGAGCGCCTCGTATGCATAGATCTCGCTTGTGTGTGCATCGACTATCGGCTGGAAGTGATAATTGATCTTGTTCTGGTCCAGGATGTCGTTGACGATCATGGCCTCGCTCTCCCAGTTCTCACTTCCTTCTTCTGCACCGGAAGTATGAGCCTTCTGGGCATTCTTTCTGGAGAGTGCCATGTTAATAAGCCTTGTAAGTTCCGAATCGTCTGAGGGTTTGCCGCTTGCAAAACCGGAGTAGATATCAACTTTGGAAAGACCGGATGTGTTGTTATACTCGGCGATCATCTCCTTCACCGCCTTGAGCCTGCCGGTCAATACCTCATTCGCATCTCCTTCTATATATACGATGCCGGCCTCCTCGCCGCTTCCGAAGCAGAATACCTCACCGTCAGCAATACTCTCTCTCATGGCTTCGCTGAGCTTGAGGATCGCCTTGTCACCTACAGCCCTGCCGTCTGCCGAATTGATACTGGAGAGGTTCTTGATATCTACCGCAAGAACTCCGATCTCAGAAGCTCCGCGCTTTCTGTATTCGGCAAGGATCGCATTGGACTGCTGAGTAAGGCCTCTGTAGTTATAAAGACCTGTAAGGGCGTCACGGACCATACCGGCTTCGAGCTTTCTGTTGACAGCCTTAAGTGTCTCCTGCCTTCTGTAGTATTCGAGACCTCTCATTATGGACTTGAGCCATATCCTGTATGTTTCCGAATAAGACTTGGGCTCTGCATAGGATATACAGGCATAACCGAAGCTTGCGTCTTCAAAGTATAAAGGAGTAAATATAAAGACCTCCGGTCTGTCTCTGTATTCATCAAGTCTCGGGATAAGAGTCTGCCTGTCAAAGAACTGGTTCAGATTGATCTGGTCTGAATTGACTCTCTCTGCGCGGCATGTCATGGCATCAAGGATCTTGCGGCTGAAGAACCTGTCCGTGTCCTTAAGTATCGAGAGATTGAGCTGCTCCCCTGCCCTGTCTGAACCTGCGGGCGTACAGTAGTGCTCCCAGTCCTCGTTAAGACAGATGCTGAAGCTCTCAAATTCCCTTATCTGATATACATAGGCGAATATAGTCTCCATCAGACTGTCAAAACTCTCCTGGATAAGCAGGTCCTCGTCTATATAATTGAAGGTGGAATATACACTGTTGCTGGATATATCCGTATCCCAGGTAGCTCTCAAGTCCTTGCTTGTCAAAGTAGTATCAGGCTTGCATCCGCAGGAACTGCCGATAAAGAAATTGACCGGACCTTCGAAGGGTTTTACTTCCCCTCCTTCGATAAGAGCTTTGATACTGTCTGCAGCATGTTCACCAAGCTCTGTTGACGGGAGAAATACGGATGTAAGCGGGACGGGAGATAATCTGCCCTCTTCTGTAGAGTCGTATCCCAGGATGGCAATATCGTCAGGTATCCTGTAGCCGTTGGCCGTAAGAGATTTGGCAAGTCCTATGGCCATACAGTCGTTGGCACAGGCTATTACCTGAGGGAGTCTGTCTCCGCTCCTTACTAGTCTGTCGCCCAGGTTCTCACCGCTGGTATACCAGAAATCCCCATAGAAGATCCTGTTGTCAGGAACCTCAAGACCATGCTCGTGCATGCAGTCGACGAAGGCTCTGAGCCTCTCCTTGGAATAGGGATGCCATGCCTTGCCCGTAAGATATGCTATGTCAGTATAGCCGTGCTCTTCGATAAGGTGAGCTATCTCAGCCTTGACCGCAGTATAGTGGTTGGGCGTTATGGAGGCGAAATTATCGGATATCTTGTCTACTGACAGAACGGGACAGCTGCAGCGCTCCTTGACTATGAGTTCGATGCTGTCTGCAAGACCCGGAGTCTGAAGGGTGTCGAGCATCATGACGACGCCGTCGAATTCCTCATAGGGGATTATGGAGAATATGGATGTCTCACCGATCTCTCTTGCAGCACTGGACTGGTATTTCTGATACATACCAAATACACAAACGTCATAGTCGTACTCGAAAGCACGTTTCTCAAACCCGGTTAACACATCGGTCTGATAATACTCATCGACCTGACCGGCAAGAAATGCTATCCGCTTGCGCTTATGCATAATACTTAGCCACCCCTGATAATTGTTATCGTAAAACTACAGTTTACATTTTACTTTGTAAGCCATAGAGATTTCAAACAAAGATATTTGTTTTATGGAAATGTTTACCATATGTTCAAAAACAAGACTCAACTCAGGGCAGGAGTCTGTCTATGGGAGCATAGCCCTCAGTCTTCCTGAATTTCTCCTTGCACTCGAAGGCATTGAGACAGTCAGAAGGATCTATCCTCTCAAAGTTGATGGTCATAAGAGCATCTCTCTTGATCCTTGCAGAGACGATGGTTATCTCCTCTTCATTGCCTGTTGCACTGTTTATGCTCACATCCTGGGCATGGATCAATACGGTCTTAACAGGCAGGAGGGCAAAGGTATCTCTTGCTATCCTTAAGATCGTGCTGGATACATAGTCATGCAGGAGGTCGTAATATGCAGTCTTGGTCATATCCTTCTCAGAGATGCTGCCGTCTGCCTTAAGGCTTAATACGGTCCTTGGCAGGACTTCCTCTGATCTGACATTGAATTCAACCTCAAGTATCTCCGGATCGTCTGTTCCGACCTCGAAGGAGCTGCCGTAATCCAGGAGATCGTCGAAGGGACCCACCTCTTCGATAACTTTAAAGTAGGAGTCGATATCTCCTGCCAGGATGCTCTCAGCAAAAGGCTTTAGATCAGCCAGTTGTCCCGATACCGCACCGTTCTTTATGGATTCCCAATCGATATATCCGTCACTCATCTTGTGGACGGACTTAAGTGCCATGACAGCTTCTTCATATTCTGCAACTGTCCTTGCATTTGCTTCGGCATCGATATTCTCTTTGGCAGAAGCATTAGCTTCTGCCTTGGCGGGCTTGGCAGGTGCCTTGTCGGCCTTGGCCTGATCTTTCTTTTTCTTGTCCTTGTCGCCAAAAAGGTTCTTAACGTTTGCCGTCTTGGTGTAGTAGATACCCGTTCCCGGTATGCCTACCGTTGTCCTTGACTGCCCCTTGAGATTTATGGATTGTCTGAGACCTGATCTGCCGAAAGACAGGCTGGGCCCGGATTTGCTTAGGTTAAGCTTAACGCCTTTGCAAAGTGATATGGATTTCCTGAAATTAAGTCCCATGACCGGACCCTCCTTAGATCTTGATAGGTTAATTCTATCACATCCCAAGGAAAGCACGAAGTCTTGCGGCACTGGCCGCATAATCGCGGCGGCCGAGATCGTACAAGTCCTCTGATACCTTTGTATCCATGTTGTATGTAGAGAGTTTTGCAGGTCTTGAGATCGCAAAGACAAAAGCCTTGCCTGCCATCTCGTAGCTGAACATCCTGCGCTGGCTCTCCCTGTACATAAGGTGTCTATTATCTAAGGCCCTGGCCATCTCAGGATAGTCTTTCAGGGCATGGGTATATATGTTCTTGTGGCCTTCAGGCTCTTTTACAAAATCTCTTGGCTTGGAGAGTATAACGACTATCTTATCGCACCCCATGGCAAAGGCCCTGTCGCAGGGGATCGAGTCTGCAACTCCGCCGTCGTAGTAGTATCTCCCGTCCACCATGACAGGTTTGCATAAGACCGGGAGACAGGATGATGCCATGATCACACGGTAGTCGTTGCGCTTGATCCTGCTCTTCGGGAAATATACTGCTTTGCCCGTCTCGGCATCTGTAGCAACCGCTTCGAAATCACAGGGGTTAGAGACAAAGCTGTCGTAGTCTAAAGGGTCCTTGCCTCCCTCATTGCTCAAAGTCGCATAGATATAATCCAGTCCGAATATTCCGCCCTCACTGATAACGGCCTTGACGCCAAAGTATTCCGGGTTCTTTGGATGGACTGTATAAAATCTCTTGCTCCTGCCATGCTGACCTGCAACAAAGCTCGCCCCGTTGGCAGAGCCTGCTGATACGCCTATACAGTAATCAAACTTGATGTCGCCTTCCAGAAAACAGTCTAAGACTCCTGCTCCATAGGCACACTTCATCCCACCGCCTTCGAGGACCAGTCCGATCTTTGCCATTATCTCAGGAATCCCTCGATGATCTTGGCTTCTGCTTCCTGCTCTGTAAGACCCAATGTCATGAGCTTTGTTATCTGCTCGCCGGCGATCTTGCCTATTGCAGCTTCGTGGATCAGGGACGCGTCAACACAGGTTGCCTTGAGCTTAGGTGTTGCCACGATGACGCCCTCATCCATGATGATGGAATCGCATTCTGCATGACCGCTGCACTTGGCATTGCCGGATATGTCGATTATTACATCCTGCTTGGACTGTCCCTTGGCAACGCCTCGGCTTATGATGTCGCACTTGGAGTTATCACCGTTGAGGTTGGCAACGATCTGAGCCTCGGCAGTCTGATCAAAGTTTGTCAGGATCTTATCGTGGATTATCAGCATAGCGTCCTTGCCGATGTCAGCCTTTGTGATCCTCAGGGTATCGTTGATGCCTGCGATCTGGGAAGTATCCATATCCATCGTTGATCCCTCGCCGAGTTCTACTTCTGTCGTAGGATTCATGAACCTCTTGCCGGTCCCCGTTCCTTCACCGTAGTGACGCTCGATATATCTGACCTTGGAATTCTTGCCAATGTGGAAGGTATGGATGCCGTCATGGGCACTGTCCTCTCCTCCGCAGTTGCTTATTCCGCAGCCTGCAACGATAGTAACGTCGCAGTCGTCTCCTATATAGAAATCGTTATAGACGCACTCTTTAAGACCTGTCTTGCTTATGATGACCGGGATGTGGCAGGACTCGTTCTTTGTCCCCGGCTTAATGATGATGTCGATGCCGGACTTATCAGTCTTGCTTACGATATCGATATTTGCCGTAGTATTCCTCGCGGCGCTCTCCCCATTGGATCTTATGTTAAATGCTCCTACCGGAAGCGAATCCAATTCGGCTACTTCCTTAAGTATCCTCTTCTCTATCTCATCCATTGCAGCTCTCTCCTTCGGCGCCGCGGAAACACTTGCATCCTTTTGCGCCACGCATGTTAAACTCGGACATTACGGTCTCGGCAGTGTCATATCTGCTTACCTCGCCGTCCTTGAGGTATATGATCTTGTCTGCGATCTCAAGTATCCTCTCCTGATGGGAGATTATGAGGATATTGCCGTCCGTCTTGATCCTCAGATCCTCGAAAACATCTATGAGACTGTTAAAGCTCCAGAGATCGATACCTGCCTCCGGCTCGTCGAAAAGGCTCATCTTGCCGCCTCTGGCAGCTGCCATAGCGATCTCGATCCTCTTCATCTCACCGCCGGAAAGAGTGTCGTTGATCTCCCTGTCTATGTAATCTCTCGGGCAAAGGCCTACTGCCTTAAGGTATGAGCAATCCCTATCGAGATCCATCGCCTTGCCTGATGCAATGGACAGGAGATCTCTTACCCTGAGCCCCTTGAACTTGACCGGCTGCTGGAAGGCAAAGCTAAGACCTTTTTTTGCTCTTTCGTTGACCGGGAGATCCGTTATATCCTCGCCGTCAAAGATAACCCGGCCTGATGTAGGCGTTATAATGCCCATAATGATCTTGAGCAGTGTTGACTTACCACTGCCGTTAGGTCCGGTTATCGCTACAAACTTATCGTCTATCTCAAGATCGATGTTCTTAAGAATATCTTTACCGTCTGCAGTAAAGCAGACATCCCTCAACTGAAGCATACTAATACTCCCTCTAAATTATTGACCTCACTACTTTAAACAATGTTTTTGAAATTAACAATAGTTATTCCGACATATGTCGTTAAATTTTTGTAACTTATGTGTGTTAAAATATCCAATCATCCCTATTGGAGGATTCTTATATGTGTGGAATAGTCGGTTATACAGGAAATAAGAAAGCCGCACCGATCTTGCTCGACGGTCTCGCCAAGCTGGAATACCGCGGATACGACTCGGCAGGCATCGCCGTAAGAGATCATGACAAGGATCCTGCCGTCGTCAAAGCCAAGGGCAGGCTCAAGGTCTTATCAGAGAAGACTGATGCCGGCAGATCCATAAAGGGAACCTGCGGTATCGGACACACCAGATGGGCGACCCACGGAGAGCCCTCCGAGAACAACGCACACCCCCACATAACAGATGACTACAATGTTGTCGGCGTACATAACGGCATAATAGAGAATTATCAGCAGCTGAGAGACAAGATGATCCGCAAGGGTTATAAATTCTACTCCGACACAGATACGGAAGTTGCGATAAAGACAATAGACTACTACTTCAAGAAATACACTCACGACCCTATCGAAGCTCTCGCCAAGACCATGGTGCGTGTTAGAGGCTCCTATGCTCTCGCAGTAATGTTCAAGGATTTCCCGGGCAAGATCTTTGTAGCCCGCAAGGACTCCCCCATGATAATCGGAGTTGAGAGCGATGCCTGCTATGTGGCATCAGATGTTCCCGCTCTGCTTAAGTACACACGCAATGTCTACTATATAAACGACCTGGAAATGGCATGCCTCGAACCCGGCAAGGCAACATTCTATAACCTTGATGGTGATACGATAGACAAGACTCCTGCAGTTATCGACTGGGATGCCAAGGCAGCAGAGAAGGGCGGATTCGAGCACTTCATGATGAAGGAGATCCACGAGCAGCCCAAGGCAGTATCTGACACTCTTGGTTCACTGATAACTTCAGAAGACGGTACATTCAAGGCAAGCATATCAGAGACAGGCATCACGGATGACATGATAAAGAAGATCTCCCAGATCTACATCGTTGCCTGCGGCTCTGCAAACCATGTGGGAATAGCTGCACAGTACATCATTGAAAGACTCACCGGCATCCCGGTAAGATGCGAACTGTCATCTGAATTCAGATACAGGGATAACCTGCCTGACAAGAATGCTCTCGTTATAATAATCAGCCAGTCAGGAGAGACAGCAGATTCTCTTGCAGCCCTGCGCAAATGCAAGGAGAACGGCATCCGCACTCTCGCTCTTGTAAATGTAGTGGGCTCTTCCATCGCAAGAGAAGCAGACCACGTCCTCTATACTCTTGCAGGTCCCGAGATATCCGTCGCAACGACCAAGGCATACAGCGCCCAGCTTGCTGCGATCTATGTATTTGCAGTAGTCCTCGCGAGCGTAAGAGGCATCATCGACGAAGAGAGGACCTCATACCTTCTGTCCGAGATCATGACCATCCCAGATAAGATCACCAAGATCTTAGAAGACAAGGAGAGGATACAGTGGTTTGCATCCAAGCTCGCAGCAGAGAAGGATATCTTCTATATCGGCAGAGGCATAGACTATGCGATCTGTATGGAAGGCTCCCTTAAGATGAAGGAGATCTCATATATCCACAGCGAAGCTTATGCAGCAGGTGAGCTCAAGCACGGCACGATAAGCCTTATCGAGGACGGCACCTTCGTGATCGGTGTCCTCACCCAGAGCGACCTGTACGACAAGACACTGTCCAACCTTGTTGAGACCAAGACCAGAGGCGCATATCTCATGGCTCTTACAAACTTTGGAAACTATGCGATAGAAGACTCTGCTGACTTTGTCGTATATGTACCAAAGATAGATGAGCTCTTCACGGCATCTCTTGCTATCATCCCTCTGCAGCTTTTGGGATACTATGTATCCTGCGCAAGAGGACTTGATGTGGATAAGCCCCGTAATCTCGCCAAGAGCGTAACAGTTGAATAATATGGATGAAGAAAGATACAAGACCCTGACCGAGCTTGCCCACGCGATAGAAGCGAGCGCGGCGGCAGGGAGACATTACACTGCAAACAAGTTCGATATAGAGCACTACGAGAATATACTTAGGTGTGCACAAAAGCTCTTATCCCTCGGAAGCGATATCCCTTTAGATAAGGCAGAAGAGCTCTTGGAAGGTCACGACGGATACCAGACACCTAAGGTGGAGACCCGGGCCATCATCTTTGATGACAAAGACCGGATCCTTCTGGTAAGAGACCACGACGGCAGGTGGAACCCGCCTGGAGGCTGGTGCGAGTACGACTACTCAGTAAAGGATAACACTATAAAGGAAGCCTTAGAGGAGACCGGCCACGATGTCAGACCTTACAGGCTTGCCGCGGTCTTCGATCACAGGAAGGACAATAATCCCAAGTCTTTGTTCTCCGCTGCGAAGTTCTTTGTTCTCTGCGAAGATCTGGGCGGAGAGTTTAAGCCTAACATAGAGACTACTGAGACCGGCTACTTCAGTCTGGATGATCTGCCGGATATCAATACCCATAAGGCAAATATAGAGCAGCTGAGGCTCTGTCTTAGGGCAGCAAGATCTGACCACTGGGAAACATTTTACGACTAAACAAGGTATAATCTTGTTATGAACGGAAAAGAACACTTTGTATTCGTAACCCAGAACCGTCTTGCCGAGTTTGCAAGATACGATACAGGATTTACCGATCTCATCGAAGGTGACATTACAGAGGCCATGGACTACAGGCCTGAGGACGTGGAGTGCGAGAGTAATTATCCCATGACCCTGCAGGACTTAAGAGATGCCCTCGAGGAGTTTAACAGTTCAGGTATCGATGTCTATACCTTCCTTCTGGACTGGTGGTTTCCCATGCTTACCTTTTTCTACAAGGCTCTGTGCCTTGATGAGCTCATGGGATCCGACCCTTCTGTCATAGGCAGGATGGAGGTCCCGGACATCCCTGACAGCGAAGAGGACCTGCTGGTAACCATATTTAATGTTATAGACAAGAGCATCGATATCCGGGAATACTCCAAGACGATGCCCCCTGCTCTTAACAAGATCCTGGATCTGGAATCCATGATAGAGATGATAGATAACTATATGGAGGACAGGGATCTGCCCATAACCGAGAGAACCTATAACCGGGCTCAGAAGATCGCCATGATAAGTCACTGGAATAACAACAAACTCCTTGAGGATGCAAATCCTGACATAAAACTACTCTTCCGCAGGTTCACAGATGAATTATCCGATAGCGGCGATCCCGAAGCAATAAAGATCAAGGCGTACGCCCTCTACGGCGGCAATCCCGTATACGAATGTGACTACAAGGAAGCTGCCCGTCTGTTCGAGATCTTGTGGAAGGACTACAGCTTCGGCTATGCCGCAAATACCTTAGGCTTTATATATTTTGACGGCAAGCTCGATCAGGGTACGCCTAACTACGAACGCGCCTTCTACTATTTCTCGGTTGCATCAGCCTTCAACATAACAGAGTCCAAATACATGCTGGCTGATATGTTCATGAACGGCTACTATGTATCTCCCAATCCATCTCTGGCATTCCAGACTTATCTCAAACTGTATAACGAGACCCGTTACCGTTTTGAATCCGGGGACGCCGGCTGCAGTTTTGCCGACTGCGCATACAGGCTCGGCAATGCCTTAAGAGTGATGCCCTGGCAGGAAGTTCAAAGATACAAACTGCTCCTCGAAGCCAGGTATGCCATAAACAAGCGCCTTGCCAAAGCCCCTGACTTTGGAGACCTTAAGGTAAAAAGAGAGATAGAATCATCTCTCGAAGACAGCAGGCAGCTGCTTAAGTTTGAACATAGGTTCAAGACCGGCAGGTCAGTTGCTTTAGGAAACAACGATTCGACTCAGCCTATAGAGGAATTTGTAAGTGTCTTCCCCGGTATCTCTTACGAGTTGAGATGCAAGAAACTTAAATCAGGCAAGCTCAAGATAAAGCTTGTAAGACTTCCTGAAAGAGAGTTTGAGAAACCCAGGCTGTCTTTGCTTACTCTGCCCTGGACAGATTTCTGCGGATTTGTGGATACGCTCGAATTCACTGTAGCAAGAAGCTCAGGAACGGACATGTTCGAATATTTCCTGGAGCGGAACGGACAGCCTGTCATATTCAGCGCTCTTGAAGTACAGCATCCGGAAGAATACGAGAATACATCCACGATCGCCTTTTTTGACAAAGGGGAGATGCTCTTCCGTATCACGACAGATACGGTATTCTACAACAAGCCCCGTGACAAGTCAGAATAAATCCTTATTGAGGCAGCTTACTATAGATCCAGGGATGCTGCTTGAAGAAGCCGTCTGCAAATCTCCCTCTTGAGAAGAGCTGGAACTGAACTCCCTTAACAGACTTCATATAAGGCTTAAGTGTCTTTGCTATATCCGGGAAGATGTCATTGATCTTATCCTCGGGACAGTCAACAATGCATACGTAATTCCTGTCCTTCGGGTTATCCTCGGGATAAGACAGGAATACAGCGATCTTGCCGATGTCTGCGTGAGTATCGCCGTAGTGCCTTATGGCACCTGCAATGAACTTAAATTCGCCCTCCTCTTTAGGCTGGCTGATAATAAACTTTCTTCTCTCCTGCGGGACTGAAGCAACATTAAGAGTTGAGCCGGGTGTGCCCTCTCCTGACAGTGCCTGAGCGATATTCATATCCGCTGCCTTCTCCCCGTAGGTATTCTTGAATGCAGCTGACTTTGTTATATCAGTGAGCAGGGCCTTAGGAAGAGTTATGGTAACAGGTCCGAAGGGATTGATCACTAACCCATCGTTGGCATCGGTCCTGCCGATGGCGCAGGCTCTTGCAAAATCCAGTACCAGAACGCCCAGCTTGCCTGCCTTGTCATTTACCTTGAAGCCCTGTTTGAGCGAGCGGTTGAATGTATCGGTATCGGTGAATGCCGGCACCAGCATGCCGTTATCCCGTTCCTTATTCCTGAGCCCTACAAAATTGATCTTGTTCTTGCCGCCCTCACCCTGCATGACCTGTATGGGCATGACTAATTCAGAATTGATCACTGCATCCATCATGGAGCCAAAGAATTCCTTATCTCCGGGAAATCTGGAATACTCGATCATAAGTCCCAGGAGCCTTGGTGTCTTTCTGCCCTTCTTGGGCTCGCCCTTTGTAAGGACTGCAAATCTTGAGATGGGACGTGATGCCTGTCCGTCAGGAGAGTCTGCTTCAGGGATATCGCCTCTTGTTACTTCGAGCTCTACCCTCATGTCCTCAGCCTGCTCCATCTTCTCACGGGAATCGTTCTTGATAGAGCGTACTGTAACTTTGTTACACCGGCCTCCCTCCTGGTAAACCATTATCTCGTCGCCGCAGGAGATCTTGCCTCTCAGGTTGCCTGTGACCATTATATTGCCCTCTTCTTCGGGCTCAAATTTGGATATCTCATCTGCCAGGAGATAGAACCCGTCATCAGGCATATCGTTTAAGACCACGCGGGCTGCTTCAGAAGCTTTGTTATCAGCTTCCTGCTTTGCAAGCCTTGCTTCTTCCTGCTGGGCTTCACGCTCCCTTGCCTTTGCTTCGCGCTCTTCCCTCTCTTCCTCCCTCGCTTCGAGGATCAACTTCATCTCGTCATTTATGGGACTAGTCTCATTTATCTGTTCATTCTCAGCTTCCGCCGGTTTCTTCTTGCCGAAAAGTGCCATTACGGGCTTACCCCCTGCTTTTTATTTTCCTCAAAGATTATAACATAAGACCTGACAGTCTTTACCTTTTGGAGCGAATGAGTTTAAATAGTACTATGTTTGATCACGATGCACTTTATATCAAAGCTACACAAGTATATGCCGAGGCAGAATATACCATCAGCAGGATGGATACTGTATTTCAAAACATCGCCGGGATATCCTACGATACCGAGGCGACACTTGCTGAGTTTGACATAATACTCCAGGGAATACTGCTGAGCGTTGCATGCGCAGATGGCCTTTTCGAACCTATAGAGAAGAGCTTTATAGAGAACATAGCGGTGCACGGCGACCTCCTGGAATACCTGAACTGTATCCTGCCCGATGGCATCGAGATCACATGGGACGACCTTACTGATCTCCCTCCTGACATGAACGATACCCTGGTATCTCTCCTGCCCCAGATCCTCGAAGACAAGTGCAGCAGTTTTGTTACACCACTTGCGGCAGTAGACTTCTCCTATGCAAGATACGGCAACGAGAGAACAACTCCGGGAGACTTCCTTACGAACATAGAGTCAGCACTCATTAAGATAGCTTCACTCCTTGCCTTTGTTGACGATGAGGGTACCGAAGAGGAGCTCCTGAGTGCAGCCGGCATGATACATGCCCTTGTTGACCGTCACTGGAAGAAGTATATAGAAACTTAAATCGACAAAAACACCTCCCTGTGATATTGTTTAGAAAGTTTAATAATTACAGGGGGATGATCACATGAATAAGAAGAATGTCATAATAGGCGTCTGCATCGGTGCCGGCGTACTTGCGGCAGGTCTTATTGTGGCAGGTATTGTCATTGCCAATAAACCGGAAGTGCTCCTGGCACGTGCCATAACCAACGACATTAACGATTTTCGCAATTCAGAGGAATATAAGTACTATCAGGATGTCGTAAACGGAGGTTCCATCAGCGTAAGCTCAAACATGCAACAGTTCGTAAATGACGATCTCTATATGCGTTACGATATCTATCCTGACATTGCCAGAGGACAGGGAGCGATCGTGCTGGGCGCATACGACGACGACTGGGAGACACTTGCAACCGCCCAATTGAATTACAGCCCCAAGGACATCATTATCTCAAGCCCGGAGCTTCTGGATGACGATGTTTACGGCATCGATCTTGTAAATCTTGAGGACAATATCGAGGGCTCATTCCTGGATCCCGACGAAGACGGCGAGCTTGCATTCCTGGGTCAGTACCTGCTTAACCTCAGCTCATCCCTCGACACCAATAAGACACTTGAGGGCGATTCCTACAAGATCGCAGAAGACTACAGATCGCTCTTCATCAATGCCATTGTCGAAAACTCAGTAGTTACCAAGAGCTCCGAGACGATAACTGTTGCAGGCGAGAAGATCCCCTGCACTGTCGTTACTATTGAGACGGACATGGACGGTCTTTCAGAAGCTCTCCTGGAGATCATCGATTATGCAGAAGATGATGAAAAGCTCGAAGACTACTTAAGAGATGTACTCTTTAACGGCGCAGAAGATCCGGACGATCTCCTGGACCGCTTCTACGATGCATTAGACGAAATAAAAGAGAATCTCGAAGATGTCGAAGAAAGTGACGGCGAGCTCATTTGGGACTGCTACATCACCAAGTCCGGCACACGCCTTGCAAGAGTAGATGTAGAGCTTAGTGCAGAGAGTGACGATGGTGAAGAACACAGCGTTACCGCTTCTTTGGTCCTCGGCAAGCGCATCAACAACATCAAGGAGATAACCCTTGATTTCTCGATGGATGACAATGAAGGATTAAAGATGGTCTATACCGTTAACGAGAACAGCAGCAAAGCATTCAGTGCAGAGCTTGAGTATGAACTCAAGTACGAACGTCAAGGTTATGACTATGAAAGCTACGAGCCTACCACACAAGAAGAGCTCATTAGCTTTGATCTCCAGCTTGACTGGGACAAGAAGAGCGGTGATTACACAGTAAAGGTTGAGACTGCCAGGGGCGACGAAAATGCCAATATCGAAATAGAATTTAACGTCCTTGATAAAGGCGGCACGCGTACTATCTCATTTGCTGATATGGACCTCAAGATCAAGGATTCAGACGACGAGTCGATCAACCGTGATCTGGACAAGATAAGAGATCTTGAGCTGGTCATCGTAACAGAGCGCAGAGCTAAGGCTCCTAAGGCACCAAAAACCTATGAGGAGATCACCGATCTGGACGAAGACGATGCAGAAGATATCTTAGATGACGTTATGGATGAATTAGAAGACATCTTTGAAGACTATAAACCCTACATCTAAAAGAGATAACCCAAACATAGCTAAGGGGCTGTGAAAAAACCTCGAC
>DJYO01000007.1 GCA_002450155.1 Mageeibacillus sp. UBA6976 | reverse complement strand
TTCTGATGAGGTAAATAAATCTGGGAATCCTTAAAAATAAAGGATTCTACACTTGAAAATATTGGGAGGAATTATCATGTCTAAGGTAAAGAACTACATGGACAGCAACAAGACCAAGGCCCGTCACAGAAACAGGATCGACGAGTCCCGCCGCACCAAGGCCAACCGCATCAGGAAATGCGAGAACTGGACTTACAATGTGCTCAGGGGCGGCTACTACCATATAACAGAACATGAGTCTTACAGATATGAGATTATCCAAAACAAACCCTTCGTAATCCGTACAACAGATTGGGAACACTATTTCAAGACCGGCGAGAGGATCACTCGCACAACTACCGGCATCAAACCCATTCACAAAGAGTGTGTCGAGACGAGAATAAAGTCTGTATCCATACTTAAAAGGAATTCCAAAAGAAGTGCCAAGTTCTTAAAAACGCGAGCAAAGAGAAAGATCAGAAGGAGCTCATTCATCACAGATGAAGACTATTTTCTTCCACAAAGAAACAAATATAAAAGAGATTATGATATTGAATGGGCCTGTTGGTAAAAGGTGAACATATGAAGAAGAAAATCGATGGCAGACCTTTGGAATTATGGAATGCGGGCGATCTGCTCGATTATTTAGATAAGTGCATCCGTGTTTCTATTAACAACGCGAATGACCTTGATTTTGAGGAAAGCAATACGGATAACAGAATAAGCACTGTTCTTACCACTCCGGATTTCGATGAAGCATTGAAGACAATGACAAAAAGGCATGAAACGGCTTGTCTATTTGATCTTAAGGATGCCTTGAAGAAGCTACTGTGTCAGAACGACAACGAAAAGCCAAACAGCCTCATTCAATTGCATATTACAGGACCTGTTTTTATACAGTACAGGTATTGGGGTACCAATTCTTTAATAGTGGATCTGATGCGTTTTGAGGTTACAGATTATGACTATGAAATCCTAAAGGATTTACTTGATTGTTCTTTCACATTCTTTTATCAAAAGAAGACTTGTTCTCAGAGTTCTATCTGCGATAAATGGGGAATAGATGTAGATCCTCGTAAAGCTGTATATATTTTTAGTCTTCGTTATTGCGATAACCTTCAGCTCCAGTTCGGCATTGATAATTCTGAGATAAAGTTTGAATACTTTTCAAATGAATACGGAGAAGACTTTCTAGATAAGATCACCGGCATTATTAAAGAAGTGATGCCGAATTATGTAAAGTTGAAATGACCAATGCATGCCATATTGCCGGAAACCGAGCTGAAATGCCCATTGCCGATTTCAAGTGGCTTTTTGGTGGCTTTAAAAACTGAAACGCCCTATTTACGGGCGTTTCCAGCGTTTTGCAATTATTCAAGCTCTATCGTTGACGGGGGCTTGCCTGTGCAGTCGTAGAAGACGCGGCTGATACCTTTGACTTCGTTGACGATACGGTTAGTGACTTTGCCTATAAGAGACCACGGGAGCTCAGCAGCTTCTGCCGTCATGAAGTCGGTTGTGGTAACGGCACGGAGAAGGCATGCGTAGTCGTATGTTCTCTCATCGCCCATGCATCCGACAGAACGGACATTAGTAAGCGCTGCAAAGTACTGGTTGGCATACTTGTCAAAGCCTGCTAGCTGCATCTCTCTTCTAAAAATTGCATCTGCATCCTGTACGAGTTTGACCTTCTCGGCTGTGACTTCACCGATGATGCGGATCGCAAGACCGGGGCCGGGGAAGGGCTGACGGAAGACCAGATTCTCGGGGATTCCAAGCTCTAAGCCAGCCTTCCTGACTTCGTCCTTAAATAGGAGCCTCAGAGGTTCTATTATCTCTTTGAAATCAACATAGTCCGGAAGTCCGCCCACATTGTGGTGGGACTTAATGACGGCACTCTTGCCGAGTCCTGATTCTATTACATCAGGATAGATCGTGCCCTGAACAAGGAAATCGACAGCTCCTACTTTCTTAGCTTCTTCCTCGAAGACTCGGATGAATTCCTCACCTATTATCTTACGCTTGGTCTCAGGGTCTGTAACGCCTGCGAGTTTGGAGTAGAAACGCTCCTGGGCATTTACTCTTATAAAATTCAGATCGTAAGGGCCTTCGGGTCCGAAGACAGCCTCGACTTCGTCTCCCTCGTTCTTGCGCAGGAGACCGTGGTCAACAAAGACGCAAGTGAGCTGCTTGCCTACTGCCTTGGAGAGAAGGACTGCCGCGACAGATGAATCCACGCCGCCGGAGAGTGCGCAGAGGACTCTGCCTGAACCCACCTTCTCGCGGATCTCCCTGATAGAAGTCTCGACGAAGGAATCCATCTTCCAGTCACACCTGCACTTGCAGATATCCTTGACGAAGTTTGCCAGCATCTTTGTGCCTTCTACGGTGTGGACTACCTCAGGGTGGAACTGTACGCAGTAAAGGCCGGCCTCGACATTTTCTGCTGCAGCAACAGGGCAGACCTCAGTATGTGCGGTTATCTTAAATCCCGGAGCAGGCGTCGCGATATATACCGTGTGGCTCATCCAGCAAACTGTCTTTGGAGATATATCCTTGAAGAGCTTTGCCTCTGTGTCCACCAACACATCGGTGTGGCCGTATTCTCTTACGGGAGCTGCCTTGACTTCGCCTCCCAGAAGATAGTTCATGAGCTGCGCGCCGTAGCAGATACCCAAGACCGGGATACCGAGCTTAAAGAGCTCAGGAGAGCACTTCGGACTGTCTTCCTCGTAGACTGTTGAGGGGCCGCCGGTGAGGATTATGCCCTTAGGCGCCATAGCCTTGATCTCTTCTATCGAAGTCGTGTGGGGTCTTACTTCACTGTAGACAGAGAGCTCTCTTACTCTCCTCGCAATAAGCTGGTTATACTGTCCTCCGAAATCGAGGACAAGGATCGTTTCCTTCGCCATTAATAAAGCCTCCCGGCATCGCAATAAATTATGAAGTAATTATACTCTGTGGGAGGCTTCAATGAATATTAAATTAATCGTGTTTTCGCAAAAAATTATATGCTGTTCTTTCTCCTACGCTTTGTTAAGCTGTACATATGCCAGAACATGAGTATGGGAATCTTCCCATAGACGCATCTCATAGCAGGTCGCATTCGGGAAAGCCTGCAGCGGCAGCCTGACTACTACTCTGTTGCAGTCTGCTGTCTGGATCTGTATCCTTGCAGAATCCATGACCTGCTCTCCGTCTATCCACCAGTCGAAAAGAAGCTCTGTCCCCTTATCGAAGTCCTCTTCGAAAAAGCATGTCATGTATATGCCTTCTCCATCGATATAGTATTCAACCGTATCGAGGACTCCATTCTCCTTGCTGTAGAACATCCAGTATCCGTTCTCATCAGCCATGGAGGTTGCGTAGATCAGGGAGCCGTCGCTGAAGGAAGGAACGTATTCTTCTGTGTTTACAGCCTGATTGGGATATAAACTATCCTGCTGCTGGTCAATATCTACAGGTGAATTGAACTGTCCTTCAGAATCAAGCTGCCCTATGAACTCGTTATATTGAGACACATTAATATCTCCCTGTGTAAGGAGCAGTGTCAGGGCAGCTATTGTAAGCTCTCTGGTCTGCTCCGGATCGTATGCGTGCTCAGCTTCGTATAAGGCCCTGTCAGGATATGCTATAAGATCACTTGTTAGAAGGATCTCAGGCTGCGGCATTGTGACACTTGTCATGGTGAAACCCAGCTCGTAGGGTTCAGAATCCATGTATTTTAGCCTGGATGCGAGCCCGCTATAAAGAGCAACAGTTATGTTATCTACCGTATCTTCGTAGCTCTGGCCAAGATTGGAATACTTAAACCACTCGGCATAATTGATGACCATGATGCTATCTCTGATATACTCGTAGATCTCATCTCTGCTGGGCGCCTCGCCTGTAAGGGTATAGTCGTACGGATAGTAGGTATCCGCATTCTCAAGATCGTAATCGTGAGCTGCAATATAAGCGACATAGGCAGATACGAATTCTTCTCTGGCCTGGTCTGCCTTGAAGCTATGGCTCGTATCGAGGATATTATCGTAAGGACAGAGAGTTTCTATATCAGGCAGTGTGAAGAGATAAGTTACAAAATTTCCATCAGCTATATTTCTTATCACGGAAGCATACTGTTCTTCAGCCTCTTCGGGTGTGATGGTAACCGGTTCGATACCATGTGACCATCCGTAGCAGATTCGGTCTAACATTCTGTCGGCAGAATTTCCGGTCAGGAGCCACTCACCATCTTTGTTAACAAATCTCAGAGTGAGATTGACAGATGTAAGGAAGTCCTTGTTATTAAACACTTCCATATACTGCTCTTCGCTCATGTAAGATGACATGACCTCATCGTCGTATTTGAGGGTGAAATAGTCCAGGCAGTTAAGCTTGACCCTGAGCCTGACCTCATCGCCGCTCTCATTAAACCTTAATTCACTCTTGGCTTCACAGCTTGCGCTTGCGATCAGCGGATATATCAGATCGTTACAGGTATCGAAATCCACAGATTCGTAAGGATCTGCTCCCGTGGTAAGCTTTTTGGCCTTCTTCAGATCCTGCTCTGAAACAAGTTCGATAAACTTGTTGCTGATATCTGTGAGCTCCTCTGCCGTTACTGTATTCCTGGCCTTGCAGGAACAAAGGGAGAGCAGCATTATTCCGGTGAGTACAATAGATATTATCCTGTTTTTGGTATTTTCCATATAAATCACCTTGCCTTAAAAAATCCTGATTACCCTAGCCATAAGATAAATTATAGGAAGCTTAAAAGCAATACACCGGACAGTGCAAAATGCTCTGTCCGGCGTAATGAACTTATGGATTATTACAGACTTACCTACGGATGATCTCTTCTCTTACAGGGCCTGTGGATACGATAGAGATATGTACGCCGATCTCCTTTTCGATAAATTCGACGTAGTCCCTTGCCTCCTGGGGGAGATCCTCGTATCTTGTAAGGCCGCGGACCTCGCCCTTGCCCTTCCATGAAGGCAGGTACTCGATAACGGGCTTGCACCTGTCAAGGAGTGTAGGATTCGGGAAATCCTTGGTGATCTCACCGTCTATCTCGTAGCCTGTGCATACGGGGATCTTGTCCAGATATCCCAGTACATCAAGGTTTGTGAGTGCAACGTCTGTTGCGCCCTGCATCCTGACACCGTATCTTGTGGCAACGCAGTCAAACCACCCTACCCTTCTGGGTCTGCCGGTGGTAGCGCCGTATTCGCCCTTATCTCCGCCTCTGTCTCTTAATTCCTTGGCAACATCCTCGTCCAGGATCTCGGATACGAAGGCTCCGCCGCCTACGCTTGAAGAGTAAGCCTTGGTAACTGCTACGATCTTCTTTATCTCATAGGGAGGAATGCCTGCACCTACACAGCCGTAGCCTGCAAGGGTCGAAGAGGATGTGACCATGGGATAGATTCCCATATCGGGATCCTTCATGGTACCGAGCTGGCCTTCGAGAAGGATCTTCTTACCTTCTTTTACAGCATCGTAGAGATATGCCTGGGTATTTGTTACAAAAGGCTTGATCAGTCTTCCCTGCTCGAGCATCTCCTTAAGGAGCGCCTCGGGATCGATGGGATCCTTATGGTAGAGATTTACAAGGAGCGCATTCTTTATCTCGAGCACGCGGTTTATCTTCTCCCTTAAGCTCTCCTCGTCGAAAAGCTCACTTACCTGGAAACCGATCTTAGCGTACTTGTCAGAGAAGAAAGGGGCTATTCCGGATTTTGTGGAACCGAAGGCCTTGCCGCCTAATCTCTCTTCCTCAAACTTATCGAAATCGACATGGTAAGGCATTACAACCTGAACTCTGTCTGATACGAGGAGCTTTGGGTCAAGTCCCCTCTCCTTCAAATCTGTATATTCGTTAATGAACTTATGGATATCAAGTGCAACACCGTTGCCGATTATGTTTACTATGTTGCTGTGGCATACACCGGAAGGCATAAGGTGAAGGGCAAACCTTCCGTGGTCGTTGATGATCGTGTGACCTGCATTGGCTCCTCCCTGGAATCTGATGACTATGTCAGACTCGTTAGCAAGAAGGTCCGTTATCTTTCCTTTGCCCTCGTCGCCCCAATTGGCGCCGACTATTGCAGTTACCATGGTATAAATCCTCCGGAAGGTTATTTTTTGACAGCGCTATTATAAAACAAAATCAGTCTTCCTGCGACATATGACATATAACAAGTCTTCTGGCACCCTCTCCATATCCGTGTTCGCCGTTTGCGCAGGTAACCAGGGTAAGCTGGATCTTGTCTGTTATGTCGCCGGTAATATATTGCATAAGTGATTCAGAATTAACTATCTTGACCTCATCTACAGTAAACATGAGCTCGTGGCCGTCAACGGTTACAAAGTATACAACATCCCCTACCTCGACCTCTTTAAGCCTGTAGAACATTGTATTTGTATGCTGATTTCTGTGACCCAGGATCGTGGAATTACCAACGCTTCCCGGCATTACGGAATCCTCGTAGATGCCAAGACCATATCTTAAGGCTATCCTGGAGCACTCTGTCCAGACGGGGAGCTCCAAGTCTATATCACCTATCTTAAGTATGCCTGCACAGGTTAATGTTACGTTCTCAGGCAGATTCTTCTCATTATCCTCGACCTGCTGTTGCAGTGCGAGGATAGCCTCCTCATCCTCACCGTAGTAGTCGTAGCTTTCCCCTGCGATCTCATTACCGTCTCTCGGTACTACAAATGTTATCTCTGTAGCTTCAAGACTGAGATCTATATTAGACTGCACTATGTCCAAGGCCTCATTTGTGATCTTCTCGCGTTTACTGCTCTTAAAGGGCTCTATGCACATCAAAATGATACCTGCTACCAGGAGTACCACGCTAATTATTATTAAAACAGTGTTTAACTTGTTCTTGTTCATATCCGTCCCGAAGTATATGTTAACTTTTTGTTTTACATATAACATTATACCTTTATTCCGTGTTATTATGGTTTGCAATTATTAAAAATACAAGAGGCTTGGTATGGATAAATCGATTTGGAAACAGGCTTTGAACCTCATAAGATTCGACCCGGGTATCGATAAGTTTACTTACGATTCCGTTCTTAAACCTATGGAGGTAGTCTACTGCGAGGACAATGTACTTGTTCTTGCTGCCAAGGACGACTACTGTCTTTCCCTTGCCAAGGGTGAAGCTCTGGGTAAGATTATAAACACTGCCATAAGATCTGCCACAAATATGGACGTCAAGGTCAAGTTTGTTAAGGCAGGAGACGATAATGCCATTGCTTCCTCTGTAAATTCCACCAAGAAGGCCATTCGTGAGGAGAATCTTAACAAGACTACGCCTACAGGCCTTAACGGCGATTTTACCTTTGCAAACTTTGTTGTTGGAGACTGTAACAAATTTGCCCATGCTACTGCTGTCTCTGTAGCTGACAATCCGGGCCAGAAGCAAAGAAATCCATTTTTCCTGTGGGGTAATTCAGGTCTGGGCAAGACTCACCTGATGAAAGCTATAGGTAATTCGATAATAGCAAACTATCCTAAGAAGAAAGTCCTTTATACTTCATGTGAGGCTTTTGTTAACGCCTTCGTAGCCTGCGGTATCAACAACAGCTATCAGGCCTTCAGGAATAAGTACCGTACGATAGATGTCCTCCTGATAGACGATATACAGTTCCTTATCAATAAGGAGCAGGTACAGATCGAGTTCTTCAATACTTTCGAGACCCTGATAGATGCAGGCAAGCAGATAGTTATTACCTGCGATAAGGCTCCTTCAAATCTTACCGAGCTTGATAACAGACTTACCTCAAGATTCCAGGACGGCATAATGTTCGACATACAGCCACCTGATTTTGAGACACGTAAAGCTATCATATTGAAGAAACTTGAAGGAGAGAATTTTACCCTGTCTGATGAGGTAATAGATTATATCTGCGAGAATATTACCACCAATATCAGACATCTTAACGGTGCTTTTAATACAATAACGGGTTATATGGCTCTTTCTAATGGCGAATTATCTCTTGAAGAAGTCCAGAAGATAATCCTGCCTCTGGTATCTCCTGACAAGAAGAAGCATCTTACACCTGAGATAATCATAAATGCCGTGGCTAAATACTACGATCTGCCCGCAGATAAGCTTACTTCCAAGTTAAGAAGTGCTGAGATAAGCAAGGCAAGGAATGTTGCAATGTTTATATGCAGGGATTATCTTGAGCTCAAACTTAAGATGATAGGAGAGATATTCGGCGGCAAATCCCATACTACTGTCATGCACAGCTGCACTAATGTTGATGACGATCCGGAACTCAAGAAAGAGGCTGAGGAGATAGTTAAGCTCATTACCTGATAATGAACATAAAATGTTCATATGTGCATAATTGTCTGCATTTTTATTGTAGATAAAATGTTTACTTTTTGGCCTGTTCATAACATAAATCTTATGAACAACAAAAATGACGGTTTTTGAACATGTAATTAACAGGACAAATGCCTTATATTACAAACATGTTACAGGCATTATGAACTTTTGAACACATCATACTAATCTTGATACTAAGATATTCTTGAATAACTTATCAGGCGGATGTCTTATTTATGAATGTTTGTAACACTGTTAAACCTTATTTTATACTTTAAAATAAAGTGCCAATAATGTATAATTCTTCTGTAATATTTATATTAAGTTGAAAGGCGGACATAAAAATGAAATTTACCTGTGGTAAAGACGAGTTAATAAATAATATCTCAGTAGTTCAGAGAGCAGTTGCTACTAATAATACAGTCAATATCTTAAACGGTATCCTTATCGAGGCTACTTCAGACGATAAGATCAAGCTTACAGGTTACGATCTTAAGACAGGTATCGAGGCTGATGTTAAGGCTGATGTCGATGAGAAGGGTTCTATAGTAGTAGATTCCAAGCTCTTTGGAGAGATCATCAGAAAGATGCCGGGAGATGATGTAGACTTCTCCGTAGGAGATAACCTTAATATGAAGATCTCCAGCGGCGCCGTAGATTTCAAGATCAGCGGCATGGACCCTGAGACATTCCCCCGTATCCCTGAGATTGACGAGACAACTTCTGAGAAGATAATAATGAGCCAGAAGCTGCTTAAGAATATGATCAATCATACTAACTTTGCAGTATCAAAGGATAATTCAAGACCTGTCTTAACAGGTTCAAATATAGTAAGTGACGGATCTGTCCTCTCAGTAGTATCAATCGACGGATTCAGAATGGCTATTAACCGCGAGGATATGGGAACAGATTTTCCTAAGATCAACTACATCGTACCCGGTAAGGCATTGAGCGAGATGAGCAAGATCTTAAGTGATGATGAGAATGCAGAGATCACTCTCTACACGTCCATGCAGAATCTCCTCTTTGATATCGGCAATGTACGTATGGTATCGAGGCTTATAGAGGGTAATTTCATTAACTTTGATTCCATTATCGCCAAGAATCCTAAGACAGTTATGACAATAGACCGTAAGGCTCTTTTGGATGCTGTTGACCGTGCTACTCTTATCATCATGACAGATGACAGGAAGTGCCCTGTACAGTTCACGATGAAGGATCCTTCTGTTCTTATCGTTGCAGCTCAGTCTGAGCACGGTAATGTTAGAGAGGATATCGATGTTGAGGTTGAGGGCGACCTGGTAGATGTAGATTTCAACTCCAAGTATGTTATGGATGCCCTTAAGAATATAGAGGATGACACCATCAAGATCGAAGTCAACGGTACACAGGGGCCCTGCATCATCAAGCCTTGTGAGGGAGAGAAATATATTTATCTGATCCTGCCTATCAGAAGATAATGTTCATAACAAATATAAGTTTAAATGATTTCAGAAATTACGAGAGGCTCGACTTGGATGTCGGGCCTTCCGTTAATATATTCTATGGTGATAATGCGCAGGGCAAGACCAGCATCATAGAGGCTGTTTATGTTGCCTGCTGTGTCGCATCCCACAGGACCAATAAGGATTCAGAGATGATAAGGCTCGGATCTGACGGCTATAAGATCAAACTGATCGCTGAGGATAATGACGGTTATAAGACTGAGTTATACGATGAATATATAGAGAAACCTAGGCAAAAGAGGATACTTAAGCAGGACAGCATAGAAAGCAGGCGCATATCCGATTATATAGGCGTTTGTAACACTGTTATTTTCGCTCCTGAGGATCTTAATATAGTCAAGGGTGCTCCCTCTTACAGGCGTAAATTTCTCAATACCCTGATAATGAAGGTCTCCCCTACCTATGTAAATCTCATAGGAAGCATAAATCATTCCATAAACCAGAAGAATGCCATACTTAAGACTGCTAAATTTGATCAAACCAGGAAATATGATGCGGATCTTGATTACTGGGATTTTTATCTTGCAGATATATCTGCCGAGCTTATCATCTACAGATACAGATTTACCCAAATGCTGTCAGAATATGCAGCAAAGCATCATGGTGACATATCTGACAATTCAGAGGATCTAAAGATAACCTATTCGTCTATAACGGGCACTGTGAGCGTTCTGGAGGCATATCTTAGCGAGAATAATATCTCTAATGAATTTATTACTAGAAACCTCTCACAGGGCAATTATGAGCGAATTAAGGCTATACTCTCCAAGCACATTCTCTCAAAGTTCAGATCAAGCCGTGAATATGACATAGAAAAGGGCGTATCTTCCATAGGCGTCAACAAGGATGACATCGATATAAGCCTTAATGGCTTGTCTATGCGCAGTTTCTCTTCCCAGGGACAGCAAAGGACTGCTGCCTTGGCTTTAAAGCTGGCCGAACTTGAGATCATATGCAAGTATACGACCACAATGCCGGTGCTTTTGCTTGATGATGTATTCTCCGAGCTTGATCTTAAGCGCAGAGTAAGCCTCGTATCTACTATGAAGAATGCTCAGATATTCATAACCTGTACGGATAAGTCTTTTATCGCAGAAGAGCTCAGTACCCTTACAGAGGGCAAAACTGCAAGATATTTCAAAGTGTCTTGTGGAACAGTCATTTCCGAGTGATTTTTGAGCAAAATTTCCATATTATAATTAGCATATTATGTTATAATTTTAGTGGAGGTTGATTTATGTTTGTACATATTGGCGGAGAGATGTCTCTTCCGGAGCGTTCGATCATATCCGTTATCAACCTTGAATCTGTTCATCCTTCTCAGAGAACTGTATCAGACTTTATCAAGAGCGAGGATGAGAGAGGCAGGCTTCAGTACGTCACTGATGATATACCTAAGACCATTATTGTTACAGACAGCAAAACATACGTCTGTTCCTTATCTTCTCAGGTGCTTCTAAGCAGATTGTAACAGTGTTAAATTAGTGTTTTTAGGGAGAAATGTCAAAAATGTCTGATAATTTAAACGAAGAAAAGAAGAATTCCGGAGCTGTCGATCTCTATTTTCAGCCTGTTGAAGATACTGACGACGATGAACTCAAGAATCTGGCGGAGAACCCCAGAGCTCTGACCGAGGATTTCAATGAGGAATCCATGGATGAAGTTGCTGTTGCAACAGAAGGACAGGATGAGTTCGATACATCGAATAACAAATCCTACGACGAAGATGATATTCAAGTATTAGAGGGTCTTGAAGCTGTCAGAAAGCGTCCGGGCATGTATATCGGTGATACCACATTAAGAGGTCTTCACCATCTGATCTATGAGATCGTTGCAAACTCTGTAGATGAAGCCCTCGCCGGAAGATGCGACATAATTGATGTTGTACTTAACAAAGACGGTTCTGTTACAGTTACGGACGATGGTTCAGGAATTCCTGTTGGTAAACATCCTAAGCTCGGCATCCCTACGGTTGAAGTTGTTCATACAGTGCTTCACGCAGGTGGTAAATTCGGTGGCGGAGCTTATACGGTATCCGGTGGTCTTCATGGTGTTGGTGCTTCTGTAGTTAATGCCCTTTCTTCTCACATGAAGGTTCAGGTTAAGCGTGAGGGTAACATCTATGAGATCGAATTTGAGAAGGGTAAGACTACCGTTCCTCTGCATATCGTAGGCACCTGTGATAAGGAAGATACAGGTACTATCACTAATTTTATCCCTGATAATTCTATCTTCCCTGATATTACTTTTGACTTTGATTCAATGATCACCAGATACAGAGAAATGGCTTTCCTTAACAAGGAAGTAACGATCAATCTTACAGATGACAGGGGAGAGGAGCCTGTTAAGAAGAACCTGCATTACGACGGAGGAATCATTTCCTTCGTAGAGTATCTTAACCGTCATAAGGAGCCTATCAATACTCCTCCTATCTACTTTGCGACCAAGCAGGGAGACAGTTTTGTAGAGATTGCTCTCCAGTATAACGATTCATATCAGGAGACGGTTTATACATATGCTAATAACATTGCCACACCTGAGGGCGGTACACACCTTGCAGGCTTCAGGGCAGCAATGACAAGAGCTATCAACGATTACTGCAAGAAGTATAAGATTCTTAAGGATGGTGATGCCAAGCTCCAGGGTGAAGATACTAGAGAAGGTCTTGCTGCCATAATCTCCGTCAAGCTTTCAGATCCTCAGTTCGAGGGACAGACCAAGTCTAAACTCGGTAATGCCGAAGTAAGACCTATGGTCGAGAATGTTGTATATGAGAAATTAGAGAGCTATCTGGAGGAGCATCCTGATGTTGCCAAGCTAATAATGGATAAATGTCTCCAGGCTTCAAGAGCACGTGATGCCGCTAAGAAGGCCCGTGAGATGACCAGAAGAAAGACTGTATTCGAGAGTAATTCACTCCCTGGTAAGCTCGCAGACTGTCAGTCAAACGAAGCAGAGTTCTGTGAGATCTTTATCGTTGAGGGAGACTCTGCCGGCGGATCTGCAAAGCAGGGAAGAGAGAGAAAGTATCAGGCTATCCTTCCTCTCTGGGGTAAGATGCTCAACGTTGAGAAAGCCAGGATCGATAAAGTCTACAGCAACGAGAAATTGCAGCCTGTAGTTATGGCTCTCGGTGCCGGCATAGGTGATGACTTCGATGAGTCTAAGCTAAGATACCATAAGGTTATCATCATGGCAGATGCTGATGTCGATGGTTCTCACATCAGAACACTGCTCCTTACATTCTTCTTCAGATATTTAAGACCTCTTGTTGATGGTGGTTATGTTTATATTGCCTGCCCGCCTCTCTTTAAAGTTTATAAGGGAGATGAAGCATACTATGCTTACGATGAGAAGGAGATCGAGCAGATCAAGATCGATCACAAGTGGGAGAATCCTCTTATCCAGCGATTCAAGGGCCTTGGTGAGATGAGCTCTGAACAACTTTGGGAGACAACAATGAATCCTACTACACGTAAGCTCCTTAGGGTAACACTTGCTGATGCTCAGGCAGCTGATGAGACATTCACTCTCCTTATGGGTGATCAGGTTGAACCCCGTAAGGAATTTATCCAGGAAAACGCTACACTGGCTAATATTGATAACTGATTAATTTCATTAATACCTCATTTAGAACAGATTGTTCCACGTGAAACAATCTGTTCTTTATTTTTGAATATTACAATTGTGTTCCACGTGGAACAATTCTGATGACATATGATAATTATATTGTTATATTTAGTGATATACGGAAAACGGAGGAACAAATATGACGCATACAATTGCTTTAGTTAACCAGAAGGGTGGGGTAGGAAAGACTACGACTGCGGTCAATCTTGCTGCATATCTTGGTAAAAAGAAAAAGAAAGTGTTGATCATAGATATCGATCCTCAAGCCAATGCTACAAGCGGTTTAGGAATATCCAAGGCTGATCTTGAAGATACGGTGTACGATGTTCTGATCAATGAAGTTCCTATGAGCGAGGTCATCTATGAAACAAGCGCAGATAATGTAGACATATGTCCTACTAATATTAATCTTGCAGGAGCAGAAATTGAACTAGTATCAGTTATCTCAAGAGAACAGATCCTCAAGAAAGCTATCGAAGAAATCAAGGATTCATACGACTACATCATTATTGATTGTCCTCCGTCACTCGGTCTGCTGGCTATTAATGCTCTAACTGCTTCTGATGATATAATCATTCCTATCCAGGGCGAGTACTATGCCCTTGAGGGATTATCTCAATTAATAGATACTATAAATATAATAAAAAAGAAAATTAATCCTAATATACAGATTCTTGGTGTTGTTCTCACGATGTTCAATATGAGAACACAGCTTTCCAAGCAGGTAAAGGATGAAGTTGACAAGTATTTTGGCAAGTCAGTATTCAATACGATAATACCAAGAAACGTTAAGCTCGCAGAGGCGCCCAGCTATGGACAGGCAATATGCGATTACGATAAGAATTCAAAGGGTGCTAAGGCATACCAGAGCCTTGCAGCAGAAGTAATCAAGAGAACTAAGTAAAGGAGATCAATATGGCTAATGTAAAGAAATCAGGACTAGGCAAAGGTCTGGGCGCTATGCTGTCATCAGACGGTATCCCGGAGAATGCTAAGGACTCAGTAGTTGAACTCAAGATAAATGACATTTCACCTAACGAAGGGCAGCCCCGTAAGACCTTCGATGAAGCAGCTTTGGATGAGCTTGCTGCATCTATCAAGGAGAAGGGCATTATCCAACCAATCATCGTTCAGCGTAAAGGAAAAAGTTACATTATCGTAGCAGGTGAGAGAAGATGGAGAGCTGCACGCAAGGCAGGCCTTAAGGTAATCCCTTCTATAGTCAAAGATCTTACTGATAAGGAAGTAATGGAGCAGGCTCTTATTGAGAATATTCAAAGAGAGGACTTAAACCCTCTCGAAGAGGCTCAGGCGATGCAGGCACTGATCAAGACACATAAGATGACACAGGATCAATTGTCGAAGACTCTGGGCAAGCCTAGGGCTACTATAGCAAATGCTTTAAGACTGCTTAATCTTGACGAAGCGCTCCAGGATTTCGTATTAAGAGGAGAGCTTAGCGCAGGTCATGCCAAGGCGATCCTTTCGCTTAAGGATAAAGAGGATCAACGCAGAGTTGCAGATGTCATATTAGCAAACGGAATGAGCGTCAGACAGGCAGAGGACCTGGTCAAAAAGTATATTGATCAGAAGAATAATCCTAAAGCAAAGAAGACAAAGACTGTACTTGATCCTCAGGTTAAGACCAGCATCAAGGATGTAGAAACAAAACTTAAGAAACATCTTGGATCCCGGGTAAAGATCAAGGTACTTGATACAGAATCAGGTAAGGGAAGGATAGTTATCGATTATAAGGATAACGAAGATCTGGACAGACTGATCGAGCTCCTCAGTGAATAAGTAAATGACAGACCCTTTTTGCATTATAAGAAGGGTCCTACTTATTTAACTTAGAGTTGAAATCTCTAAAGCTTTCCTGTATACTTAAGTGCGCGATACGGAGCTGTATCGAAGTGGTCATAACGAGGCGGTCTTGAAAACCGTTTGTCCGCAAGGGCACGTGGGTTCGAATCCCACCGGCTCCGCCAAAAGGCCCGTAAACACTGCGTTTGCGGGCCTTTCATTTTGCAGATAAAAGGCGTCATCCTATAAGCTCTTAAATCTTGGGACACATTTTTCGTTATTTTCCTCCATTAAGGATGGTGTGGTACTATGAAAATCTTTTGCATGTCTGACATTCACGGGTATTTCAATGAATTTCAAGCTTCTTTGGAGCTTGTTCTCGATAGATTGGCTGAGTCCGATACCAAACTCATTCTACTCGGCGATTACATTCATATTGGACCGCAATGCAGAGATGTTATCAACAGAATTATAGAACTACAAGGTCTATACGGTAACGACCGCGTAATCGCTCTTATGGGTAATCACGAAGAGAGCTGCATAATGGGATTCTCTACCCTGGATGACGATGACAAAAAGAAAGCCGGAGATGAGAAGTATCTAAAGTGGTTCAAAAGTCTACCGTTGTATCACACTGAAGGAAATACGATCTTTGTGCATGCCGGAATAGATGAAGAAGCAGGCGACTGGTGGGATACCGGAACAACGCAGGAAGTATTTACATCAAAGTATCCGGCAGATCTTGGCGAGATTCCCGATATCGACAAAAAAGTCGTTGCGGGTCACATTGGAACTGCATCTATCTCTGGAAACCCGTCTTTCCACGATATCTATTACGATGGTGCAAGTCACTACTATATCGATGGTTCAGTATATGATTCAGGAGTTATACCGGTATTAATGGTCGATACAGATGAGGATAAGTACTATAGAGTAACTTCTGAAGGTGATATACAAATCAAGGCTTATAAACAACGGTAACAAAACTGTAATATTTACAATTAGAATTGTAAAATTTTTCTTGGTTTTTTTGCAAAAGAAAAGTGCCTTGCGGCACTTTAGAACTCGGTTTGTAAGGTTCATAAATTAATTTAATAAGTTATCTATACACAGATAGTAGATACCGATTCTCTTGGCTTGATGTGTATAAGAACGGCAGAAACGTTGTATTTTAATAGGATTCTTATCCCTACAGATTCTATATAGAGCTAAGGATAGGTAGCCTCCGCATATAATAGTCATACTGCCTCCTTAATTAAGTTATTGAGTTGATTAGTATCACATTACTTTCAATTAATCATATGTACAAGGCTACTAGTGATTAAAGAAATCTTTACAAGAATAGGAAGCATCCATCATATGAAGGTACGATAAGTGATAATATTTAGGTAGTTTTTTTGCAAAAATTTTTTTGCAAAATTTTTTTCAAAAAATGAACCCGGGGAAATCCTGCATCGTTATATAGGTATATCAAACCTGAAAGGAGACACTGAAAATGTCAGAAGTAGAAGAATTATTAATGAAGGAAAAGCAGGGATGTACGGATAAGAACCGTAAAAAGAAAGAGAAAAAGTCCACATGGGCTGCGACGATAGCGCTTGTTTTATCTCTCGTTGCAGGTTTCGCATCCCTTTTTTACCTTGCAGGCGGAAGTTCTGCGCTTCGCAGTAACAGATTGAAGTATGATGCTGCAGTCAGTTATCTCGGTTCATATAAAACAGCTTTGGTAGTAATATCGGCACTGGTTGTTTTAGCTGTACTGTTCCTGGTAAAAGCACTTTCGAAAAAGCAGGCTGCAGGCGCTTGCGTCATATCTGTAATTATTTTGATTTTAACTTCCTTCACTATCTTTTCCGGAATATCAACATGTAAGAGTTTCGAAAAGGCTTTCGAACAGGATGAGGATCTCGGTGCCAGTGGAATAGATGATGCTGTTGAGATGTATGTTGATGCATTAAGATCGCAGGACGCAGATGAATTGGAGGATATTCTTGAAGAAAACCTTAATCTGCGATATTCCTCACATACTACAGTCATAAATGAAGATGCCTTTATGGATTTGGCAGATGCTCTTAATGAACAGAATCTGAATTGGAATCATTGTGATTATAAAGTAGTCGACCGTTATGATGATGATGACGGCTGCGAATGCTGCGCAGTTGAAATATCAATACCTCTGCAGGGCACTTTTACGGATGATTCAATAATGTATCAGCCGTGTACCATCTCGGTATCATTTCACAAGATTAACGGCAGATGGTTCTTTGGCGATCATAACGATTAACAGGCAGCGGGAATAATCAGGAGGAATGCGTTATAAAAACGGAGATAAGTTGTCAAAGCAACCGTTTCTGACCAGATTTTTCGTGGCTCTTGCCATGGATCTTGAGATACCGCCCGGCTCCGATCCTCCCGTTTTGTCAGACCGGGAGCGTCCAGATAAAGACCAACAGAAACCGGGTTGATTAAGATGGGGCGCTGTCTGCGCGTATTTGAGCTATAATTTATCCCAACCGGAGAGATTGAAATGAACGAGAAAGATAACAGTTTATTTGAAGAGTATGAGAAACTTCTGAAGGCTTACCGTTCAGGTGACGAGAATGCCTTCAGCGAGATCTACGAGAAGTCAAAAAGATTCGTCTATGCTACATGCTACGGTATCCTTAACAATGAGGAAGAAGCGGCAGATGCCATGCAGGAGACATATATTTCCGTTTTCAGCAATCTCGATACTTTTGATAATGACAGGATGTTTATAGCTTGGGTTAAGCAGATCGCGGCGCATAAATCTCTTGATATGTGTAAGAAGAGAAGAGACAACATCTCATACGATGATGTGGTCGCGACTGATGAATCCCTGGTGGGCGATGACAACCTGGAAGACCTTTCCGACTACTATATAACCGAGAAAGTGCGCCGCAAGGAATTAGAGAGAATAATGCGCGAGGAACTCTCGGAAGTACAGTATCAGACGATACATATGTATTATTACGATGAATTGTCCGTAGAGAAGATTGCGGAACTTATGGGCTGTCCTGAAGGTACGGTCAAGACAAGACTTAAGGCTTCAAGGATCAGAATAAAGGAAGGAATAAGAAAATACGAGAAGGAGAACAAGGTTGCATTCGCAGCTGTTCCTGCTGTACCGTTCCTTACAAGATTCTTCAACGTTCAGTCGAAGGATCTGAATATTCCTTCTGTTACTTCATCTGTTGAGAAGAACACAATAAAACCGGAGGCAAAAGAAGTTGTTAAGTCTGTTTCGGGCAAGGCTGCAAAAGATACCGTCAAGCATGGTTTTCTGTCAACTCTGGCAGGGAAGATCATAACGGGACTTCTTGCGTTAGCGGTAATTATATTGAGCATTGCGATTGTCTCAAACATAGCGAAAAAGAAACCTGTTGAACCTTTGGAAGAGACAGAAGAAGAGACCCCCGAAGATAGAACTGAAGAGACAGAAGAAGCGCTTTTCGAGACGGCTGAGCTTACACCTGCAACTGAAACCACGGCCGATCTGATGCCGTCTGACGAACAGATTGCTGCCGCGTATTATGGTGTGGTTTCTGATTATGAGATAAGAGTACTACAGTGTCAGGAAGCTACAGATAATCCGGTACCTTGTATTAACTATGTGGATATTACAGGAGATGATATACCGGAATGTATAGTCAGATACTGCTCCGATTCTGAAGACGAGGCCGCGACCGATTGGCTTGCCGGCATGGGGTTTCCGGGGCCGGCAACTATGAAAGTATTCATTCTTTCATATAATCCTGATGATGATACGGTTAACGAGCTCTTTAGAAGAGAAACGCATCGCGATGTTGCAGGTTGGTTTTCAGATACGGATCTGATGCTTCTTGATGACGGTAATTTAGTTGCTTTCGAGACTTTCGGCGGACGTGGTTACAGCATTTACACTATTGAAGAATATTCTCTGTCGCAGACCGGTTACGAGCTTATTAACACATGGATTTGGTCTCAGGAAACGGAGGTTACCGTTACTCATAACGATGAACCGATATCTGAAGATGAGTTTAATAATGCACGCGATGATTATGAGAACCGGGTAGTTGCTGCTGTGATGCCTACATACGGTTCTGAAGATGACGGTAATTTCCTTCTTTTTAATGAGTTTGTGGCATTAGTCGGCGATGAAGCCGTTACAGACACGTCGGATATTTCGGCGGTAAATTTGGCTTATGCCAATATCCTGATTCAAAATGAAGCTAATCTGAGGATTTTCGATACGGAACCTGATTACGGATTCCCGTCTTGTACTTATGAAGATATTACCGGTGACGGAATACCTGAGCTTATGATCCAGTATGCGGCTGATTCTGAAGTAGAGTGGATTGAATATTCTATTCCGGGCAGTTATACATGCGCATCAATAAGGATTTATACATATGATCCTGCGATCGGAGAAGCTGTAGAAATGTTCTATCTTCCTGAGTCAACAGTTAATGCCGGAGGTTCTCCTACAACTGATGTTGCGTTGCTCGATAACGGTCATTTACTGATAAGACATTCTGACGGAGAAGGGGGAGTTTACTGTACTGAATACGAAGTTCAGGAAAACTCTCTGATTCAGGTGAACGAACTCAGTGTATATTGTGATAATTACGAATTTACTACTACTTTCTATAACAACGGCAATGTTATATCAGAAGCTGAATATGATGATTATTTATCCGGATATATGAATTCAATAGTTTTGTGTCTGACATACGATGTATGGTTTGATCCTGAGTTGTATTCATATGATGACTGGGAAATGACAATGTATAACCACGTCTCTGATAATCTCTACTATTATGATGACATGATGAATGTTCTTGCAAACTGATATGGGTATTAAGATCTTAAAAGGACTTGGATGAAAACAGCAGTAATCACAGGAAGTACACGCGGACTCGGGTTTGAGATGGCACGGAAGTTCCGTATGAACGGTGTAAACGTTGTCATCAACGGTTTGAATGAGAAGTTTGTTCAGAACAACAGGATAGATCAGGCGATCTTTGAAGCCGAGAAAGAGGTAGAAGAAGGAGTAGCACCAGTTTCGTTGGGCACAGCGCGGGAATTATTAGATAAAGAGTACTATGGCAAAGTATGATGTTCTGTTAAATCCTGTATATCAGCTGTAAAATAGAGCTCCTCTTACTTCAACTTCTGAGGAGCTTTTTTCATCTTCTTACGGACTACCACATTTATTATTATCACTATAATGCAGACAACCAATCCTATAAGATTTATAGCCGGTGCAAATAAAGTTCCCTTGCTGGAAGAGTTCAGTCTTACTTTTATTATGTAAATGATTGCTATTGCAAAGCACAAAGCGGAAAGGCCATGGTTCAGCAGCTCGCATGTAAAATATACCTTGGGCCTGGTTGGATTATACATAATAAACAATATGATTTCCCCTACCGTAGAAGCTAAGAAAGCGCAGCCAAACAGAAGATCGACTGTCAATACATATATTAGCTCGAGTCCATTACAATAACCTAACCCCATAAGTGAATTCAATCCGACAAACACCAGATCGGGCAACATAATGATCAGAGTAATAATGTGGAAGATAAGATTTGTAACTCTCTTATAATTATCCCTTTCAATTACTTAAACTATTACAAGACGTCGAGATAAATATCGGCATCGTCATCTTCAATTATCTCATAAAGTTCATCAATCTTGTCTTCAGTACATACGATGAACTGTTCAAGACCGATACCGTTCCTGTACTGATCGTCTCTGGTACAGACTCTCACATAGATATAGTAAGTCTGGCCGTCTATCTGTGCATCATATACATAACCGATGTCGTATCTGTATTTGCCATGATAATGATCGGTATCGAAGAACATGGACTCACCCCAATCAGCTAAGAACTCATCCGGATCCAGTTCTACATCAAGATCATCAAGTTCATCGAAGAAATCATCCACAACATCATCGAAGTGGCGGTCATTCCTTATATCCAGTGTAAACTCTCTTTTGAAAGTCTCCATGTCTCCATCATCGATAGAAACCAGAACGGATCTGAGCATATTCCTTACTGCACTGCCTTCACCTGCATTGATGCTTGTAAATCTCCATTCATCGGCAACACACTTAATCATGACCTTCCGCCAGATGACAGTACCTCCGATACATAGAAGGACCAGAAGAGGCACCATAAGTAATCCGATACCGACCTTGCCGAGAGTTCCCTTCCCGCCTTTCTTCTTCTGATTGGCTCCGACTACAACAAATACGATGGCGGTAATAAGAAAAGCCAAGCAAGCCAGCGCCATCAGCAAGACTATTAAGAGCAATCCGACCGCAAGTCCCATCAGTTTACCTCCAACTTATTCATAATCCCTGTCTTCTGTTTGTTCAGATATCAGGCTGAATTCATTCCTAGATCTTGCCAAGATGACACGGTCCCCATCACCGGGCCTCAGCTTCATTATCATTTTCCCATTAGTATTCTTCGAAATCCATGGGCAACACATCTAAAGGATATTCCTCCGATGGGATCAGTATATCCTTGCTCTTCTTTGTGATAGTTGCCAATGAGCCGGTTTCAACATAATCATAGCGACCATCTTCGAGAAGAGTTTTCAGAGCCTGCCTTGCCGGCGGAAAAAGCTGTATTTCATCCAGAATAATAAGAGATTCTCTTGGATAAAGCCGTGTATTATACTCGAATTGCAAAGTGTTGAACAAAGAATCCAGACCACGAAGACTATCTGTAAACAGACGATTTATATCATCACCCGTCTGATCAAAACGCACGAGAATATAGGATCTATATTCCTCACGGCCGAGCTTCTCTGCCAATGTCGTTTTGCCAACACGCCTTGCACCCTTGAGGAACAGCGCATATTGGGGCGCATATTCGCGTTTCCATTTAAGTATTTCCTGATAGACGTTTCGTTCAAACATTTGGCATCCTCACAATCGCGACCAGATATTCTTTAATGATTTTCACATTTGCGCCCTTATCTTTATCTTAATAAACGACAATGCCTGTAGTGTTTATGTCATATCCGTTAATTATGGAAGAATGCAGATCATAATTGCGGCCGTCTGGTGTTATGACCGTTGTGTAATTGGGCTGGATGTTATAGTCAACAACCGCAACAGATATTATCTTCCCGTATCTCAGATAGATCTTGTTGCTTTCTGAAGCATATGTGAAACCCGTTATGCAATTTCCCTTGCTGCATTTATATACCTCGCGGGTCTCGCCTGACGGGATATCGTACTCATATAAAACAGGAGTATCTTTTGCTTTTTTATCAAGGATTTTGGACCAATCATTATTTTTTACAAACAGGACTTTGCTTTTATCACAGTTCAATACGATCAGATCAAAGCCTTTACCCAGTTTTCCAATGTCACTAGCAACAGTTTTATCTTCTCCTGTCGTTTTATCAAAAAGGTTCAAATCATACTTTATATAATACTTATCATTCTGGTCTTTAACCGATACACTTTTTACATATACAATGAATTTACCCGCATCCCTTACAAAAACAGGACTTTCTATATCATAACGCGCTGTATCCACAAGCTCACCATTCTCGCAGTCAAAGGTAAAGACAACAAGTGTACGATCATCGGAATCTTGTGCATAAATGTTCACTTTGCCGTCTTCATACCAGGCGTTAAGTCCATACATCTCCTGTCCTTCATATTCGATCAGGCTATGATTGTCGTCAACCTCCGGAAAGCCGATAACAGTTTCTGCACCGGTTTCCACATTATAGATTGATACGTTCGAACATTGGCGTTTGGATGATATGAGAAGATTCTTACCGGAATCGTATTGCCAATAGGTTGCTTTATTATTACTGATATCCAAAAGGTTTTTCTGCCCGTCAGATGTGACCTCAGTTATGTTATCTCCAATTTCCAGCATTACTTTATCATCAGAGTCCTTTTTTACTCCGCATCCGCTGATCAGAATAGAAATTGCCATAGTTCCTATTAAAAGAGCCTTAGCCTTCATTCCGTTTAACATATCCGTTATCCCCTTTGTTTTAAAAATCCTAAAATTAGTGCGTTTTGCTGCTGATAAAACCGTCCTATTATGATTATCCTACTTCTTTATTGGTTATCACATGAAAACCGGTATTATTACCATATCCCCAGTACTCACCCGGGTTGGCATCTTCATAACGGAGCACCTCAACATATTGTATTCCAATCTGTGATGTGTCATTTACATTATCCGCGACCCATCCTATATGCAAAAGATATTTTGTGTCATCACCTTCCAGTTTGAACTCGTATCCTATTAGATACATTAGATAATGCCCTGAATAGTTAGAAGTTTCTGTCATGTCCACTGTCCCTTTTAAATCACTGGCTTCAAAAGAGCAAAACTCACAGAATTGATTAAACTGTTCTTCCAGATCAGGCGTATTTTCTCGAGCATAATTAGAAAACAGCACCTCGACACGACTGAAATCTTCTTCTCTGGCAGCTTGAAACACTTCGGCAATGATTTCTTCTGCAATTTCACTAGCGATCTCGGGTCTGTAGTGATTCTGGTACAGATCGTCCGCCAAATTCCCGGAACGTTTATAAAAAAGACCTTTTAAACAACCCGTACACAGGATCATGGTCATAACCAAGGTTATTGCTGTTAACTTCTTTTTCCACATATCCATTGAATTATTACATCCCCTTTGTTTTTCCTTAAAATCCCCTATACATATAATCTATCAGGTATGTGAGCGCATAGAGAGCCGGTCCCGCAATTGATAAAGCTAGATCTATGATAGCAAGCGGAATACAAGTTTTCCTGCCTTTTATCGAAAACACCAATGCAAAAACAGAAAGCGTAAGATTGATCAAGGGCCAAAGCGCAAGCAGTATAATGCCGGAGATTAAAACAACAATCTCAGACACCCCTATCTCAAGAGTGTTCGCAGCGATAAGACCAATCATCATCACGAAAAAGATGATGACGTTAGCAATTATCGAGATCAATGTAATAATCGCTAGCTTTTTGCTTTTATCCGCCATCTTCAATTCTCTTTACCCAAGTCCGTTTGCTGATTATTATCCATTCAATATTACAGATAATCAACATCTGTTCTGTACCCGTAGACGGTCACGATACCATCTTCAATTTCTCCGGGAACATGGATCCTTCTCAGTTCAGAAAGCACAAGATCGGAGTTTTCTTCTGTGAGCCTGATCTGCAGATATTCGATCTTGTCCCATTCGCGGGGCTCGCAGCCGAAATGCGTCCACGTACCGTCCCAATTACTTAAATAGCCGTTTTCTATGTCCTTTGTTCTCCAACTGATAAGCGGCTGTTCAGGAGACCCCTCATTATCATAAAAAGCATGAAATATCTCATTCCATTTGGTATTGTTCATATTCAATCTTTCTTTGTCGTTTACAACTCAATAAAAGTTACTATGTCCTTGAATTCGTTTTAACTCTTCAAAAAAGTATTTTAAAGCATTGATCATATGTGTAATGTTATAGAAAGCATCCATAGAAACATCGAATAGGATCCCACTGCTATACTGCGTGTCTTTATCCATAAATCGCCCGTTTACTTGGACATGGCCCTTCTTATCGAACGTAAAAGTTAAATTCGATCGTTCCAAAGAGCCATAATTCTCAAGTGTTGCAATAGGGACTATTCCGGGAAGACATTCATAGACATTTTCCAGTTGAAGATAAAAACTATATAGATTACCTATTGTGATATCACATTCAAACCTGCAATCCATACCTAAACAACTATAAGCAATTTCAAACGTTCCGGTAACGCCACCCGCGTTAATTGTGTACTCGTTTTGATGCTCATCAAAAGCCTTAAAATACAAATCAAATTGTGTGCTGCCTTCCTTGATACAAATTAGCGTATACGGTAATTCAAGGTTGCTTTTAATCTCTACTTCTTTAAAATCTTTATCCACTTTATTCCTCGAAACATTCAAATAGTTAAGTCTTTGTAGTCCACTTTACTGCTGATTATTCTTACTAATACCTTAAGCGTCAAATGCTCTTACAAAAGTCCAGGATCTCCTGTCTCCTGGATTCGACTTGTTCCCTGAATTCGAGTGATGTCAGACCCAGATGTCCTTTGCACTCAATCTCGAGATGTCCGTAGAAATGTTCTATGCTGCCGATAAGTCTCTCACATTCAGGCATATTAGGACCGGTCCTGAGAGCGATGGCATAACCTCTTTTGCCCCGCTTTATGGTCGCATGTGGTTCATGAGTATTACACCACGGCGTTACCCTGTCTATAAATGATTTGAACTGTCCGGGAACATCAGCCCAGTATGAAGGTGCAACCGATACGATAATCTCAGCATTATCGAACTCATTCATTATGTCCCGTATCACCTGAGCATCGCTCATGACACACTGAGCCGTCTTATGACACGCTCTGCAGCCTCTGCAAAACGCAAATTTATAATCATCTATACAAATGCACCTGGTATCATAGCGGGACTTAAGCTCACCTTCCACTATCTTTACTATCTCAGCTGTTGCTCCTGTCCTGACAGGACTGCAATTAATTATCAAAGCGTTCATTATCACACCTGCTTCTCAATTAGTTTTACTGTTTATTATCCAATCCTATGAGCCTTCCTTTTTCTGATCATACAGTTGATATTATGTTGCATCCGGGTAATCCCAGAATCCACCCTTATGGAAGTTGTCATTACCCAGAGGCTTAGCCGCCAGTTTGAAAATAACGCATCCATCGGGACATACAACTGTTTTTGAATATCTGCCGTCACCGCCAAGGTTCTCGAGATCACCTCCGCTTCTGACCGCTTCCATAAGAGGATACAGCATCATCATTGTTTTTGAGCAAATGCCGTACCCGTCCTTATTAACAGGGCACCCATATGTGCATGTGTAGGTATCACCTATTTCTTCTCCATTACGGCAATATCTCTCCGTATGATCTCCATGCAAAAAGCCGGTTACTTCAATGGTGAATTCATATTCTTCGTCATACCACTTATGCATTTGGCACCTCCGTTATCAGTAAGACTCTTCGAGTTCTTGTTTGATCATAATCCTAGCTCCTTAAGATATTTATTCCTCTCATATTAGTTTTTTATCAAGTCCATCGAGTCGTTCTTGTAGCTCTTTAATTGGCAAGCGTACTTCTCGACCATTGTTTTCTTTTAGCTTATTCAAGCTATCCTTATACTCCTCCGGTGTAATAACTTTTTCTTCAAATGCTCTGTCTAATATACCTATGGTTCCCATTACAGTAACGCCTTCATTCCGAGCAACTTTTCTAAGTTCTGCATCACCTGTTAAGAGGACAATATTTCTCTTCTTAGCTATAGCAAGTGCCGAGCAGTTATACTTGGACAGCTTTGAATGCCGTTGTGCAATTTCCATACCATAGAAAAACTCTTTCTCCGTAAGTTCAGTAGCAACCAATCCTAATTCTAGCAACTGGTTTTTTAATCCTTTGGGAGATAAGAGTTCGTCATTAACAGCATCTTGATTCATCAGGTATGTCAATGGTAATCGGAAAGGAAGATCAAGTTTTCCGATTACCATATAATCAATCCAGATGTTTGTATCGCTGCTTATGTATTCCATGGTTCCTCCGAACAAAAACACTCTTTTGCCACAGAATCATAAGATGTTTTAAGTAATTCAGCGCCCTTTTGAATGCTGATTTCTTCTTCAGTTACTGCTCTATAAACTAATTGTTTAAAGAGCTGAGGTTCAACTTCTTCGATGTCCCAATTTGGTTCGTTTTTTCTCCAACCAGCTTTGCTTGCTGCAATATAGAATCTTTTTTCAATAGATTCGTTAATGATTCCACAGATCCTTGCACGTTTGACAAGCATAAACATGCTTATTCCATACTCTTTGCAAGTCATCGTCATAGTTTTAGAAATACTGGTTCTTTTGTAGCCCAATTCTCTAAAGGCATCTTCTCTGGGAAAGAGGAAGGCACCGCTAATTGCAGTCGCAAATTCTTCTTCCTCATCTTCTGATAAATCGTCAGGCCAATCGAATGCGAAGTGCGCAACCTCGTGAATAATGGTGGATCTTTTTCTGGCAGGGCTCATGGAACTGTTGATTACAACATAAGGTATACCATTCACTGTACCGTTCATTCCAGAAAAATACTGTGTATCAAGATCGATAAAGAATACCAGGATTCCTCTATTCTCAAGTAATTCTACGAGTTTGTTGACCGGACCGCTGGAGGGAAGCTCAAGATAATCACGTAGTTTCTGAGCTGCCTGTTCTGGATCTTCGGTCCATGGAATGGTTTTGAGAGAAGGAATAGGCTCTAATATTTTTTTGCCACCTAAAAAAGAAAGTACTTGAAAGAATCGGCCAAAGTATTCCTCAACGGATTCTTTTATATATTCTTGGTTCATTGCACCCAGCTTGGCACCTTTTCTGAACTTGCCGTGAGTGAACTTGAGGTCACTTCCACTGTTTTCCAGAAAATCAGTCACCCTGATATTAAGAGCTTCAGCTAATCTTTTAATAGTGTCCATATTGGGTTGACGCTCATCATTCTCATAATTAGTGATGGCCATAGGCGTAACACCAATTGCTTCAGATAAAGCTTTCTTGGTCATATTGTTTTTAAGACGATAGTATTTCAAATTTTTACCAAACATATTGTTGCGCCTCCTGTTTATATTTTATATTATTTGCGTATTTTGTAAACAACTTTTGTTTATTATTCACGATTTTTAGCTCTAAAGTAAACAACGGATTTATAAACGCTTATGACTTTAACTAAGTCGTAAGAAAATTTGATTTCGTTTGATATCAATCGTAAAACCAATCATAAAATTTCATGATTGAAACTCTAGCAGTTAGAATATGTTGAGTTCACAAGAACTGAAGATTTACGAATGAATGCCAGATAAAAGCGAACGAACTCGTATACAGCGAGTCATTTGAGGATAAGATAGCGCTCATTAACAGTAAACGAAGGGAGCAGGATCTCAAGTTTTATTAAAGAAGAATTAACATTTTGATACAGGCAGCGATGTTACAATTACTACGATTGATTTGGGGGTAATTAATATGCAGATCGGATTTTCTTATATTGGGCTTATTATGCTCGCTATGCTTTTTGTTCCAAACATTATCTGGACTAAGAACAAACCTGTTGATTACGATAAATACCAATCGAAGGAGAACAAGATCCTCCTTGCCTTTGAGAGGGTAGGGCAGTGTATCGTAACCGTTAGCGCTCTTATTTTCTCTTCCTTTAATCCTCATGGATGGAGCCTCTGGTGCCTGGTACTTATACTTGCCTTCTTAAATCTCATTGTATATGACATTGCATGGATAAGATACTTCAGGTCAGATAAGACCATGAAGGATTTCTACAAGGGATTTTTGGGTATGCCGCTGGCCCTTGCCACATATCCCGTCATTGCTTTCTATTTGCTGGGCCTCTTCGGAGGGAATATAATCATGATCTTCGGCTCCGTAGTCTTAGGTGTGGGGCACATCGGCATCCATGCCATGCATGCAAGAGAAGTCTATGGCAAAAAGCCTAAGAAGAAACTGGTACTGCGCATACTTAAGTGGATCGGCATAGCTGTCCTTGCACTGATCCTTATCTTACTGAACGTCTTTATAACCGGCAGATGCTTCAGGCAGATCAAGCGTTACTTTACCTACAGGAGCGGCGTTAACGAGGAGATCTACGTGACGCTGAACGATCAGGAGGAATATGTCGTTATATCCGGCAAGGACGTAAACAATCCCGTTATAATCTCCCTGCACGGCGGTCCCGGCTCTCCGACGACCTTTATAGATTACTGCTGGCAGGACTATCTTACTGATGAATATACCCTGGTTTCCTGGGACGAGAGGGGCTGCGGCCGCTCCTACTACAGGAATATGGATACAGATCCCGATAATAGGGCCTTGACTTTTGAGCAGCAGCTAGAGGATCTGGATGCATTAGTCGATTACTGCTGCGACAGATTCGGTCAGGACAAGGTGATAATATTAGGCCATTCCTACGGCTCTCTCCTGGGCAGCGAATATGTTTTCCTGCATCCTGATAAGGTAAGTGCATACATAGGCGTAGGGCAGTGCGTCAACGAGAACGGCTACTTTGGCGAGATCTACTCTTACCAGGATGCTCTTAGCATCGCGAAAGAGAGGGGCGACGATACATCCGAGATGGAGGCAGCCTATGCGGCATTCTTAGAGGATATGTCCACATCAAATCTTTTGACTTTAAGAACTCTCGTAGCTCCTTACCACCCTCAAACAGAAACAACGGATGTATCCACATATGCAGCTCTGACGTCTCCTATCGTGGGAACTCTCGATCTGAAATGGTATATGCTGGAGATAGCTTCCCTTGCGGGGGACAGCAGATTTGAGGAGCTGGAACAGCCTCTCACTGAGACCTTGGAGAGCTTCGTTCTGGAGGATAAGTATCAGGTTCCCGTGCTCTTCATATCAGGCAGCTGTGACTGGATCTGCCCCGCCGATCTTGTCCGCGAGTTTGCAGAAGAAGGCGGCTACACTTATGCCGAGATGGAAGGCTGTGGCCACGCTCCCCAGGGTCAGTTACCCGAGGATTTTGCAGGCATAATAAAGAGCTTTCTTAAAGACTGTTAAGAGATCACATATCAGGCGCAAACTCTGATACCCTGACCCATTCATCGCTCTTAAGAGCGGGGCTTTCCTTAACCCCCTTAAGGTAATAATCGAAGAATTCGCCATGGAGATCAGAGAGCCTGTCGTGAGCGATATCGCAATCAAGCTTTCCTACCATCGATTTTAGGGGGATCTGATATTTCATGTCAGTAAACCCCAGATGCTCCATATCCTTAAAGACTGCATGGTATGCGGGTGCAGTATGATCTATTAAGCCTCTTGTGACTGCATTGGCGTTGCTTTCTGATGTTATCTGCATAAAGGGCGTCTTTGTGACCTTGCCCTCATGCTCGCCGAACAGTCCGCCGTCCATATTGATTCCGCAGCTAAAGAGCTCCGGGTAATCCTCGCACAGCGCAAAAGCCACGGCACCGCCGAAGGAGTGGCCTGTTACGCCCACACCTCTTGTAAGATCTATGATATCGGACAGCTCCTGCTTTGCGTACCTAAGTATGGCAAGAGTGTCCTTCTCCCATTCGGGGACACGGTCTATCAGGAAGCTGTTATATGTCCTTTGCATTGAATCGAATCTTCTATAGAGTTCCTCGTTGCTGCCGGAAGCCTTGAGAAGGCTCTTCAGGGCCTTGACGGACTTGAAGTAAGGGGAGTAGCACTTCTTGGCAATGTCCTTGGCCATCTCTATCGTTCTTCCGTCGTCTAATTCTGTGAGCATTCCCTCATAAGGGTGGGCGATGCTTATCACGACGTATCCTCTTGACGCCAGGTCTATAAGCAGCAGGGAATTGCAGTCCCTGTAGGCCCCGTACCCATGGTTATAAAGCACCAGAGGAAACTTCTGCCCCGCTGTTGCCGTAGCATTCTCGTAGCAGCAGGAGGTATTCTCCCCATTCTTTGTCAGTTTGTCGTAATTTAAGGGAATATGCATATTCCGGGATATGGCCTTAAGCATATTTCTTGACATGCTCTGCGCTTTGGCAAGTCCTTTAATACACTGCGCATCAGCAGGATAGTAGACCCGGGCGCTTATGCTGCGCATGGTTCCGGGAGCGCAGTAGAGAGTCTCTTCTCTATCCTCATATACCGTGAAAGTCTTTGTCCCGACTGCAAAACTGCCCTTTGGGACTGGTAACGTCTTCTTACTCATGTATCCGACCTCCAAACATTAATATGATCGTAGCAGCAAATGTTTCAAAGAGTTTCCGGGGCTCCACATTTTTACGCTCCCCGTAGCAATTAGACAATATGCAGTACTTCTCGATCCCCGTAAGGGTCGCAGCAAGATAGGAGAGCAGCTCATCCCCGCTGATAATGGGCTTATGCCCCTGCTTTGCCGCCACCTTTATAAGCCGCGGGAAAAGAACCTTCCCCAGATAATCGGAATTGCCCCGGGAATTGCTCCCTGCCATTATCCTTGCCATACGCTCCGGTTCGTTAACAGCCAATACTCCGAAGTCGAAATTGATCTTCTGGATATCCGTAAGGTGATCTGCCATAGTCTCTGCCAGGACAGCGCACACTTCATAAGTCACATCCTCGAAGGGCCTGTCAGGATCAGATGTGATCTCATCTAATCTGTCTATATAGCTGTAGTCATCCCGGGTCTTGGTGACAAGGTCCGACAGGATCTCGTCTAAGCCTTTGTAGTACCTGTAGATCGCGCCCTGAGACATTCCCGTCTCCTGTATCACATCCGTGATCGTGACGGTCTCTACGGGCTTTCTGAGGCACACAGCGTAGGCTGCGTCAACGATCATTCGCTTCTTCTCTTCGATATATTCCTGTTTTACCTTAGGCATAAGCGGTTCCCCTCGCCAAAATGAAACTACTTTCATTTTAGCGAAGAAAACACCGGTGTCAACCCCGGGAGGAGTCTTACTCGCATTCTGTATACTCTTCGCTGTTGTAAGAATCAGAAGACATGATCTCAAGTTTATTTTGATATCTGAGAATAGTTACTTGCAGCATAGAGGAGTCATTCTCAGCGGCTTGAACAGCATCCGCATTAAACCTTAGAGATTCCATTAAGTCAGGACCAACGACTATAGTTCCGTTAACTATTGAGGTGTTTACAGCTCTTCCCATTATCCGCATTTGTAATAGTCTGACGTTGCGGTTAAAGGAATTCAGACTTTTAAGGTGAGATACGATATTGTCAAACGATTCTTTAGGATAAAGGCATATATTACCCTCTATGAGCGAGTTTGTTAATACGAAGAGGCTCTCCGGATCACTATTGTAACCCAGCTCATTTAAGCATTCTTCAGGCAGGCAAAGAGTACCGTCTTTCCCAATAGAAGATGTATAAACAGCCAAAGGTTTTCTCTTGATAAGACCATATATATCTTTCCCCATGTATTTGCTCCCTTTCAAAACCAATTAGCCGGTCAATACTTATTCTTCAGTATTTCTTCCAGCGTTGCCGGCGCATAATCGTAGTAGCCGCACCAGACATTATGGAGGTTGCCGCAGTAAACGTAATCAGGCTTGTTTTCCTTAATGTATTCTTTGGCTGCCGCTACTCCTGCTCTTACGGCCTCGTCTTCAACTGTGTTGTGTACATGGCCATATAGCATTACAGAATCTTGCTGATTGTCATGCCAGTATGCAAGTATAGGGTAGTGGCACAAGACTACATGGTGACCGCCATCTATGACGCCAAGCAGTTTTTGTGGCTCATCAGCCAACAGATCCAATATTTTTTGCGGGAATTCCTTCAGATCGTGATTTCCCAGTACGATGTGCTTCCTGCCCTTAAGTGATGTAAGAAGACGGATCCAGTGAGCCTTGCTATGCCAACAGAAATCACCCAGGATATAAACATCGTCGCTGTCAGTAACTCTGGCATTCCAGCGGCTGATCATGTCTGCTTCCATATCTTCGAGATTATCCCAGGGACGATTGTCCAGCTTAAGAATGTTCTCATGTCCAAAATGTGTATCTGCTATGTAGTACTTCATTATCTGCTCCCTTGCTTGGATCTGCCATGTGATTTCGTTAAGTGTATTATGCCAGATTGGTGTAGAATTAAGATATCTGTAAAAGTAGGAGTATTCTGCCATGCCCGGATGTGATACATGTCAATATGCAAGCATAGATGAAGTCACGGGCGAAGCCTTCTGCGATCTTTATCTGGACGAAGATGAGATGGCCAGGCTTAGAGCACATAAGACTTCAGTCTGTCCCTTCTATAAGGATGGGGATGAGTATTTGACCGTAAGACATCAGATCTGATTTACTGATCAATGAGGATCCAAAGGCATATCCACAGTCTTGATGACTATGCCGTTGGGATCCACGATCTCAGTATAGCGCCTGAGAAGGATGGTATCAGTTGTGATATCCGCTTTTACAGAGGGGTCGAAGTAGCAGCTTAGAGGCGGCATCTTGTCAAAGTCGTTCTCCTGGCCCAGATCTCCCGTGAACGTGCCTTCAGTGCGGTGCCTGCCCTGCAGCATCCTGATAAAGAACCAGAATGTGGATGCGATCGCAAGAATGCCGAATACACTGCCAAGGAATCTGCCTATAAAGCCGAATCCCAATATGGCAAAAATGAAGATAAGGAGCAGGGCGGTAATGTCGCCTATTATCCTGTACTTTCCCAGGAAGTTCTTAAGGCCTTTGCGTGCCAGAAGCTGCGGTGAGTCCGGCAGCTGTCCGCAGACTTCACCGGTCTGGCCGTTTACAGCAAACTGGTATGTGCTGCCTCCTGCCTCGATGCTCAGGAACCATACGGGCATAAGGCAGTACAGGGCACTTACATTGTCCATGTATGTCAGGCTCTTGTTGTGGCTTATGGAGAAATCAAAGTAGTCCTTGCCCAGCACGCCGGCCTCCTGGTTACCATACAGGCGCATGCGGTCTGATATGCGCTTCAGCATCTCCGTGGGAAGCTGGTCGTAGGAATCTGCATAGAATCCCTGCAGATATTCAGGGGCAAAATCCTTCATGTCAGAATAGTCGAAGGGCTCGATCGCTTCCATAAGCTTATTTGCTATCTTCTTCGAGGCATCGAAGGGTATATTATTTACCCGGAACTTTAGCTTGCCTCTGATCTCGAAGACATTTATGCATTCATCTTCCTGGTATTTGGTCTTGCCGGATCCGGTCACGTCTGATGTTAAGTCGCAGCTTACGAGCCAGAAGGGCACATACAGAGCGGTCATGCGCTTTATATGGCGCTTCTTTATCACTTTGCTCACATATCTTTTGCTTGCGATATACTTCGCGAAAAGATCCTCTGCCTTCTGCCTGTCTATCTTGAACGGTACTATCTTGTCCGGCTTAAATTCCTTGGTCAGCTTGCGGGTGATGAGGGCTGGCGAGCCGCAGAAGGGGCAGAATGTGGAAGCCGTATTCTTATCCGTTACCAGGACTGCGCCGCAGCTGTCGCAGTAGCACTCCTGACGCAGTTTGTCTGCCTCGGTCATGTCGCCGTCACCGGTATAGTTATGCTCACGGACTACTCCCAGAGAGCCCATAGATTCCATTGTATTCGGATTAAAGAGCCCGCCGCAGGATCTGCACATAAGGGCATTTACCTGTGGCTCGTAGAAGATATTGGCAGCGCAGTTAGGGCACTTGGTAGCCGAAGCTGCGAAGTTGTTTATATCGTCTTCTCTATCCCAAAAACCCATAGCATTGCTCCCTTACAAGTTTTTATAAATATAGCACATAACCTATTGGTATAATATCAGACAGAGGACAGAATATGGAATTATTGGATGTAGTGGATATAAACGGCGAACCTACGGGCGAGACCGTCACAAGAGAAATGGCCCATCTTGAAGGGATACGACACAGGACTTCCCATGTCTGGATCTTGAGAAAGAAGGAGGCGCTTCAAGTCTTATTGCAGAAGAGGAGTCCTGACAAGGAATCTTTCCCCGGGCAGTGGGACATATCCAGCGCCGGGCATATTCCCGCAGGATCTTCGTGGACTGACTCTGCTATAAGAGAGCTCTCTGAAGAGCTGGGGATAGATGTAGATCCCAAAGACCTGATCGAAGCGGGCCTTCTCAGGATCACGGCTGATACCGAGTTTCACGGCAGGCCCTTCAGGGATAACCAGGTAAGCAAGGTCTTTGTATTATTCCTGGATAAGGAAGAGGACTATTTTACCTGCCAGACCGAGGAATTGACCTGTGTCAGATGGTTTGATCTGGATAAGCTTATAAGCGACTGCAGGGATGGTCTTATGGGTGACTGTCTCATTGTATCCGAGCTTGATATGGTAAGAGATCTTGCAAGGAGTTTTTCTTTATGAAGATCGCTGTCGCAATGGATTCCTTTAAGGGATGTCTCGGATCAGGAAGGGCAGGGGATGTGGTCTTGGAAGGGATCAGGAGAGCAGGGTTTGACGCTGCGAGGTTCCTTCTTGCTGACGGCGGCGAAGGTACAGCCATGGCTGTCTCGGAGGGCATGGATGTAAGATCTTTTGAAGCAACGGGTCCTCTTAAGGAAAGAGTGCAGGTAGAATACTATGCTTTGGAAGATAAGGCGGTCATTGATATTGCAGCCAGCAGCGGACTGCCATTGGTGCCGGAAGATAAGAAAGAAAAAGGCTGGCTTCTTAAAGCAAATACCCGTGGCTTCGGAGAGGCTATTTTAGACGCGATAGAGCACGGGGCCAGGGATATTACCCTTTGCCTCGGAGGCAGCGGCACCAATGATCTCGGAGCAGGCATGTTAAGTGCCTTGGGCGCTAAGTTCTATGACGCAGCAGGCAAGACCCTGGAGCCCGTGCCCTCCGATCTTTTGAATGCCTCCAGCTGTGATCTAAGCTTAGTGAATTCTCTTATAGAGGACATTAAGATACGGGCTCTTTGTGATGTTACGAATCCTTTATTGGGAGATAATGGTGCTGCCAGGATATTCGGCAGGCTCAAGGGAGCCGATATGGCAACGTCAGAAGTGCTTGAGAGCTTTGGCAAGAGTTTTGCCGGGGTCTTGTCACCCGGGAGCCCTACTGATATTGCAGGATATGGAGCAGCAGGAGGCATGGGCTTTTGCATAGCAGAAGTATTAGGAGGAGAGCTTATCCCCGGAGCGCCCTACGTGATCTCCAAGACAGGTCTTCTGAGCTATCTTGAAGGAGCAGATATCCTTATTACCGGCGAGGGCAGGGCAGATAAGTCTTCTCTTGGTGGCAAGGCCGCCTTCGAAGCCTGCAAAACAGCGCGTTTGTCCGGAGTGGATCTGAGATTTGTTATAGCAGGATCGGCTGACATAGCGGCAGAGGAATTCGGAGCAACAGCGATAGTAAGTCTGCCTGAGGGGCCTTCGATGCTCGATCCTGACGTGGCCTATGCCAATATCGCCAATGCGTCGTATGAGCTTATGAGCGGGCTTAATGGTTGACCCTAGGCTTCGGTGGCATTATCATTCCTTGTGGAGGATATTATAGGTGAAAGCCAGATTATTCAGACTCGCAGGCAGGATCATTACTCTTCTTCCCGCAGTAGCGGTGGAGGGCATAATCCTCTATCTGCTCATAACGTACCTTAAGCCCTGGGCTACGCTGATCGAGGTCCTGTTCAGGTTCGCGGGATTCCTGATAGTAATGTATATATTCTCCTACAGGGCAGAAGGAACCTATAAGCTCCTGTGGGTCCTCTTTATCCTCTCCCTGCCGGTTGCAGGAGGAGTGGCATATCTTATCTGGGGCAACAAGAAGACCTCGAGATTCCTCAAACGGCGTATAGAGGCCTCGGCCGACAGTATGCGCATCACCCTGGACAGAGATCAGGTTGCCATAAATGAGATCGCAGCGATCGATCCCAGGATGGCCCAGAGTTTTGAATATTTAGAGAAGATGTCAGGTTTCCCCGCAAGGTTTAATGAAGATGCAAGATTCTATCCTGTAGGCGAGCTTGCCTTTGAACAGATGCTATTAGATCTTAAGACAGCCCAAAAATTTATTTATCTCGAATACTTCATAATACAGAACGGCGAGATGATGAACGCCATAACGGATATACTGGTGAGCAAAGCAGCAGAAGGCGTCGACGTTAAGCTCATATACGATGACTTCGGCTCCCTTGCGACCTTCTCAAGGCAGGACGCCAGAAACCTCAGGGCCAAGGGCATTGATTTTCTGGCCTTTAATCAGGTAACCACCCTGTCCGGCACCATGAATAACCGCTCCCACAGAAAGTACATGATAATCGACGGCAGAGTGTGCTTCTCGGGCGGGATAAATCTGTCAGACGAATATATCAACATAGATTCACCCTACGGTCACTGGAAGGACTTTGGCTTCAGGATCGAAGGTCCGGGGGTCGGGTCTTATCTTTATATGTTCGTTTCTATGTGGAATGCCTTCAGGACAGTTAAGATCCCTGACCAGGTCTTTGACTCCGTGCCACTTATCGCAAATTCAAACAAGGGAGTAGTCCTCTCTTATTATGATTCACCCTTCTTTAGGGAGCCGGTATCCAATAATTTCTATATAGAGCTCCTGGGCGACGCCAAGCGATATGCCTGGTTCTATACGCCCTATCTTATCCTGAGCGACACTCTGATGGACGCTTTCGTAAGAGCGGCCAAACGCGGCGTGGATGTCAGGATAATCATGCCGGGCATACCGGACAAGAAGATAATCTTTATCCTGTCACGAAGCTACTACAGACCATTAATAGAAGCAGGAGTCAGGATCTACGAATATACTCCCGGCTTTGTCCATGCCAAGTCATCTGTGATAGATGACGAGGTCTGCACGATAGGTTCGGTCAATCTGGACTACAGGTCGTTGTTCCTGCACTTTGAGAATAATTCCGTATTCTGGAATGCCCCCATCGTAAGAGATATCAAGGATGACTTCCTTAAGACTCAGGATAAGTGCACAGAGGTGGGTATCGATGATCTGAGGTTCAGGCTGATAGACGGATTCCTGCGTGTAATTGCGCCCTTGTGCTGACAATATTTGTCTTAAATCTTAATTAGGTTATAATTCTAAGTAATGTACAACCACTACTATGAAGGGAACAGGTGGATCTAATGGCAGAGATCAAGATCACAAGTAATAATTTCGAAGGCGAGGTTTTACAGTCGGATATCCCTGTGCTTGTCGATTTCTGGGCTTCTTGGTGCGGACCCTGTAAGATGCTGGGACCTGTAATCTCCGAGATCGCAACAGAGTACGACGGCAGGATCAAGGTAGGCAAGGTCGATGTTGACGAGGAGTCAGATCTTGCAGAGCAGTATGGAGTTCAGAGCATACCGCTTGTCCTCTTATTCAAGAACGGCGAGGTTGCAGCCCGGTCAGTAGGCTTTAAGCCCAAGGCGCAGATCGTTAAGATGTTCGAGGAATGATCGCTCAAGGACTGATACAGATCTGAAATTTTAAGGACAATGCCCCGCAAGGGGCATTGTTTATGTGCATGTGTCTTACATATGTGCTACAATGTCTTTTATTCTGCGCAGCGGTTCTGCGCAAACTACTCTGGAGGAGGATTTTTATATGAACAAAGAAGACGTACTCAAGGTCTACCGTCACTCCCTTGCCCACATTATGGCAAAGGCTGTTATCGAGATCTTCGGCAAGGAAACACAGTATGCCATAGGTCCTGAGATCGACGACGGATGCTACTACGATTTTGTCCTGCCGAGAACAGTGACAGAAGACGACTTCAAGACCATCGAAGACAAGATGCATGAGATCATCAAGCGCCGCGAGGATTGGAGAAGAGAAGAGATCTCCAAGCAGACTGCACTTGAGATGTTCAAGGATCAGAAGTTTAAGACAGAGATCATAGAGGATCTTAACGAAGACGAAGTCATTTCCATCTACTACACAGGTGATGACTATGTCGATCTCTGCCGCGGTCCTCACGTTGACAATTCCCAGGAGCTTATGGGCGCTGCATTTAAGATCAAGAGCGTATCCGGTGCTTACTGGAGAGGAGACGAGAAGAGAGACCAGCTTCAGAGAATATATCTCTTCGCATTCCCCAACAAAGACGAGCTCAAGGCTCATCTTGCATGGCTCAAGGAAGCTCAGGAGAGAGACCATAAGAAGATAGGCACACAGCTTGACCTGTTTATGTTCCGTGAGACAGCTCCGGGTATGGCTTACTGGCTTCCCAGGGGTTGGATACTCTATCAGGAGCTCATGAAGTATTCAAGAGAGATCCAGCAAAAGCACGGCTATACCGAGATATCAGCCCCCCTTATCAACAACAAGAAGCTCTGGCTGATCTCCGGACACTGGGCACATTATGTGAATAACATGTTTATCGTTCCGGGTGTGACAAAGGGAACAGATGCTCAGGATGCAGTTACATCTGACGAGACCTGCAGCTGCTATTCTATAGAGGCAGAGGACACCATGGCTGCCAAGCCTATGAACTGCCCTAACGCCATGACGAGCTACAAGCGTACCATGCACTCCTACAAGGAGCTCCCTATCCGTTACAGTGAGTATGACGTACTCCACCGTAAGGAGAAGTCAGGACAGATGAACGGTCTGTTCAGAGTTCAGGAATTCCGCCAGGACGACGACCACACATTCGTTACACCCGAGCAGATCAAGGACGAGATCAAGGATGTTATCGCTATAGCAGATGAGATCTATAAGACCTTCGGCGTTACGTACAAGGCTGAATTCTCTACCCGTCCTGACGACTACATGGGCGACATCGAGTCCTGGAACGCAGCAGAGAGCTCCCTCAAGGAGATCCTGGATGAGAAGTACGGCGAGGGCAATTACGAAGTGAACGAGGGCGACGGCGCATTCTACGGACCTAAGATCGACCTTCAGATCAAGGACGCTTTAGGCCGTGAGTGGCAGTGCGGTACTGTTCAGCTGGACTTCCAGCTCCCTCACAACTTTGAGCTCACATATGCGGACAAGGACGGCATGCAGAAGATGCCTATCGTTATCCACAGAGCGATCTTCGGTTCCTTCGAGCGTTTTATCGGTATAATCACAGAGCACTTCAAGGGCGCATTCCCCTTCTGGCTCAACCCTTATCAGGTTGCAGTAGTACCTATAAGGCCTGAGCATAACGAATATGCCCAGAAGGTTCAGAATATGCTCACAGAGGCCGGCGTAAGGGTAGAAGCAGACTACACCGATGTCAACATGAGAGACAAGATCAAGAAGTTCAAGCAACTCAAGGATCCTTATATCCTGGTAGTAGGCGACAAGGAAGCTCAGGAGAACACCGTATCTGTTAACGTAAGAGGTTCAAACAAGCAGCTCCAGGGCGTAGCTTTGGATTCCTTCGTTGAGCTTTGCAAGGAGCTTAACAGGAACAGGACATTAGAGCTCCCTCAGGAATTCTGATATCAGCTGAAATAAAACAAAAAGAGACTGGGGAATCAAGGTCTTCAGCCTCTTTTCTTTTTTATCTTAGATATCGTATCGATATGGCAGATTATTACTAAACCGTTGGAGGCAGACATGGATAATGATTTCAAACCGTATATCCCTGCAGATAAAGTAACTACTGAAATGACACCGGCATCGGTCATACTCGGCATTGTTCTTGCCGTTGTCTTCGGTGCTGCAAATGCATACCTGGGCCTTAAAGTCGGACTTACGATATCGGCATCCATTCCTGCTGCCGTTATCTCTATGACTGTAATAAGGATCATCATGCGCAAGGATTCCATCCTCGAGAGCAATATGGTCCAGACGATAGGCTCCGCCGGTGAATCTCTGGCGGCAGGTTCGATCTTTACCATGCCTGCACTCTTTATCTGGGCAAAAGAAGGTGTGATGGAAAAGCCTGCCCTTATCACTATCACGATCATCGCACTGGTCGGTGGTCTTCTCGGTGTATTCTTCATGGTGCCTTTAAGAAGCGCACTGATCGTAAAAGAGCACGGCGTACTTCCTTATCCTGAAGGCACTGCCTGCGCTGAAGTCCTTCTCGCAGGCGAGAAGGGCGGATCTTCTGCAAAATCAGTATTTATCGGTATGGCGATCGGCGCTGTGATCAAGTTCATAACCGACGGTCTTTGCGCTGTCAGATCGGTGGTAACTTTCAAACTCTCCGCACTTAAGACAGAGTTCTCTTCTGAAGTTTATCCTGCTCTTATCTCGGTAGGATATATCTGCGGTCCCAAGATCTCCGCATATATGTTTGCCGGCGGTATCCTGGGCTGGTTCGTTCTCATTCCTGCGATAGTCCTGTTCGGAACTGATCTGGTCATGTATCCTGCAACAGTATCCGTTGCAGAGCTCTATGCTGACGGAGGCGCTTCTGCCATCTGGGCAAACTATATCAAATACATCGGAGCAGGTGCAGTCGCAGCTGCAGGCATCATCAGCCTTATCAAGACTTTCCCGACTATCGTAAAAGCATTCACCGGCTCTCTTAAGGGCCTTGCGAAAAACAACGGAAGCAAGACCAAGAACGAGCGCACCAACATGGACATCGATATGCGCTTTATTCTTATCTCAATAGCTGTTCTTGTCCTTCTTATCTGGCTGATCCCGGCGATCCCTGTCACGATCTTCGGTGCCCTTATTGTAGTAATCTTCGGTTTCTTCTTCAGTGCCGTAAGTTCAAGAATGGTAGGTCTTGTCGGAAGTTCCAACAACCCTGTATCCGGAATGACGATCGCCACGGTCCTTATCGCGACCATCTGCCTTAAGCTTACAGGCGATACCGGTGTCCACGGCATGCAGGGTGCTATCGCCATCGGTTCGATCATCTGCATCGCAGCATGTATGGCAGGTGATACGTCCCAAGACTTAAAGACAGGTTATATCCTTGGTGCAACCCCTAAGAAACAGCAGATCGGTGAGATCATGGGAACTATAGCAGCTGCACTTGCCATAGGCGGAGTAATGGTGCTTCTTGATTCCGCTTTCGGATTCGGTACTGACAAGCTCGCAGCTCCACAGGCCACAATGATGAAGATGATCATCGAAGGCGTCATGGACGGCAATCTCCCCTGGGGACTGATCTTCATAGGTGTGTTCATAGCAGTTGTAATCGAGCTTTTGGGCATATCTGCTCTTCCTGTTGCAATAGGTCTTTACCTCCCTCTCGAGCTTTCCGTTCCGATCATGCTCGGAGGATCCGTCAAGCTGTTAGTAGAGAAGATCCACGGCAAGCAGAATGATGACTCCGGCAAGGGAATCCTTTTCTGCTCAGGTCTTATTGCCGGTGAAGGTATCCTGGGCATCGTACTTGCGATCCTTACGGTTACAGGTGTTACGGATAAGATCGACATCAGTTCACATCTTCCTACAGGAAACATTACATCACTGATCGTTCTCATTGCTGTCTGTGCAACGGTGTTCTTTGTGGCCAGAGGCGGGAAAAAGAAGAATGCGAAATAAAGATAACTTTCTGGATTATGTTTTCGAGCGCCCGGAAAGCCTTGTCTTTAGCTGTTCGGATGAAGGCGAGGTCACTGTTGATATGGAGAATAAGGGCTTTACCAACAGGATCGCGCAGCATCTGTTCAAGAAACCAGAAGTGTCTCATATCAAACTGGAAGGCATGGGAAGTTTTATCTTCCAGTGCGTAGACGGCAAGAGGTCAGTCTACGAGATAGGGCAGCTTGTAAAAGAGAAGTACGGCGATGAAGCGGAGCCTTTATATGAGCGTCTCAGCGTTTATATGAAAAAGCTCGAAGAAGTCGGATTTGTAAAAGAAGTGGGGGTATGATCCGGCGGGCTTTACCCGGGAGTAGCCCTATATTTCGGGCATTTATTGGGTTTAATCGGCAAAATAACCACCATAAAGGGGGTATTCTCCCGTATTTTTTGTTATACCGATAGCAAGAGCTGTCTTTATTTCGTTCAGAATTCTTGCTATTATTCGTAATGCTATAACAAGGGGGTTAAATGCATATGTACAAACAGGAAGGCACAAAAGTTGCCATTATCGGCGCAGGCGCAGTAGGTTCTACTACCGCATTCACTATCGCTATGCAGCAGCTCTGCTCAGAGCTCGTTCTCATCGATGTCAATAAGGAGAAGGCCCAGGGCGAAGCACTGGATATCAGCCACGGTCTTCCTTTCTTGGGAGATATGTATATCCATGCCGGTGACTATAACGAAGTCAAGGATTGCGATGCTATCATCGTAACAGCCGGTATTCCCCGTAAAGAAGGCGAGACAAGACTTGACCTTGCCAAGAAGAACATCAAGCTTGCTCACACCATAACAGACAGCATCATGGAGAATTACAACAAGGGTGTTATCATGGTCATCTCCAACCCTTGCGATCTCGTTACACATAAGATCACAGAGTGGTCCGGACTTCCTTCAAACAAGATCATCGGATCCGGCACAAACCTTGACTCTGCACGTTTCAGAGTCCTTATCTCAAGAAAGCTCGGCGTTGATGTAAGAAACGTTCACGGCTATATCTTAGGCGAGCACGGCGAGACACAGTTCCCCTGCTGGAGCCATACACACGTTGCAGGTATGGACGTTGATGAGTATGCTCAGGCAGTAGGCGTACCTTTCGGCGACGACGTTAAGGAAGAGATCGCCATGAAGACAAAGCAGTCCGGGGCAGAGATCATCAAGCTCAAGGGCGCTACATTCAACGGTATCGCAGTATCTGCAGCAACACTCCTCTTAAGCATCCTTGAAGATGAGCACACAGTCCGTACAGTTGCCACAAGACTTAACGGCGAATATGGTATCGACGGCGTCACATTAGACGTTCCTGCCATCATCGGAGCTAACGGTATCGACAAGATCGTAGACATGCGCCTTACTCCCGAAGAGTATGCCAAGCTCAAGAAGTCTGAGGCTAACATGCGCGAGGCTATAGCTTCTGTAGAAGGCCTTTGATCTCATCTGATTAACATTGTTACATTGCCCTGCATGCAAAATAATTAACGAATTATTCACGCATGCAGGGTTTTTTGTTCTTTTTATTTAAATAGAATACTCTTAGATAGCCCTCTGGCGGGAGGTATTGTTATGGGTAGATCTATATTAAGTAAGAAGGTTTTTGCATCACTTATCGCGCTATGCATGACCATAGCATTCGCCGGATTTATAAGTCCGGTCAATACTTATGCCACATCAGGGATCACCCTGTCAGGTGTGGCTCATATCCAGGATGCGGGAGATACTCAGGGCACATTCGATGGGACTACACTTACTTTAGGCTCCCGCGGCATGAGCAGAAGACTTGAGTCGATCCAGATCAATCTCAACAACACAACAGGTTATACCGGCTCTATCGAATATCAGGTCCATGTCCAGAATATAGGCTGGATGAACTATGTGGGAGCAGGTCAAAAGGCCGGAACTTCAGGCAGAGCCTTAAGACTCGAAGGTATAAGGATCAGGCTGACAGGTGAGCTTGCAAATCACTATTCCGTCCAGTACACCACCCATATCCAGGACTACGGCGATAACCAGGGCTGGGTAAGAGACGGCGCTTTGGCAGGTACTACAGGCGAGTCCAAGAGGTTGGAGGAGCTGAGAGTAAAGATCGTTCCTCTGGACAGCTCCGCTTCCACCAGTGTTTCATACCGTGTTCACCGCCAGGACTACGGCTGGGAGACTAAGTGGGCTGCTAATGGCGCAGTATCCGGTACCACGGGTCAGAGCAAGAGACTGGAAGGCATCGAGATCCGTCTCGGCGGCAACCAGTACAGTGGCAGCATCAATTACAAGACTCATATCCAAAACATAGGCTGGGAGAGCTCCTTTGCATCCGACGGCACCATGTCCGGTACCTCGGGTCAGTCCTTGAGGCTTGAAGCCATAAGGATAAACCTGACAGGTGATATCGCCAATTATTACGATGTCTACTACAGAGTCCATGCCCAGGACTACGGCTGGCTCGGCTGGGCCAAGAACGGCGCAGATTCAGGCACTTCGGGTCTTGCCAAGAGACTTGAAGCCATACAGATCGTCCTGGTAAGGAAGAGCGGCTCTGCTCCTTCCAATGTGGCAGGCGTAACAAGCGTTACCGGTACAGCTTCAGTATCTGCGGCTCCTGCTGCTGCAACCCCGGCAACGACTTCTGCCTCATCTTCGCCCGTATCTGTAACATCTGCTTATGGCGCGATCTCAGCTTCAGGGTCATCTTACTATCCTTACTATGAGATGCTCAGCAATAACATCCAGAGGAGCGCTTATAACGAGATCCTCGCAGCAGTTTCCCAGGGTCAGGATACGGTCTACTTTACTACTAGGGTAACCGTAAACGATATTCCTGATGTAGTACATGCCTTTGTTAACGATCACCCGGAATTTGTCTGGCTCGATCCTTCTCTCGGTGATACAAGTTACTACTACAATCCCAGTACCTATGTAGTATCCAGGATCGTACTTGACTACTACGAGACCGGCGGAGCTAATGCATCCCAGAGACAGAACATGACTACGGCTTTTGTAAATCAGGCAAATGCCATAGTAAATGAAGCAATGAAGCTCAGCTCGCCTCTCTCCCGTGAGGTCTATATCCATAATGCCCTCGGCAGCCGTGTTAAATATACGGATAACTACTACGATCAGAGTGCCTACAGTGCTCTGGTAGAAGGACAGTCAGTCTGCGCAGGCTATTCCAGAGCATATCAGTATCTGCTCCAGCGCTGCGGCATACCCTGCTACTTTGTTTACGGCACAGGCTACAGCAACGGCAGCGGCGGGTCTCATGCATGGAACATAGTATATGTAAACGGCCACTACTACAATGTTGACGCCACATGGGATGACACATTGTCAGAATCTTACGGCTCTTATGCATATAGATACCTGAACCTCCCGGATTCCACCTTCAGCACAGATCACAAGAGAGATTCAGACTGCACAGCACTTCCGTCCTGCACAGACTCATCTATTGCCTCAAAGTATTTCTGATGTTCTGATATAATAATTCCGTGATAACAGTCCTAACAGGACAGCATGGAGAATGATTATGCTCAGAATATTACGCAAACTTAGGGATGTCGCTGTTGCATTTACCTCAATGGCTATATGCATGAGCGTGCTTACCGGGGTGATGCAGCCCCGGAGTGCCAATGCCGTTACCCTGTATGAGCTCTCAGGTTATGCTCATGTTCAGAACCTGGGCGATACTGCAGGAAGTTTCAGTGACGGCACGCTTAAGTTGGGCACCAGGGGCAGATCCTTAAGACTTGAAGCGATCAAGATAGATCTTGTCAACAACACCGGATATGAGGGATCCCTCAAATATCAGGTCCATGTCCAGAATATCGGCTGGATGGATTATGTGGACGCAGGTTCCGAAGCAGGAACCCGCGGGCAGAGCCTCAGGCTCGAAGGTATCCGTATCAAGCTCACAGGTGAGCTCGCCCAGCACTACAGCGTCATGTATACAACTCATGTCCAGGACTACGGTGACAGCCAGAACTGGGTAAGAGACGGTGCCATATCAGGTACTACCGGAGAGTCCAAGCGTCTTGAGGAATTAAGAGTCAAGCTGGTTCCCGTAGATGGTGAGGCAAATACCCCGTCTGTTTATTACAGGACTCATATCCAGGATATAGGCTGGGAGGGTGCCTGGGCTCAGGACGGCGCTATGTCCGGCACATCCGGCAAGGCCAAGAGGCTTGAAGCCATCTCACTAAACCTGGCTTCGGCCCAGTATTCCGGCGGCATCACATATGTGACCCATGTCCAGAATATAGGATGGGAGAGCACCTGGGCAAAAGACGGCAGCTTCTCCGGTACATCAGGCAGATCCTTAAGGCTTGAAGCCATCAAGATCAAGCTTTATGGCGAGATCGCAGACCACTATGATGTTTACTACAGAGTCCATGCCCAGGATTACGGCTGGATGCAGTGGACTTCCAATGGTCAGACTGCAGGCACATCAGGCTTTGGCAAGAGGCTTGAAGCAATACAGATCGTTCTTGTTGCAAAAGGCGGCGATGCGCCCGGCAATATAGGCGGCATCGAATCTACGGCAGACCATGCCTTTGAGCAGTACAATCCTGACAGGATCTACTTCGACGATTTCAGGACAGACTACAGGAATAATGGTGCTCTGGTAGGTATCGATGTATCCGCATGGCAGACCAATATCGACTTTAAGAAGGTCAAGGCTGCAGGCTGTGATTTCGTTATCATAAGGGTCGCAGGTACCAAATCTTCGGACGAGAGCTTTTTCCAGGATAAGTACTTCGAGGCGAATATCAGGAATGCCAAGGCTGCAGGGCTCATGGTCGGTGTTTATTTCTACAGCTGCGTAGATACCGAGGAAGAGATAAGGGAACATGTAAATCTCGTGTGTGACATCCTGGATAAGACCGGGATCACGCTGGATTTCCCTGTGGCGTTCGATTGGGAGGAATACGACAAGATGGCGGCAAAGGGCATGGACTACGGCTGCCTTAACCACCTTTGGTTCTGCTTTGCCGATGAGATGAATAAGCGTGGCTACGATGTAATGCTCTATGCAAGCGTATGGTATCTGAGCCACTGCTGGAACCCTTACGGCCATCCGGTCTGGGCTGCCCATTATACGGCCCATACGAGCTATAAGGGCGACTACATCCTGTGGCAGCGCACCTCAGTCGGTATAATCAACGGCATAGAGGGCGTAGTTGACCTGGATGTTTATTACCCCGGAGGACATTAAGACCAGATGCTGGAGGATATCAGGAGCAGGCTGAGCAAGATCTTTGTATTTGACAGAAAGACTGTCGTAAGGCTGGTCTTAAGCCTACTCTTTGGCCTTCCGGCAATAGTATATTTTGCGATTAATTTTACGGGAGCAGTATTCGGAATACTGCTCTTTGTGGTCTTATCCTGCGTCAGCATAAGGCCCAGCGGCAGATATAACTTTGTATTGGACCTTATAGTCCCGGTCTATACCGCCTTATTTACCTGCTACTATTTCCAGCTGGCTCTGATATACGGCCATGAATGGTTCGGCAATCCCGGGATCTTCTCCGTGCATCTGCTCTTTGACGGCAGGCTCTTTTTTGAGGTGCCGGTCATCATCGCGATCTATTATCTGCTTAGGGCTGTAACCCTTAGCCCGAGGCTTTCAGGCATCATCGCTCCCGTGCCCTTTATGCTCCTTGCCCTGACAGACTACTATGTCTATCTGTTCAGGGGACATGAGATAGTAATGGAGGATCTGATGTCAGCCAGGACCGCCCTTGCGGTAGCAGGAGATTACAGTTACCCGGTTACTGTACCTCTGTTCTTTATCGTTATCCCTTATATTCTGTTTACCATATCTCTTATAGGGGTAAAACGCGCTCCCACCGAATCTAAAAGGGAGATCGCAGGACATGAAGTATCCATCTCGCCTATAGCCAAGCACATATTCTATTTTGTGCTTGCAGTAAGCTTCCTTGCCTTGGAGCTCCTGGGTGTCTCCATCTGGTTTAACAGCAGTAAGTGGCAGGGCAGGGAGAACTGCCATACCTATACCGCGTGGAACGATAATCCCTCTTCGCTGGTAGGATTCTATCTGAACTTTGTAAAGTCCATTGAGGTCATGCACGTAAGTGCCCCCGAAGGCTACTCAGCAGGAGCTCTTGATGCAGCGATCAATACCGCCTATACGGACTATCAGGTCTTAAGAGAATCCATGCCCCAGACATCCGAAGGGGTAAAACCAAATATAATCATCGTAATGAACGAGTCTTATACAGATCTGGGGATCTATGGCAAGCTGGGTCCTGCAACAGATCCCGACCCCTACTTTGACAGCCTTATAAACGAAGAGAACTGCGTCGGAGGTTATGTTTATACCTCGGTATTCGGAGGCAATACGCCAAACTCCGAATTTGAGTTCCTGACGGGACTGTCCCTTTGCTATCTGCCTTCTGCTACCGTACCTTTCAATACGGTCTTAAGAGATACTCCCGTAAGATCCCTGGTTAGATACCTGTCTGATCACGGTTATACATCTCTTGCAATGCACCCGGCTCCTTCCGGCAACTGGAACAGGCATCAGGTATATCCCATGCTGGGCTTTGATGAGAGCATGTTCCTGGAAGGCTTTAATTATTCTGACGATGACTTCATAAACGGCTGGATGACGGACAGCTGCGCCTACCGCAACCTGATATCAAGGATAGATCAGCAGGAACAGGGAGAGCCTTTTATAGACCTTCTGGTAACAACCCAGAACCATGGCGGATACGGTGGAGAGTATACGGGATCTGTCATTTACTACGAGGCTGATCCCAGCCTTGGGATCGATTGTGCAAGAGCAGAAGAGCTCAATAATTTCTGCTCCAGATTAGCGCTCAGTGACAAGGCCTTAGAGATGCTCATAACAGATCTTAGATCAAGGAGCGAGAGATATATCCTGGTGATCTACGGTGACCATCAGCCCTCCTGTGCGCCGGTCATGGGGAGCGATTTTGACAGGGGAGGCAGAGCTTACCTGACCCCTTACAGGATCTGGGCTAATTACAATATCAATACCGAACTTGCAACTGCTAACTGCATTGATGTGGGTAATCTTACAAACGTTACCAGCCTTAACTATCTGCCCCTGGATCTGCTTGCTGCGGCAAACTTCGAATACGACAGGTATTATGCATTTATCTATTCGCTAAGGCAGATGATCCCGGCTGTAAATCAGGCAGGAAGCCTTGTATATCCGGATATCAATGAGCAGGATGCCCAGAATGCTGACAGGCTCTACAGCTACTATGTCTACAATACTTTATATGACAGCGAGGAAGGATAATGAGAAATTACTATATAGATTTTGAGAATGTTAAGACCGGAGGACTTAAGGGTGTAGAGGATCTCGCACCGGACGATTCCGTCAAGATATTTGCAAAGAGCGATACAGATGCCATGAAGTTCAGAGACATCAAGACCGTTATGAAGGCTAAGGCCAGGATAACCATAGATGATGTCATAACCGGCACCAAGAATGCTTTGGATTTCCAATTGCTGACAGAGCTTCTTATAGATGCGGCAGAAGAATCCAGCGGCAAATCCAGATTCATAATCGTAAGCAAGGACAGAGGCTACGATCCGGCCATAGCCCAGATGAAGAAACGTGGGATTAACAATGTTACAAGAGTTGAATCCATTGGGCTTGACATAAAACCCAAGAAGGAGCCTCAAAACAAAACCAAGGCCGGATCTTCTGCAAAAGCAAAGCCTGTTTCAAGACAGGCTCCTGCCAAGACAGACCGGAAGATAAGGGAGATAGTCAAGGATAAGTGCGGCATTGAGATAACCACTGCCCAGTCAGCCTATATCTACAGCGCCCTCCTTGAAGGGTCCACCAAAAATGCCTTCTATAACTATTTCCGTTCCGCCATGGGCGAAGCCGGAGGCAGGGAGTTCTACAACACGATCAAGAAAGCCTTTGAAGACCTTAGGACTGCCGTTATCAAATAGGAGTCTTTAACCAACAAAAGGATCCAAAATAAGCATAAAATAACTAATTTTCTATATATCCTACCTAACAGGTTCGTGATATTATACACAGGGAATAGATAGGGACAGATAAATAGAATAGGTGATATATGCTTCAGATCAAGAATATATTCAAGCAGTATAAGACAGGCGGCCTTATCCAGAAGGCACTAGACGATGTTTCTCTTAACTTGAGAGATAACGAGTTTGTTGCCGTATTAGGACCTTCAGGTTCAGGTAAGACCACACTCCTCAACATAATCGGCGGCCTTGACCGCTACGACTCGGGCGACCTGGTCATAAACGGTGTCTCCACCAGGAGATATAAGGACAGGGACTGGGATTCCTACCGCAATCACACCATAGGCTTTGTATTCCAGAGCTATAATCTCATCCCCCATCAGACGCTCCTTGCAAATGTGGAACTGGCGCTCACCATCTCCGGCATATCCGGCAGGGAGCGCAAGCAGCGCGCTCTTGATGCCCTTGATAAAGTAGGGCTCAGGGATCAGGCCCACAAGAAGCCGAATCAGTTATCCGGCGGACAGATGCAGAGAGTAGCCATCGCAAGAGCACTGGTAAACAACCCGGACATCCTTCTTGCAGACGAGCCTACAGGTGCTCTCGATTCCGAGACAAGTGTTCATGTCATGGATCTTCTCAAGGAAGTTGCCAAGGACAGACTGGTCGTAATGGTAACCCATAATCCGGAACTTGCAGAGCAGTATGCCACCAGGATCGTTAAGCTCAAGGACGGACGTATAATCTCTGATACGGATCCATATGAGCCTAAGGAGCTGGCACCTGCTCCCATCCATAAGAATCTTGGCAAGGCCTCCATGAGCTTTATTACAGCCCTTGCCCTAAGCTTTAATAATCTGTGGACCAAGAAGGCCAGGACTATCCTTGTAGCCTTCGCAGGTTCTATCGGTATCATAGGCATAGCACTTATCCTGTCCCTTTCCACAGGTGTCAACAAGTACATTGAGGATACAGAGGCACAGACTCTGTCTCAGTACCCTATACAGATAGAGGGGTCTTCGGTATCCGTTATGACATTGATGATGACTTCCACCGAAGTCGCCAACCCTGCAAGAGACGGTTATATCCTTGAAGTGCCAAGTGTAGGCAATATCGTATCTTCAGTAAGGACCAATGACCTTGATTCTCTGAGAGATTACTTGGAGAGCGGCAATGCCATCGTAGGCGAAGGGCAGGCAGACACCGGCATGGAGATCCATGAGCTCTGCAACGGCATCGAGTATACCTACGATCTTACGCCACAGATCTTTAAGTACGATGAAATAAACGGGAGATACCGTCAGGTAAACCCTAACGACAATTTCTCATCTGTCGGTTTAGCCTCATCTTCCATGTTCTCATCCATGTATTCGATGAATGTATTCTTCGAGCTCCCCAGCAACGAGGGCCTGTATATCGATCAGTATGATGTAAGAGCAGGCAGATGGCCGGAGAATTCCTCGGAGGCTGTACTTGTTCTTACCAGTAACGGAGCGGTTACAGACTACATTGTATATACCTTCGGACTCCGTGATCCGTCTGAACTGGATTCCATGATCCAGGACTTTGCCAACGGTATCGAGAGGACATACGATGACTCTCTTACCGAGTGGACATATGACGATTTTATGGGCGCCAAGTTCAAGGTCTGCCCCGCGTTTGAGTTCTACAAATACGACGAGGCTCTCGGCGTTTATACGAGCATGAAGGAGAACAAAGCTTTCATGAAAGATCTTCTGGACCGGAGCCGCGATCTTACCATCGTAGGTATCGTTCAGCCCAAGGAGGGCGAGGATATCTGGATGCTCGATGCCGGCATCTACTACGGCGAGGACCTTGTTGAGGAATTGAGAGCCGAGGCAGATAATGCCGAGATCGTACAGGCTCAGCTTGCTGACCGTGAGATAAATGTTCTTACGGGGGAGAGATTCGACGAAGAGGAATCAAACTTTGATATGGGCGATCTCTTCAGCATAGACGAAGACCTTATGGGCGAAGCTTTTGTCTTTGACGAAGACGCCTTTGAATTTGACGGCGATGCCTTCGGTGACCTGGACGGTCTTGACCTTGAGAGTGAGTTTGCAGGTGCCATGCCAAATATGAGCGCAACGGATATAGACGCACTCTTAAAGGGAGTTAATCTCAAGGTTGACGGAGACAAGCTTCAGGGTCTTATGCAGCAGCTTCTGGCAGGATATATGGTCTATGCATCCCAGGATCCTTCCACAAACTACGGCAATTTCTCCGGTGCCTTCCAGCAGTATCTGCAGTCAGACGAGGGCAGAGCGGTAATAAGACAGCAGCTCATGGCTATCCTTACCTCCGGAAGTGTGGGCAGTGTATCGAACGAGACGATGCAAAACGCCATGGAGGCTATAATGATGGGCTATGCCCGTTATGCGGTAGCTCACGGCATCGATCCTACAGACACATCAGCTCTGCAGGAGAACATGAATGCATATATAGATACTCCCGAGGGTCAGCAGATCGTAAGCGATCAGATGGATATAGTCCTTGCAGAAGTACTTACCAATACCAACATCTCTGATGAGCAGCTCACAAGCTTTGCTTCAGCTCTCATAGCCGGTTATGTTCCTTATGCTGCAAAGAACAGTCTGCCGGATCCGACCAAACTCTCAGACTCTTTCTCTGCTTATCTTGCAACGGACGAAGCCAGCGCTCTTATTACGGCAGGCGCTCTTTCTGCCATAAACACATCTGAGATCGAAGCTCAGATCGCCGCCAATATGAACGGCATGATGGCAGGTATGTCAGCTCAGATGGCAAGCGCCATGGAGAAGGTATTTGCCAAGGTGGGCGACAAGCTCGCAGAGAATATCCAGAACGCCTTCGAGGACAAGTTTTCCGACATGGGGAATCTCCTTACAGTCGACGAGGATCTTATGTCCGAAGCATTCCAGATCAATGTCGATGAGGACGACCTGGCATCCTTCTTTACCGAGCTCATGAGCAGTTCAAATTCATCTTCAGCCGAGTCCAATCTCTCTGATTTCGGCTACTGCGCGAAGGACCACTTAAGCTCCATCACAATCTACCCCAAGGACTTCGAAGCCAAGGACGGCATCATCTCCATACTTGACGGCTACAATGACAGGATGGAGAAGGAAGGTCAGGACGACAAGCAGATATCCTACACCGATATCGTAGGTGCCCTCATGAAGTCCGTAACCAAGATAGTTAATACTATTTCTTACGTTCTCATAGCCTTTGTTGCGATCTCACTGGTGGTATCTTCCATCATGATCGGTGTCATCACATACATAAGCGTTCTCGAGCGCCGCAAGGAGATCGGTATCCTCCGCGCCATGGGTGCATCCAAGCACAACGTGGCTCAGGTCTTTAACGCTGAGACCATAATCACGGGCTTTCTGGCCGGTCTTTTCGGTGTAGGTATATCCCTCCTGCTCCTTATCCCGGGCAATATGCTCATCCATCATCTGGGTGACACGGAAGCAGTAAGCGCATATCTGCCGCCCTCTGCCGCAGCGATCCTCATCCTCCTGAGCATGGTGCTCACCCTGATAGGCGGCCTTATTCCGTCCCGGAAAGCATCCAAGCAGGATCCCGTTACAGCCCTCAGGACTGAGTGATCATTATTCATAAGAAGTTCACTTTATACGGCTGATTCCTTGTTATAATAAGGTAATCACGACGCAGGGGGTCTGACATGGATAATAAGGTAATGCATAACCTCACCTATGGTCTCTTCATCCTCACCGCAAGAGAGGACGGCAGAGATAACGGCTGCATCTGTAATACTGCAATGCAGGTAACTACAGATCCGAACCGTATTACCATCGCTGTTAATAAGAATAATCTTACCTGCGACATGATAAGTCATACCGGAGAGTTTAATATCTCCATCCTCACAGAGGGATCCAGATTCGAGACTTATAAGCATTGGGGATTTGTAAGCGGCAGAGATCAGGATAAGCTCGAGGGCATCGATATCTCAAGAGCTGCTAACGGCATAGTCTATATATCAAACGAGACTAATTCCTATATCTCGGCAAAGGTCGTATCCTCCGAGGATCTGGGCACCCATATGCTGTTTTTGGCAGAAGTAACTGACGGCGCGATAATATCCGGCGGCAAGTCAGTAACTTACAGCTACTATCAGAGCAATATAAAGAGCAGGCCTGCGCCTGCAGAGGTAAAGAAGGGATTTATCTGCACAGTCTGCGGATATATCTACGAGGGAGAGGAGCTCCCTCCGGATTATATCTGTCCTCTGTGTAATCACGATGCATCCTACTTTACACCTATAGACAGTTCAACAAGTGAAATACCAAATACAAGGGAGGCTAACAAAATGGCAAACAAGTACGCAGGCACACAGACAGAGAAGAACTTACAGGCAGCTTTCGCAGGTGAGTCACAGGCAAGGAATAAGTATACTTACTTTGCTTCCAAAGCTAAGAAGGAAGGCTTCGAGCAGATCGCAGCTTTATTCCTCAAGACAGCTGACAACGAGAAAGAGCATGCCAAGATGTGGTTCAAGGAATTAGACGGCATCGGCACCACAGCTGAGAACCTGGCAGCAGCTGCTGACGGCGAGAACTACGAGTGGACAGACATGTACGAGGACTTTGCCAAGACAGCAGAAGAAGAGGGATTCCCTGCACTTGCAGCTAAGTTCAGAATGGTCGGAGCTATCGAGAAGCATCACGAAGAGCGCTACAGAGCACTCCTCCACAATGTTGAGGCTCAGGAAGTATTCGCCAAGAGCGAAGTTAAGATCTGGGAGTGCAGAAACTGTGGTCACATCGTAGTAGGCACAAAGGCTCCCGAGCTCTGCCCCGTATGCGCTCATCCTCAGAGCTACTTTGAAGTAAACGCTGAGAACTACTGATATTAATTAGGGAATAGATCCTGTTAAGGCCGCTCTGCTTATCTTTGGCAGGGCGGCTTTATAGTGTGTGGTAGGAGACAGAATACCTGCCGCCAGCTTCCATATCCATGACCATATAGCCTTTGGCAGATCCTCCCCGGGGAAGTGATATGGATCCGGGATTAAGGATCCTGAGTCCCGGGACGAATGCTTCGAAGTTATCCTGCTCGTATAAAGCGTGCTTAGGAAGAGCAAGCCCGGAGCTATCAAAAGGCACATGTGTATGTCCGAACAAAGCGATATCGCAGCCTTCGCTTGCAGCGCTAAGAGCAAGGGTTGCAAGGCCGTAATTAACCTTCTCGTGATGACCGTGGCAGCAGTAGAACTTGTGACCATTCAGCTTGAACACCGACCTTGGCAACAGATCATCTCTATAGCTCAGATCACAGTTACCCTTGATAAAGAGGCAGGGCACCCGGGGAGAATTGCAGTACCTTGCAACATACTCTGTGTCGTCTTCGATATCTCCAAGATGGATCAGGTGATCAGGCTTAACCTTATCTACCGCCTTAAAGAGATTATCCGTGATCCTGTGTGAGTCGCTTACTATTAAGATCTTCATATAAGAATTATACTCTTTCCGATTTAATATATTGTTTACATAATGATAATTACACGAGAACATAATGGTTTTAAAATTAACCCATAGAAAGAGACGCCCGCCCCGTTAGAATTGCTAACGACGGCTTATATGCGAAAGGGGATATGTCATGGATGCTAACACTGTTGAAGAAGCTTTACGCATTGCGATGAGATCAAAGCGTATCAGTCAGACCAGCATGGCCAGAGAATTAGGTTATAAGACCGTTGCTGGTGTAACCAATCGTCTGGATTCATCCAAGAACAGCATGCGTTTCGATATGGCATATAAGTTTGCTGATGTTCTCGGATACGACATTGTTCTTAAGGACAGGGAGAATCCGGAGGGCGAGATAGTAGTCCGCGGCTACAGATCTAAACCCGATTGAGTATTTTCAAAGACAAAGAATTTAAGACCAGGCTTCTCCTGACGCTGGTAGGCGTCCCGCTTACCGGCGTCGCTGTAGCCTTCTTTAATGTATCGGGATTCGGAGTCGATCCTTTTACATTGATGGTGCAGGGGATAGATAATCTCCTGCCTGTCAGTTACGGGCTTACATATGTCATCATCAGCGCAGTAGAGCTTATGGTGATACTCTTCCTGGGCAGGTCTTTTATCGGCATAGGGACCATAATCAATATGTTCCTTCTGGGTTATATCAACCAGTATACCTCCTCTCTCCTGCGGTTCCTTTTTAACGAGGAGCTCTTATATGTGAGGATAATATTTCTGATAGTAGGGATAGTGCTTCAGGGCTTCTGCCTTGCCATGTATTTTACCGGGGACCTGGGTGTATCGACTCACGATGCCATGTCTCTTATCCCGCCAAAGAAGATACCTAAGATAAAGTTCTCCTACTGCAGGATAATCTCAGATGCTTTCTGCACAGTAGTAGGAATAATCTGCGGCGGCACCTTTGGTATCGGAACGATAATAGCAGCATTTGCAATAGGGCCTCTGGTCTCGCTTATCCGCAGGAATCTTACTGACAGACTGAGGCCTTCTCTTGTTCAGACAAAGTAATAATCCAGATCCCAGCAGGGGACGCCCTTAAGTCTGCGCAGATAGATCCTGTAATCGCTGCGGATCTTAAGGATCTGTTCCGGTATCTCAAACAGATCCGGGCTTCTGTGATAGCAGGCTATCTTAAGTGCCGGCTTAAATCTCTTTATCGTATCGGTGCCGCCCTTGATAGCATTTATCTCTTCGCCTTCCACATCGAACTTGATAAAGCCTGTACCGCCTAATGTTTCTGCGATCTTATCTATGGTTACTACTGATATCTCTCTTGCATTGGCAAGGTTCGTGATGCCTGCGCCCTGTCCTGTTATTCCTGCATTTCTGGTGCCCCTGCCGTGAGCAGATGTAACTAAAGCAGTACCGGGAGTGCTTCCTGCAAGAGCATTATAAGTATCGATCCTCGCGCCCTTAGCGCTCAGCTCTTCTGCCATCTTGACAAGTTTTTTGTAGGAGTGTCGCTCCGGCTCTACTGCAGCAGAAGAGCTTATGCCGGGCAAAAGATCCAGATATCTTGCGAGGGTGTCTCCGTTATATGCTCCAAGGTCTATAAACCCTCCCCGGACTCCTGAGAGAAGCAGATCTTCGTCCGGTTCAGATACTGCAAGGTCCAGGTATTTAATGTCACCTGAGAGCTTGAAGTTAATTACGTTCCGGAATATGTCTTTAGAGTCTTCGTCGGCGAGCATACTATATATAGCTTCAAGCCTGCTCTCATTTGCCTTATAGAATCCATAGTCAAAGAGCTCTGTTCCGCAGACGGGAACGTCAGGAGCATATAGCGTAGTCTTAGATCTTATCTTATCTATCGTATTCAGCACTTCGCTTCTTGAAGAGCCAAAGCACAATAGGGTGATAAATCCCGAGGGACCGAATTCAGCCAGTGTGTCATCAAAGGATCTGACCTTGAATCCTGCAAAGGAACGGTCCCTGACAAAACCGTCACTTGCAAAAACGGCTTTGACCTTATCCATTAGTCCCTTGGTCTTAAGTGCATGGATTATCTTATCAGCACCGTCGCCGGTGCCGTATAGAGCGAGGGGTAAGTCCCGCTCTTTAAGTGTTTCCCACAGATCTGTCCTGATATCCGTTAAAGCCATAAATATAAAATAACATATTTAATATAGGACTTTGCTTTTAAAATTTATGTGCTATAATAGTTCAAAAGCGACATGCATGTCGCTTTTTGAGAACCTTACACATAAATCCGAAGGAAATCCATGTCCAAGAGTGATGACACCAGAGCCCGTATCCTCAGCCGTTCTGCAAGACTGTTTGCAGACAAGGGGTTTCGTGGTGTGACGATGCAGGATATCTGCGAGGCGACCAATCTGTCCAGAGGCGGTCTCTACAGATACTACAAATCAACATCTGAGATAATCAGCGCCCTGATCGAGTCAGAGCAGGAGATAGCTGATATCAAAGCCGCTGCTATGTATGAGGATCAGCGCAGGGCAGATGACCTCTTGGATGAATTCCTCGAATCGCAGAAGAAGTTTATTACTTCTGATGTGGCAACCCTCGAGGTTGCGATCTCCCAGTTTGCACTTACAACCCCCGAGGGCAAACAGGCGCAGCTGATGAGAATGGACAGATCAGTGGTAAGACTAGCTTACCTCATACGCAAGGGACAGGCAGAGGGCATCTTCGGTAAAGGAGATGCAGACACGATCGCCTATCACTCGCTTCTGGTCATTGCAGGACTCAGAGAACAGCAGGCACTCACCAGGAATCCTGAGAGTGTTATAGACGAACAGATAAGAATAGTACACGACATGATAGTTTGTGGTGATCCGAAGTTGACAATCCTATCCGGGGATGGGAATAGAACGGTCTAAGGGATTGGCGGAGGATAGTAGGAAGAGAAAAAAGGGGCTGTGAAAAAACCT
>DJYO01000024.1 GCA_002450155.1 Mageeibacillus sp. UBA6976 | reverse complement strand
GGAATTTAACTTTTCACTTCAGTCTTGTTTTAATTAGTTTAGAAATACTTTACAAGGAGTTTAGCACGTAGTATAATCCTGTTTCTGTACGGTAAAGTTATACTAAACTAAAAGTTAAACAGGAGTTTGTCTGTGGATATCGGAGTAAAGATCAAGAACCTGAGACTCAAGAATGGTCTGACCCAGGAGGAATTAGGTGACAGATGCGAGCTTTCCAAGGCTTTTATCTCCCTTCTTGAGAGGGACATGACGTCACCTTCTATAGCGACCCTTCAGGATATATTAGATGCTCTCGGAACAGATTTTGAACACTTCTTCAAGGAGGATGCCCCGGAGAGAGTCGTCTTTGGCAAGAATGACTTCTCGGTAAAGCACGATCCGGATCTTAAGAATGACATTTGCTGGCTGATACCGAACGCCCAGAAGAATGAGATGGAGCCGATCTTGGCAACGATAGAACCGGGTGGCGCCACTTATCCGGATAACCCCCACGAGGGAGAGGAATTCGGATATATAGCGGATGGCACAGCGACCATCGTTATAGGTGACAATGAATACACCGCCAGGAAGGGTGAGAGTTTCTACTATGTGGCAAACAAACCCCACCATATCGAGAACCGGGGGACAAGGCCCGTCAAAGTGATCTGGATCTCATCCCCTCCGAGCTTCTAAACAAACAACTGACAGAGGTAAACAAATGGCTAAAAATCAGATTCTTCCCGACGATACCGGCAGAGAACACATAATAGAGATCAAGGACCTGAACAAGAGTTTTGACGGCAACAAGATCCTTAAGAATATCACATTCTACATAAGGAACAACGAGTTCATTACTCTCTTAGGTCCTTCAGGCTGTGGCAAGTCTACGACATTAAGGATAATAGCCGGATTTGAGACAGCAGATTCCGGCATCGTCAATTTTGAGGGCGAGGACCTCCTTAAGGTGCCCGCACATAAGAGGAACATCAATACGGTATTCCAGAGATATGCTCTTTTCCCGCATCTGGATGTATTCGATAATGTTGCCTTCGGCCTCAAGATCAAGAAGGTCCCCAAGAAGGATATCGAGCAGCGCGTAAACAAGGCCCTTGCAACAGTAGGTCTTGCCGATTACGGCTCCCGCTATATCGACCAGCTCTCCGGCGGCCAGATGCAAAGAGTTGCCATTGCAAGAGCTATCGTAAACCAGCCCCGGGTACTGCTCCTGGATGAGCCTCTGGGAGCGCTTGACCTCAAGATGCGCAAGGAGATGCAGATAGAGCTTAAGCAGATGCAAAGAGAGCTGGGCATAACCTTTGTTTATGTAACCCACGATCAGGAAGAAGCTCTCACGATGTCTGATACGATAATCGTAATGAAGGACGGAATAATCCAGCAGATAGGAACGCCTATAGATGTATATAACGAGCCCAAGAATGCCTATGTTGCAGACTTTATAGGCGAGTCCAACATCATCCCCGGCTACATGGACAAGGATTTTGAGGTCAAGTTCTCAGACGGTATCGTATTCAAGTGCGTGGACCCCATGTTCCCTGAATTCAAGGAGGGCACAGACAACGAGGTCGACATGGTTATCAGACCTGAAGATTTTTACGTTGGCGAAGAGGCAGACGGCAGGATAAACGGAACTGTCATGTCCATAGTATTCAAGGGCGTTCACTACGAGATAATCGTTAAGTCCGATAACGGCATCGAGTGGATGGTCCACAATGTGGATCCCGTCAAGATCGGTGACAGGGTAGGACTCTATGTCGACCCTGACGACATCCAGATAATGAGAAGATCAGAGATGTCTCCTGACTATGGTTCCTACGGGATCAAGGTTAAAGAGGCTAAGGAAGATACGGAAGCTAAGGATACGGAGGACAAGGAATAATGGCCGAGCTCAAGGCTAGATACAAGATGATGCCTCCCTTTGCCATGGGTATGATCCTGGCAGCACTCTTCTCTTTTGTGGCGATCTTTATCCCCATGTTCGATCTCTATGTTCAGTATGTTCCTCAGAGGTGTTATTCGCTCCTCACATTGCTGATCAATCCGAGATTCTATACGACCATAAGAGACGGCTCGGTAGATATCAATTTCCAGCAATTTGCAGTCTGGGTATTTGTTCTGACTATAGTGATCGCAGTAGCAGCCCTTACTCTTGCAGTAAGCTATCCTCTCTATTCTGACCGCAAGGTCATGCGCAGGATCGGCTGTCTTGCTGTTCTTGCTCTCTTTGTTGCAAGGATAGTCCTGCATGCATATACGGTATCCAAGATGGTAAGTGAGGAGATGCTGGAATCCAATGGTCTTACCCCCCAGAGGCTCCATATCTCCCAGACATTAACAGGCAACATCCTTGTGATCGTTTTATTTATCGGTGCTTGTTTCTGCCTTTACGGAGCTATAGGACTGAGGATGAACTACAAGCTCTTTGCCTATCCTTACATGATGTGGATAGTCCTTTTTACTATCCTTCCTCTTGTCCTTATATTCTTCAGGGCATTCTTTAAACAGGCAGCAGGCGGCGGATACGAATTCACCATGGCAGGTTTTGATGTCTTATTTAAGAACAAGGTCGTAACGACATCATTCTACGGCTTTAAGGTCACAATTCACGAATACCTGTCCATCTTTATCAGGAGCCTCGATTACGCGCTCTGGACAACGATAGGATGCCTCCTGTTCGGCTACCCCGTAGCTTATATACTTGCATCTTCATCCAAGCGCCAGCGCAAGAGCGGTACAAGGCTCCTGATGCTCTTTGTCCTCCCCATGTGGATGAACACCATGTTAAGGACATATGCGTGGAGAGCATTCTTCAGCGAGACGGGCGTATTCAATACACTCTTTGCCAACTGGGGGCTGCTGGATCACCCTATACCGTTCCTTGAGAACGAGATCCTTGCGGATATCGTGACCAAGCTTGTCATGACCAACGACTTCCTGCCCTTCATGATCCTGCCTATCTATTCAGTCCTGATCAAGCTGGACATAAGTCTTAAAGAGGCCGCACTCGATCTTGGTGCCAACAGGGTACAGACATTTACAAAGGTAATATTCCCCCTGTCACTGCCGGGTGTTATTTCCGGCATACAGATGGTATTCATGCCCGCACTTACTTTCTACATGATCCCGGACATCTTATCCGAGGGCTCCAAGTCTACTATCGGATATACCGTGCAGAGCTTTATCCTTAACGAGAGTACGACCTACAATCAGGCGGGTAATGTATTGTCCTTGCTCCTCCTCATCTTCGTGCTCATCACCATGGGCATCCTCAGAGGTCAGGACAAAGAAGCAGGCAATGGAGGCGTAGTACTATGAGACACATCAAGCGCTTTATCCCCAATGCCTATCTCTTCCTTGTGCTGGTATTTATATACCTGCCCATTGCGATACTCATTATCTATTCCTTCAACAGCCTTCCGAAGTCCTATATTTGGGGCAGCTTTACCCTGGATAACTACAAGAGTCTCTTCCAGGGGTCTGACGGATCGGGCATACTTGACTCGCTGCTCATGACGCTTAAGGTAGCTGCCATAGCATCCTTTGCATCCACGGTATTTGCAGTGTTTGCATCCCTCGGTATCTCATACCTGGGCAAAAAGCTCGCAGGCATCATTATGAACCTGACCTACATTCCGAATGTTATGCCGGACCTTGTAACAGGTATCTCCTTTATGCTCCTGTTCGCGTTTCTGGGTGTCCGAAAAGGCGAATTCACCCTCATCATGGCTCATATTGCATTGTGCGTGCCCTTTGCCATCCTGTCCATAAGCCCTAAGATCAAGCAGCTTGACAGAAGTCTTGCAGAGGCGGCCATGGACCTTGGCGCAACAAGGATGCAGACCTTAAGGCTCGTGATCATCCCCCAGATAATGCCGGGAATCCTGTCCTCGCTCATGCTGACATTCACACTGTCAGTAGATGACTATCTCATAAGCAATTTCAATGTCGACAGCTCTATCCAGACCCTGCCGATGATGATCTATTCAATGGCCAAGCTCGGTGTCAATCCAAAGATGAATGCCCTTACGACTCTTATCTTTGCCGTGGTACTGATCCTTATGGCCCTGTCCAACCTGTCTTCAATTAAAAGAAAAATAAAGGAGTAATGTTATGAACAAAAGAGTAAGCAAGATCTTAAGCGTAGCTTTGTCTGTTGCTATGGCTTCTTCTATCCTGGTCTTTGGCGCAGGATGCTCTAAAAGGCAGAAGCTGGTAATCTACAACTGGGGTGAGTATATCGCCGAGGATACCATCTCCAAATTCGAAGCTCAGTTCCCTCAGTACGAGGTAGTATACCGTACCTTCGAGACCAACGAGACAATGTATCCTAACCTTGAGAACGGCTACGATGTCATCATCCCTTCCGAGTACATGGTCTGCCGTCTTATCGAAGAGGACTGGATCCAGCCTGTTGACTGGACAAAGCTCCCTAACGTTACCAAGTACATGGATCCTATGTTCAACGATTTTACATATACAGACGACAAGGAGATCTCAGATTCTGTATTAGACTATGCGATCCCTTATCTCTACTGCACAGTAGGTCTCGTATACGATGCCAATAAGATCGACCTGCCTGAAGGTACTACAGATCCTGCAGTCATCTGGGATGTAATCTTCGACGAAGCTAACGCCGGAGAGATCGGTATGTACGACTCCATGAGAGAGTCTATCGGTACTGCTCTTAACTATCTCGGTTACTCCATCAACTCCATGGACGATGCAGAGCTTGAAGAGGCCCTCCAGCTCCTTATCAGTCAGAAGGCGGATCTCCGTCCTGCATATGGTGTAGATAACTTAAAGGACAAGATGGCTTCAGGTGAGCTCAGCGCTTCTATCGCATGGTCCGGTGACCACATAGTCATGTTGGACAGGATCGAGGAACTGGGCAACACAGATATCGATCTTCAGTACGTTCTCCCCGAAGGATCCAACTGGTCTGTTGACATGATGTGCGTTCCCACAAACTGCCAGAACTACGAGGGTGCCATGGACTTTATAAACTTCATGTACGATCCTCAGATCGCTCTGGAGAACTGCGAATATGTAGGTTATTCCACACCTAACACGGCAGCAAAGGATATGCTGGACCCTGAGGTATCCGGCAACCTCTACTACTATCCTACAGAAGAGATCTTTGCAACATTAGAGGTTTACTACACTTCTGACGAGCTCGAAGAAAGATATACTGAGATCTGGAATACCGTTAAGGCCAGCTCTTAAGAAAAACACACAAGATAACAGTAGGGGGGCTTCATGGCGAAGCCCCCTTATGCTTTATGATCTGTCGCACGGGTTAGGATGTGTTGCTTATTTTTGCAGACTTCCATCAGAACTGGCTCTACTCAGAGCGGATCTATACATTAGACGAGCTCCCCGGTTTTGATATCAACGGCCACAGGTATTGCTATTTCAGTTATGACAATTGATCAGCCCGCTGATCCTTTGTTTACTAGACCTTCCTACAGATGGTATAAACGGGTAAGATACAGTATTACTGTGAAAAAGGAAATTATGCTTCCAATCGTAAAGTACATTAATGATCGGTTTCAATCTAAGTCTACACCAAAGTAGACTTAGAAAGTAGACTTAGAGGGTCTTTATGGGAACGGGTCAGCTGGATAAAGGGTTAAAATCCCTGTCGGCTATGTTGAATAGAGGTTTTGAGGGAACTGTATACTTTGGCGTTGATGATGGTAACGTCAATTATCAGGTTCAGTTCAGGAAGACGAGCTGTTACAGGGATTCCTATGGGATCTTAAGAGTCTGTAATGACCTTTATTCTATACTGACCAGCATAGTAGATACCGCCTACATCATTCAATGTCCTAAACCATAAAACGTTTCTCCTGTTTTTCTGACGAAATAATAAACCTTCACCCCCTCCATTAATGGGGCTTCTTACATTTTGGGGTAAACAAATACCCCGGATTGCTCCGAGGTATTTGATCTTTATCCGGTTGGTAGATTGTCAGACCTTGTATAATTCCTTAAGTTGTATAAGCTTGATATCTTCCGTTTCTTCTGCCTGGAAACCTGATCTTGCGAAGAAAACATACTTATAACAATCAAGACCGGTGAGCTTTACTTGCTCGATTTCTTCATCGATCATTGTTTTCGATATGCTCTTCTTTCTGAATTTGACTTCGTAGAATACATATCCGTTCTCATCCAAAGTAACAACATCGAATTCTCCGTTTGTCTTATTCTTCGGATCATCATAATAGTACTTACCGATCTTCTCTATAACCGGGTTTATCTTACCGGCCTTGTTCTGACGGATAAGATACTGTCTGCACACTTCCTCGAACTTTCTTGGAACATGTTGCTCTTCAAAATCTTTGTCGATGTATTTATCGTAAAATACATTCGGATCCATTATCTTCATCTGAGATAAATACCTGAATATATATCTATAGTAAAACAATGACAGGTTATCGCTGATATAGTATCCGGCTTTCTTCTTGTTATCCTCATCGTTTATGGGAGCTTTCTTCTCGACGACCTCCATCCTTATAAGCTTATCCAGCACATCAATGAGGGTAGGCCCGCTGGACACGTGTGACTTGGATAAAATATCCTTGTACTTGGTGTTACCCTGGGAGAGTGCTTCGAATACTTCGTTCGCATTTACTATTTTCGAGATCTCGCTGTTAAGATGCATGGAGACTTCATTCTCAAGCCTTGCTCCTGGAGATGCTATCAAGTCAATAATGTTTTCCTTGACGCTTTTACTGTCATCTACGAGTCTGTTGTAGTAGGGGATACCACCGAAAACGGAATATATCCTGACCTTATCTTCCTCTGAAAACGCAGGATAGAACAGCGAAGAATCATAATAATCCATCTGTTGAAGATCTATAACCAGGTCAGCCCTGCCGTAGAGAGGGTTTGACTTCTCAAGGAGCGATTTCATTACATCTACATATGAGCCGAGAAGAATCAATGTAAGCTTTGACGAGTCCTTATATTTATCTACCAACGATTGAAGAATGCTGTCCACTCCTTTTATGTTCTCGCGGATATACGGATATTCATCTAAGACAAAGATCATCTTCTTGTCTTTCGCCTGTTCAAAGAGATACTTCGTAACATCCTCGATAGTTGTAAAGCCAAGCTTAGGAAGATCCATGACTTCGGAGATCACTTCGCATATTCCTTTAACGTTGCTTTCCTCTGCAACCTGTTTACACTCATAATAAATAGCCGGAATATCGGATTCCTTAAGAGCCTGCTTAACCAATTCACTCTTTCCGACCCTGCGTCTTCCGTAGATAAGTGCCATGCTCATATCATCGGATGATATCAGCCGCTTAAGTTTTGATAATTCCTGCGTTCTTCCTATAAAAGTCATTTTATTCGACTCCTTCCGACTCGGTCGCAACCGAACTAAGTTCATTATAATCTCAGAATGCTATGGTGTAAACAGTTTTATTCGGAACAATCCGACTCGGTTTCACCCGAATAAAATGACCATGTATATGAAAACACCTTACCAACGCTTCATTGGTAAGGTGCATGTCTATTATGATTGTGAGTTATATATTGATGCACTTTATACAATCGTATCATCAAGTAAGAAATCTATCACTCCAATGTTAAGGATACCGTTATCATCGTACCATCTCTTACGTATATCATGACGCACTATTATTTTTGGGAACGAATCACCGGTAAGGGAAAATGGCTTATTCTCTATTTCAGATTTCTCATCGGTTCCAAGTGCAAAAGCAGATTGTATATACGTTTTCTTTCCACCTCGAGTAGCTATGAAGTCGATTTCCCGAGCTACCTGAACATTATTCCCGGCCTTACTCTTCTCCGTGCTGTAAACGACACCAACGTCTACTTCGCATCCGCGTATACGGAGATCATTGTAAATAATGTTCTCCATGATATGAGTCAACTCCTGCTGACGGAACTCGATCCTGGCATTGCGAAGACCGATGTCCTCACAGTAATACTTATTGGGATAGTCGAAGTAATTCTTCCCTTTAACATCATAACGCTTACATTCTTCAAACAGATATGCATCCGAGAGGTGATCCATATATGTGGTCACCGTATTATTCGAGACAAGATTTTCTCCGGAGAGCTTTTGTTTGGAGTTAATTGTCTTGGCCACATTATTCGGATTGGTAAGAGACCCAACTGAAGAGCATAACAAGTCAAGCGTTGCTTCAAGAACATCCAAACGTTTTATCTTCTTACGCTCGACGATATCTCTAAGATATACCTCTGAAAACAACGACTTAAGATAAGTCATTTTCGCTGTCTCATCCGGTCTCGAGAGAACCAGTGGCATACCGCCGTAGAAAGCATATTCGTCAAAGGCATCAGCTTTATCCCCGCCAACAGCAGAGTAATATTCTGCAAAGCTTAAAGGATGGACTCGTATCTCATCACTTCTTCCACGAAACTCAGTAAGGATATCACTTGATAGCATCTTGGAATTACTTCCGGTTACATATACATCAAGGTTAGGGATCGCTTTGAGATCATTAAGCGAATCATAAAAGGTGATCTTCTTGCCATCAGGATTATAAGGATTAGGAACCTCATCCGACATCTGTATCTCATCGACAAAGAGATAGAAATGCTGAGTCTTTCCTTCAACAATCTCTTTTACTTTCTTCGCGAGAGCAAGTGGATTTCTATACTCGATATCTTTTGCCATATCCAGTTCGATAGTAATGATCTGATCAGGAGTAACACCGTGCTCAAGCAAATAATCTCTGAATATCGTTCTGAGAAGATATGATTTTCCACATCTTCTGATTCCGGTAATGACCTTAACCTGACCATCCCACATATACGAGACGATCTTATTCAGATACAAATCACGCTTTATAAACATAGAACACCTCGCAATTGCAAACTTCGCCAATCTGTTGCCGTACTTTTCAATAGAAGTATGCATCATACCATTCGATAAGTCAATGATCCAATTGAAATCTTAGGCAATTAGTTGCCATAGTCTGCAGTAAGTCACATTCGGTTCGGCCGACTCGGTTGCAACCGAATAAAATAACTATGTATATGAAAAAACCTTACCAACGCTTCATTGGTAAGGTGCATTGCTTTCAATTTGATTATAATTAGACGTGCCTTTTTGTCAATTTTTATTATTTGGTGGTAAATCTTACCTCCAGATGTTCTCAAGCCCTTTTTTACAGGCTTTTTACCCGATTGATTTAAGCGTCGGGAAATTATGAGAAAATTGAGGGGTTGCCTATGCCCTGTATCCTTTTCTTATAAGCCTTGCCACAAAGGGATCCAGTATAAGGCGGAACATGGAATTAAACCATTTTTTGCCGCCGAGAATCCTTACCAGCCCGGGGCTTAATGCATAGTAGATCTTAATGAAGGCTCTGCCCGGCTTATGCATCTTTAAGTATTCATCTCTGAAATGACGCAGTACCCGGACCTTGGGGCAGTCGTAGGAACCGTAGACTGAGGTCGCGATATAGCAACCCTCGCTCCCTTCCTTCAAGGATTCTTCGTAATCTTCCAGTTCTTCGTCTTCGTTTGCAAAGTCGTCGCTGTCGCCATAGTAGCTCATGAGATACCCCCTAAGACCGATCGATATATCGATTATACCCAAATATTTTTTATCCCGGTGCAACATTTATGATCTCCGGTCTGTATTAATGGCATAGGAACCATTAAGGAGGATATCAAAATGGCACTTAATAAGAGAACTATATCAGTATTCGCAGCACTTATGGCTCTTTGCCTCGTGTTTGCCGGATGCAGCTCAACAGGCAGGAGAGACAAGTCAGACAGGAATGAAAATGAAGCGGAAGAGATCTATGAGACTACAGTAGCATGTGAGTCTACTAACAGCTATGTGGGAGATCCCGGTATTAACATGTATTCAGGAGCAGACGCTGAATCTGCCAGCGCTGAGTATAAGTCAGATGACTTTTCCGGTTATTATGATACGACATCTGATTCAAGACGGGAGCTTAATCCCGAAGAGGGAAGACTCCTTATAAGGAGAGTCAACATATCCATCGATACCCTCAATTATACAGAGCTTTGTAACAGTGTTACTGAGAGGGCCAAGGCATTGGGAGGCTATATCGAGTCTTCTACGATCGGAGGCACCGGTAATGCCAGAGACTTAAGGTCCGCTTATCTCGTTATAAGAGTTCCTGATGATCAGCTGGATACTCTAATAAACGAATTGGGAGGTCAGGGTATAATCACATCCAGGTCTGAGACCAGTGATGACGTTACTCTGGATTATGTTGACACCCAGTCCAAGCTCGAAGCTTACAGGATAGAGCAGGAGCAGCTCCTGGAAATGTTAGACGAGGCAAAAGACCTTGATACCATCATATTGCTCCAGAATGAGCTTACAAATGTAAGATACGAGATCGAGTACTACGAGTCTTCTCTGCGTATGCTGGAGAACCAGGTATCCTATGCAACGCTCACTCTTAATATCTCTGAAGTAATAGAGGAGACAGAGGTCGAGGAAGCCCATGTAGTTACTTTCTCTGAAGAGGTTAAGGACACGTTCGAAGAAGCAGTTGAGAATACCAAGATCTTCTTCCAGAATCTGGTCCTCGGCACTGTAGCCGCATTGCCTGTCATTATTCCGATCCTGGTCGTCGCAGTAATAGTAGTTATAGTTGTGATAGTAAATGTCCGCAAGTCGCGCCGCATGAGAGCAAAGCTTAAGGCAAGTGCCGCAAATGAGAAAGAGGATAGTGAGGAAAAGAATTAAATATCTTGCCAGTCTTTGACAGAATAGTTGCAACTGTTACTGAATAACGTCCAACTCTCCATATCGTGACTGCCGATAGGATCGTAAACAGCACAGGTTGCAAAGGCGCCGCGTCCGGCTCCCATAGCTGCTTCAAATACATCTTCAAACACCAGTGCAGAAGATGGCAGCAGCGGGGAACCGGGCGTTATCGCGTTTACATAGTCAAGAACCTTGTTGAATATGTCCGGAGAGGATTTATCTACCTTGGAGTTCATGTCCTCCAGTGTGATCACGCAGTTAAACCTGCCTAATATACCTGTATGCCTTAATGCATTGATGGCGTTCGTCCTGGTAAGTGCAGTAGCGGCTGCGATAGCAAAGCCTTCTTCGTATGCTCTGCTGATGTATTCCAAAGCGCCCTCCTTGAGCTTAACTTCGTTCAAGTAGAAGGCTGCCACCGCATCGTTCCAGGCTTTCTTGATCTCATCTGTTGTAAGAGGGAGATTAAATCTTTGCTTTGTATAAAGAGCGGCATCGTCTATGGATACCCGTTTGACCACATTGGTATATTCAGCATCAACCTCGTATCCGAATCTGCCAAGGAAATCAATATCCACCTTGTTCCAGATGTTCATGGAATCAAGGATCGTTCCGTCCAGATCAAAGATAAGGAGCTTGATGCCCTTGTCTTTGAGATAGGGCAGGCAGGGTGTCTTATCGCCGTAGGAGCTCATGACATGTAATCCAGTTTGCCCTTGAGCTCAGCAAGGGCTGCTTCCTTGCGCTCGTTAAATCTTACCTTGTTGTCTTCTATGAGATTATTGCCGTAGGAGTCGATGGATACTATGAGGGGTCCGAATTCCTTGACCTTAAGTTTCCACATAGCTTCAGGCATGCCGAGATCCAGCCATTCAACCCCCTCGACCTCGGTGCAGCTTTCTGCTGCGACTACAGCGCAGCCGCCGGGATATATGGTGTGCAGAGCCACATTATCGATGCATCCCTGTGTAGTCTTAGGACCCATTCCGCCTTTGCCGATTATTATCTTGGCTCCGGTCTTCCTGAGGAAGTCAGCCTCGGCTTTCTCCATACGCATGGAGGTGGTGGGACCTACGCTGATGATCTTGTATTTATCCTCAGATTCTTTCTGCATTATGGGGCCTGCGTGGAATATCGCCTTGCCCTTAAGGTCTACGGGGGATTCCATGCCTGATACCACTACCCTGTGGTGTACGTCGTCTCTGCCGGTCGTAATATCGCCTGTAAGATAGATTATGTCACCTATCCTGACTTTCTTTATATCCTCGTCTGATACAGGGAGAGTAAAGTGGAATGTGCTCATAAGCTTACCCCCTTATGTGTGAAGAAATCGTATGTATAATCAGGCCTTATCCTGATGCCGGCTCTCCTGTGCGCCCAGCACGCGGTAGACAGGCCCATAGCAAGGGTTGCAGGGTGTCTTGAAGCCTGCTCTATATTTACGCCCATTACGCTCAGCTTGCCTCCGAATCCGCCGGGACCTATACCGATGCTGTTGAGACCTTCTTCCATAAGGCTTTCCATCTGTGCCGCTTTTGGGTTGGGATTGTGGGAACCCACGGGACGCAGCAGTGCCTTCTTGGAGAGTTTGGCCGCAACCTCAGCCGAGCCTGCGATGCCGATGCCCACCAGGCAGGGAGGGCAGGCATTTACGCCGTAGGTGGTCATCTGATCGAATACAGCCTTGGCGATACCGTCGTATCCTTCAAGGGGCATGAGCACTTTGGCCATGCCCGGCAGTGAGCATCCGCCGCCTGCCATGTAGAAATACAGCTCAAGCTCGTCTGAATCCGGCACCAGTTCCCAGTCTATCCAGGGAATGTGATGTCCTATGTTATTACCTGTGTTATATTCGTCAAAGACCTCTACCGCATTATGTCTCAGGGGCGCCCTTACCGTTGCTTTCTTAACGGCTTCTATAAGAGATGCCTCGATCTCGTTTATGTAGGGAAAAGCAGTTCCTACCCTTGCAAAGAACTGGGGGATACCCGTGTCCTGACAGGAGGGTCGGCCCAGAGAATCTGCCATCTTCATGTTCTCTTCCATGCAGTCGTAGATCTGGGGTGCAAAACCCTCAGTTTCTATCTGGCGCATCTCGCCGAGCTTTGCTCTTACATCGTCCGGAAGATGTCCTGCGGCATGACATATAAAAGATGACACGAGCTCGGACAGCTTCTCTACTGTTTCTATATTCCGGGGCATATCTTAACCTCCACCTGGTTTCAAACTCTAAAGATTATACACCCATGTTATAATCTTTAGACAAAAGGAGCAAACATACTCTATGCTGAATGATCTTGTTACTGACAGAGACCAGGTAATGGCCCTTTGTGATAAATACCGCGAGGCCTTTGAATTCTACGATAAGCCCCGCCTTGCAAAAGAAGTCCTGCCTTCAGGCGTAAAGATATTAGACTGCGTAAGATACGAATGCCTGAGGCCTGTTAAAGAGGATCCCGAGAGCCGGGATAAATGTTTTGTCCTGATCCACGGAGGTGCCTTTGTCTACGGCTACAAAGAGCTGGACAGATGCTTTGGCATGCACCTGGCAAAGAGAACGGGCGTGTCGGTCCTGAACTTTAATTACGATCTCATGCCGGGCATTTCCCTTACTGACATGATAACCAGGCTCATGTTTACAATAGCGGAAGCTGCCAGGCTCTTCGGCTATAACACCCTTTATCTTTGCGGAGATTCTGCAGGTGCATATATTGCCTATGTAGTAGCGCTCATATCAAGGAATCCTCTTATCGCAACCGGCTTTAATATCGAGGATGTGCCCGCACTTAACATAGAAGGCGCAGGCCTTATTTGCGGATGCTATGATCTGCCCAAGGATAGATTCCCCGGAGCCTTGTTCGAGATGGAGGGCGCGAGAGAACTTAAGAGTTATGCTTACGATCTTAAGCAGCTTGCTGATGCAGACAAAAACCTTAAGGTTGCAATAGTAACAGGGGACAAAGACTTTTTAAGGCAGGATAATCTTGACCTTGCTAAGGCTCTTACTAAGGCCGGCTGCAAGGTAAGATATCTTGATCTTTCAAGCAAAGGTGAATATGAGCTGTATCACGTATTTCCCATAACAGCTCCGGATATGCCCCAATCCCAAGAAGCTTTGGATCTTATAGCGGGAATACCTGGTGTCACCTGGTAGGATTGGTCTTGTCGTAGGTGCTCTTGATAAGCTTTGATACAGGCTTATAGACAACTGCAGTTACGAGTGATACCACGAATCCCTTAAAAAGATTGAAGGGGACAAAGGCCAGGATCAGCAGCGTCAGTTCAGAAGTTATGAAGCGGTTTGCTTCCTGGCTCATGATGATTATGGTCTCCATTGAAAGTCCCATGACACTGCCGTATAAGGGCAGGTTGATAAATGCATTTACGATAACGCCTGCTAAAGCAAGAGTTACTGTCGCGATGAGCATCGCTATAACAGCTCCTTTCCTGGTCCTGCGCTTAACATAGATGAGTCCTGCCGTTCCGACAAAGATGCTGCCGGTAATGAAGTTGGACAGCTCGCCGATCCCCATGGTATGGCTTGCGGGGAGATGGATGAGGTTCTTGAGCAGTTCTATTATCACGCCGTAAACAGGACCTAATGCGAAAGAACCTACAAGTACCGGAATCTCAGAGAAATCGAACATGAGGAATGGCGGCATAAGGGGGAGCGGGATCTCCAGATACATAAGGGCTGTTGCCATGGCGGTAAAGATCGCTGTTACGGCAATCCGGACATTAAGAGCCCTGCGCTTTGAGATCTTGGAAATGGTTTGGGAATTAACATGATCAGACATATAAAGATACCTTCCTTTCATCCGGACTTTACCGTCGGCCGCAGAATCTCACTGCGTCAGCCATGCCTTAAGATTTTGCATGGCGAGCGGGCTTCCCATATGTCAGGGTTACCGCCGGTCGAAGAATTGCACTTCGCCTTGGACAGCCACATTATACTCCTGCACTGTCAGTTGTAAAGTGCTAACTGCTTCTTACAAGAATGCGCCTTTTTATCTCACAAAGATTTGCTATAATATACGCGCGTACTAATGCGCAATCTTCAGTATCAACAGAGGTTATCATCATATGGATATATGTGCAGTAGTAATGGCGGCAGGCAAGAGCACGCGTATGAAGTCCAAACATTCCAAGGTCGTTCATCACGTATCGGGCAAGCCGATCATTCAATGGGTGGCAGATGCTCTTGTAGATGCAGGTTGCCTTGATCAGGTTTACATCGTATCAGACCAGCAGGACGAGATAAGAAACTGCCTGGGTGAGAACGTGGCTTACGTCCTCCAGGAGGAGCAGCGTGGTACAGGTCATGCTGTAATGCAGGCTGCACCTTTTCTCGAAGGAAGAGACGGAGCTGTCATAGTCCTTCCGGGCGACTGCCCCATGGTATCTGCCGAGACCATTGCCAAGGGCTTTAAGGCCTTCGAAGAAGCGGGGGATAACTGCGCTGCGGTAATAATCACTGCTGATGCGGACGATCCTACGGGCTACGGCAGAGTAGTAAGAGACGCAAATGGCAACGTATCCAAGATCGTCGAGCACAGGGACTGCACCGAAGAGGAGCTTAAGATCACAGAGATCAACTCATCCATGTACATATTCAAGACATCCCTTCTCCTGTCCGCATTAGGCAGGATCGGTGCAAACAACGCACAGGGTGAATATTATCTCACGGATACGATAGCTATACTTATAGGCGACGGCTACAAGGTGGCAGCCGCCAAGACTGACTTTGACGATACGAGGGGAGTCAACGACTGCGTTCAGCTCTCTCAGGTCCAGGCGATAATGAACCGCCGCATATTAGAGAAGCATATGCGCAACGGCGTGCAGATCACAGATCCAGGTAGCACCTGGATCCACTGCGATGTTGAGATCGGCAACGATACCGTTATCCTCCCGGGTACTACCCTTATGGGCAACACCGTAATAGGTCACGACTGCATCATCGGTGAGAACAGCAGGATCGAGTGCTCCGAGATCGGCGATGGAACGGTCATAGACTATTCCATCGTTACCCAGTCAACAATAGGCAAGGACTGCCGCATCGGCCCCTTCTCCCATATAAGACCTGCGTGTGTCATTGCGGACCATGTAACGCTGGGTGCCTATGTTGAGGTCAAGGCTTCGACAATAGGCGAATATACAAGAGCAAGGCACCTTACATACATAGGTGACTCTGATGTCGGAAAGAACGTTAACTTCGGATGCGGTACGGTCACATGTAACTTCGACGGTCAGGACAAGGCCGGATGCACTATCGAAGACAACGTGTTTATCGGAGGCAATTCGAATATCGTATCCTCAGTTGTCCTGGGCAAGGATTCTTATATAGCCGCAGGTTCGACCATCACCAGAGATGTCCCCGCACTGTCTCTCGGTATTGGCAGATCCCAGCAGGTCAATAAGGAGCAATGGGTATCGGAGAAGAGCAGGCTTAGAGGAGAGAATTACATCCGTCTGGACGACAAGCGCTCGGAGGTCTGATAATCTATGTGGATAATAGCCGGACTCGGTAATCCCGGCAAGAAATATCTTTATACCTGGCACAACATGGGATACCTTGCTGTGGATATGTTAGCTTCCCGCAACAACATATTCCTGGACAAGGATAAGTTCCAGGGCATGTACGGCAAGGGCAAGATAGCAGGGCAGGATGTCCTGATCGTAAAGCCCACTACATTCATGAACAATTCAGGCGAGTGCCTGGTGCAGATATCCAGGTTCTTCAAGGTGGACCCCGGGCATATAATCACAGTCTACGATGATATTGACATCGCCAAGGGGAGCATAAGGGTAAGGCTTAAGGGCAGCGCCGGGACCCATAACGGAATGAGATCCGTGATCAAGTGTCTTGGCACCCAGGAATTTCCCAGAGTCAGGATAGGCACGGGCCCTATACCCGAACATTTTGAACTGATAGATTACGTGCTCTCCGAGGTTCCCGCATCTGAGCGGGAGATGATCGGTGAAGCATTTGTCAAAGCTTGCGAAGAGATAGAGAAGTTGGTCTTATCAGATGGCACAAAAGATTGAAGACCTCTTAGGTCTTATAACTGAGGATGCGGTCTTATCCGAGAGCTTTAATAAAGCGAGAGAAGAGGGCGTGCATCTTAATATCTCAGGCCTTTGTCAGGAGATGAAGGGCTATGTGTTATCCGGTCTGGGGTTTAAAGCCGGCAGAAAGCCCGTTGTGATCGTACCCGATGCTGCAAGAGCCAGGATCATTGCTTCCCAACTGAGAGCTTTTATAAGCGGTAATGTAATTACACTTATGCCCTCGGAGCTTTCTCTTGTAACCGCTGAAGCTACGTCCAAGGAGCTGGGGATAGATCAGGCTTATTCCCTGTCCTGTCTTGTTAGAGGCGATTACGGCGCAGCGGTTATCTGCGCTCCCGTACTCCTTAACAGATTCCTTGACAGAGATCTATTCGAGGAGGCCCTTATAGATATTGCCGTAGGCGATGAGAGGAGTAGGGACGATCTGATAGAGCTTCTTACCATAACCGGATATAAGAGGACGGATCAGGTCACCAGACCGGGCGAAATAGCCTGCAGAGGCGATATCCTTGATGTATTTGCTCCCGGCCAGGATGAACCATACCGTATCAATTTCTTTGACGATGAGATAGACCTTATCAAGTCGTTTGATGCAGATACACAGAGATCAACCTCCAAGCTCGATAAGATAACGATAATACCGGCATCACTTTATTTCTTTATGGACGAGGGCAGAGCAATAAGATCTTCTGAGCTTATACTTGCAAGAGCCGACGAAGATATAAGCAAGATGCGTCCGGATAAGAGGGAGTCAGCCAAGGCTGCTGAGATCTTAAGGAGGACTGCTGCCTCTGACAGCGACATGATAAAGCAGCGCCAGATCCCTTCAGGTATCGCAAGATGGCTGGGTATACTGCCTTCCTTCACAGATTCCATATTCGATTATATAAACATGAAGTCTTCGATCCTGTTTGTGGATGAGATGATAGAGATAGACAGCAGGCTTAATTCATATGCCGCTGAATATGCCCAGAGGTGCAGGGATTCCTTCATGATAGGCAACGCTCCCACATGCGCCCCTTCTGCAATGCTTAATCTGGGTGAATCACTGAAGCGTCTTGATAATATAACGGACTGCCATACCCTGGCATGCTTTAAGGCTCCCGGCAACGGGCTTGCTGGAGGCATGGAATGCACCGTTACGGGATTTCCTTCAGACAACTATTCGGGCAAGACCGAAGACCTTGCAGAGCTCATCAACAAAGACAACAAAGCTGCATCTTCTTTTGCCGGCAGGAGAGGCCTTTATCTCCTGGTGCACAAGGGCCAGAGATCTGATGCGTTAAGGAGCAGACTCTCTGAACTTGACTGCTACACGGATTTTATAGATGCGCCTCTGCCATCAGGATTTGTCTATCCGAGACTGGGACTCACAGTCCTGGGCGAGGGAGACCTTATAGGTGCCACAAAGACCGTAAGACCTAAAGCCAAGGGCAAAAGGATAACATTCTTCGGCGACATCAAGCCCGGGGATTACGTAGTACATGACACCTACGGTATCGGCAGATATGACGGCATGATCACCATGAGCGTTGGCGATACCCGCAAGGACTATCTTAAGCTCTCCTACGCTAACGAGCAGGTGCTCTATATCCTGCCTGAGAACCTGGATTCCCTCCAGAAATACGTAGGTCCGGCCGGAAGGGAGCCCAAGCTTACCAAACTCGGCGGCGACGAGTGGAAGAGATCTGTTGCCAGAGCAAGAGAATCGATCAAGAAGGTTGCATTTGACCTCCTGAAGCTCTATGCCGCCCGCTCCATAAGCAAGGGTTTTGCCTGCGAGCCGGACGATGAGAATCAGGTGTTGTTTGAAGCGCGATTCCCCTATGTTGAGACCGAGGATCAGATAAGAGCCATCAAGGAAGTCAAGGCTGATATGGAGTCCGAGAGACCCATGGACAGATTGCTCTGCGGAGACGTTGGCTTCGGTAAGACCGAGGTGGCGTTCAGGGCTATGTTCAAGGCAGTAATGAACGGCTGCCAGGCGGTGATGCTGGCGCCGACTACTCTCCTTGCCCAGCAGCACTATAACAGCTTTAAAGCCCGCTGCAAGGACCTGCCTGTCAATGTCGTGCTGCTGTCCAGATTTACGGGCAAGGCGCAGCTAAGACAGAATCTCATGGATATCAAGGCGGGCAAGGCAGACGTGATAATAGGGACTCACAGAGTGCTGTCCAACGATGTAAGACCTCCACACCTGGGACTTCTGGTAGTAGACGAGGAGCAGCGTTTCGGCGTAAACCATAAAGAGAAGATCAAGTCCTTTAAGAATACAGTGGATGTGCTCTCCCTGAGCGCAACGCCGATCCCAAGGACTCTTCATATGTCTTTGTCCGGCATAAGGGATATCTCCATCCTGGAAGAAGCCCCCTTCAACAGGCGCGCAGTCCAGACTTACGTAATGGGATACGACGAGCAGATAATAGTCCAGGCATGCATGAGGGAGATCGCAAGAGACGGACAGATCTTCTATATGTATAACAGGACATCGGATATCGATAAGGTTGCAGCAAGACTTGAGACCATAATGCCCGGGGCAAGGGTATGTTTTGCCCACGGCCAGATGGGGGAGAGGGAGCTTGAGAATGTGGTATCTGATTTTGTGGACCACAAGTACGACATAATGGTCTGCACCACCATAATCGAGAATGGTGTGGACATGCCAAATGTAAATACTCTCATAGTAGAGAATGCAGACAGGTTTGGTCTGGCACAGCTCTATCAGATCAAGGGCCGCGTGGGCAGGTCGGACAGGCAGGCCTATGCATATATAACTTACAATGCAGATGTCCCGCTTAACGAGGACGCCGAGAAGAGACTTGCCGCATTAAGGGAATTTACAGAGCTGGGTTCCGGCGTCAGGGTTGCAATGAGAGACCTGGAGGTAAGGGGAGCAGGAAGTCTGCTTGGCGCTGAGCAACATGGACAGATGGACGTTATAGGTTACGAACTCTATTGCAGGCTCCTTGACGAAGAGGTGAGATTATTGCAGCAAAGAGGCGAGATCACAGGCGAGGGAATAAGCCTTACCGGCGAAGGAGAAGGCAAGGAGGATTTTCTTGTGGAAGTCGATTACGATGCATATATCCCTCAATCTTATATACCTGACGAGGCATCCCGTATGTCCTTTTACAGAAGGATCGGAGGGATCGCTTCCTTCAGCGATTACGAAGACTTTATGGATGAAGCTTTGGACAGATACGGCGATCCTCCGTCAGAGGTCTATATCCTTGCCGATATATCCCTCTTAAGATCTCTCGGCAAGTCTCTGGGATTTACCAGGGCATCCATAAGGAATACCGGCGTAAGGCTCTATCTGGATCCGAACCTGCAGCTGGACATGAAGGCATTAGGAGCTCTTATGCAGGATAATTTCTACGGGGCCAGGTGCCAGATAAGCGCAACGGGAGAGCCATATATGGCATACAAGCCCACAAGTGTAAGCCAGGCTAAGACCGCCGAAGAGATAGTCGGTCTGCTCAAGGTCCTGCAGGATAACAAATCAGAGTGATCTGTGGCATAATATAGAAGCTCTGCCTCAATAGTCCAATGGATAGAATAACAGTTTCCGGTACTGTAGATACGGGTTCGATTCCTGTTTGAGGCGCCACTTACAAGAACCCTGCCCGCAATTTAGGGCAGGGTCCTTTTGTTCAGGAACGATTGCCTCTCAAAAATCTGCATTGTTAACATATGCGAAACATTTATGCTTTATAATGAACCTGTTCGGAGGTCCCTATGCTTCAAGACAAACGACTCATTGCCTTGTGCACATCGCGTGTTTACGATCCGCAGATACACAGCTTCATCGTTAATCTTAATGAGAGGCTTAAGGCGGCAGGATATGCAATGCTCATCTTCACCATCAACTCCGACATATACTGGGAAGAGGACCGCATTGCTACCGAGAAATATATCTTCGAGCTGATCCCTTATGAGCATATAGATGCAGTCATAATCATGGATGAGAAGATCAAGAGCCACAAGATCGCCACCAGGATCATAGAGAGGGCTACAATGCATAATGTTCCCGTCGTAACCACGGACGGCACATATATGGGATCTTCAGGCATTGTATTCGATTACGAAGGCGGCTTTGAGAAGGTCGTAAGACACATGATCGAATTCCATAAGGTAAGACGCCCCCACATGATGGCAGGACACAGGAACAACGAATTTTCCGAACGCAGAATATCCATCTTCAAGAAGGTGCTTAAGGAGAACAATATCCCCTTTGACAGCTCCATGATAAGCTACGGTGATTTCTGGGCTGACCCCTGCAGGATCGCAATGGCAGAGCTGCTCAAGCGTAGTGCCGACGAGATGCCCGAAGCCATAATCTGCGGCAACGACATCATGGCCATAACTGTTACGGAGATGCTTATCGAGGCCGGGTACAGAGTCCCGGAAGACATCCTTATAAGCGGCTTTGACGGATACGATGAGATCTACTACATAACCCCTAAGATAACCACCTCTGCCTGCGATATCAATAAGATGGCAGAAGGTACGGCAGATCTGTTATTTGAGCTCATCAAGACAGGGCAGAAGAGAGATATCAAGATAGAGACATCCTTTATCCCCAATCAGTCCTGCGGCTGCCCCGAGCACTCGGATCACCCGGAGATATTGCGCAACTGGTTCAAGGAGAGTTTTGCTCTCATCAATGACGATAACAGAGTCCTGCAGATGGTGACTTCATCCATGCAGATGAGCAAGGACCCGGCTGAACTTGCCAAGAACATGAGCTCCTATAAGACAGAGAGCCTGATGGCTGTTGTAGATTCCAACTGCTTTAACGATGACATCAACTATTTTACAGATGACAGCATTCATTCAGGTCTCAAGCGTTTTGTAACCGTATACGATTCGGAATATCCGGAGATATACAGCGACTGGTTTGCAGGTGATCAGGAATACGAATATACGGAGGATGTATTTTCCCCATCGGTAAGAGACAGGCTTATCGAACTGACAGACAGGGGATATCCTCTGATATTCAATTGCCTTGACTTCATGAACAGGCCCTTCGGATTTATCTGCTATTACTTCGATAACTACCATATAACCAATTATGCCTATACGTTAAGTGTTACCAATGCCGTAAGCATCGGTATCGGAGGATATATAAACCTTAAGTACCAGAGCATGCTCATGTCCAAGATGGATGAGATGTACAGGCACGATTCACTGACCGGCCTTTATAACAGAACAGGCTTTGAGAATGCTCTCGCAAGGCTCAGGAAGAAGCCCGCTTACCGAGATAAGCCGGTTACCGTCATAATGTCAGACCTGGATGGCCTTAAATACATCAACGATACCTTTGGTCATGCAGAAGGCGATAATGCGATACAGACCATTGCAAATGCTCTTTTCGACGCCGTGCCGGAGAACAGCCTCTCCACCAGGTTCGGAGGTGACGAAGTGTTCAGCGTCGTATTTGGAGACTGCGATCCGGATGCCATTCTTAATGGCATAGACAGCTATCTGGAAGCCTATAACAGCAGGTCCGGCAAACCTTACTCCGTGTCTACCAGCAGCGGTTACATAACATCTGTTCTTGACAGGAGCTTTGACATGTCAACTGCGATCAAGGAGGCAGACGAACAGATGTATCTCATCAAGAACCGCAAATATGCCGAGCGCGGCTCAAGAAGACGGGGTGAGGGATAAGGCAGATGGAATTCAGAAGATATGGTGATACCTACTACATAAGAATGGACAGGGGCGATGAGATCATCTCAAGCCTTATAGATCTCTGCTCAAAAGAGAATATCTCCTCCTGCACATACTCAGGCATTGGCGGTTGCGGCAGCTGCCGCCTCCAGACATTTATTCCCGAGACAGGCGAGTTTGAGACCTCGGTGCTCGAGGGGATGCTGGAAATGGCAAGCCTTACCGGCAACATCATAAGCGATGAAGAAGGCAGACTCTACAGCCATGCCCACGGCGTCTTCGCCTACAAGGAAGACGGCAGGCACAAAGTGGCAGCAGGGCACCTGAGATCCACAGTAGTACTCTATACTGCAGAGATAACCTTAACTCCCGTACCCGAAGCCGGCATAAAGAGACAATTTGACCCTGAGACCGGCACGGGATTCTGGAAGTTTCCCTGACTTCTTACAAAGAGAAGATAAATCCTGCCAAAGGCGACATCACTATCATCACCAGAGAGAAACAGAAGGAGTTAACTGATATAAGAGTTGCTCTCTGTTTTGCCGGGACCATCTCATTCAGAGCTATGTCAGATCTTATCTGCAGGAGATCGTCTGCAAAGGCCGTAAGGGTACCACCTAATGTCATGAGATACCATATCCCCGTAAACTCCGAAAGAAGGCCTGCCAGAGCGAGAGTCATGCAGACGGCAAACAGTCTGGTAAGACTTATCTTGCCTGACCTGCCTGACGCAAAGGCACCTAATACTCCACCCATGGACATGATAAAGAGTAATGGCCCGAGGCTCCAGCTCGGGATACCCGTCATAGGCAGTTTCGCCTGAAGGAAGAAGAGCAATAAGACATCTATAGCGCCCACGGCAGCGTTCCGGAAGATAAGCCCTGCCGCCTTGCGGTTGCCCCTGAGAAAACCTATGCTGCCAAGATATGTTTCCCGGACTCTCTTTCTTATGGAGATATTCCTTGCGTTGCTGATGATCTTGTTCTCTTTGAGACCATTCAGGACCGTAAGATTTACAAGACCTGTACCAATGGACAGGATCTGGGCATTGCGGGTTCCGATCATTACGCCAAGTCCTGCCATGAGAGTAGCAAGCCCGTTGGAGATCCTGTAGATGCGGGTCTGTCTTGCTATGTAGGGATCGTACATATCTGTCTTTTCTTCTTCTGCAAGGGAGTCGTAGGCAAGAGCGCTGTCGCTCCCTGAAGCAAAGTTATAAGACAGGGCGCTCATGGCTATGGATATCAGCACCAGAGGAAAACCCGTTGTAAATCCTCTTATTACAGAAGATACTATTCCGCAAAGACATCCCAGGATAAGACTCTTTTTCCTTCCGAAGACATCAGCGAAGACTCCCGAGGGAATCTCTGCGGTAAGGCTTACTATGTGAAAGACCGTTTCTGCCAGACCTACCTGGATCAGGGAATAACCGTCAGATACCAGGAGCAGGACCCAGGCTGCTCCTGCGATGGAAATATTGCTCAGGAAATTGGACATATACAGCCTGCGCAGCTGTTTGAAGATATTGTATTTGGACATAAATAAAAACTCCTTTGAAATAATATTCAAAGGAGAAGAGCGCATTAATTGTTATGAAATCAGATAGATCTTACCTGAAAATGGGCGCACTTCCCCTTAAGGAAGCGTTGTAGAAACCATTCATAAGCTGAATATTAGGTGTTATCCAATACATCCTTAATATGCGTCCTTTCATTAAGATCTATGCCGTAATTCTAACAAAGAGGCAGGAATTGTTCAACCCCGCATTATAAGCTCTGGAACTGCTGCACCGAACATGCCTAAGAATCCCATTAAGATGCAGATCAGTATTGCAAAGACAGCCACCGGCCAGCGCCAACCTGCAACTTTCTTATATCCGAAGACAATATAAGAAGCAGTAAGAACCAGATATATTACAAACCCTGCAACAAGGATGACACCTGCAAGGGTGTTATCTGAGTTGTGATAAAAGTCAAAGCTTGCATTGCTTAGCACAAGATACCAGATGAGCGATGACAGAATGAACGACCATATGGCATCTATTGCAAGATATAAAGGGCATTTCATACGATCACGTTTCATTAAAATCGATCTCAATGAACTGAGGTCCTGCAGAGGTCATGGCGATCTCTGCTTCACCGGTGCCTACGTATGTCAGGTCAGGATTGTTATCAGCCTCGCCTGCAGTAAGGCTGCAGTATTCGTAGTATTCTTCCCAGGAGATATCCATTGCTTTCTCAAGATCCAGCTGATAACGGTTGAAGTAGATATCGTATGTGCCGTCACCGTTGGGCTCGTAGCTTCTTACTATGTCGATCGCAGAGTAGATCTCGCCGTCAGCTGCGTAGAAATATAGATACTCTCCGTCGTAGAAAGGCTCTCTTGTCAGATCGAAATCACCACCCGGCTCGCTCAGTGAGGCAAGATCAGAATCGCTTATGTCGATGCCAAAGTATTCCATAAGAAAGTTCTTTACTTCCTGAACGGGATATGTCTCATACTCGCTGTCATATAAAGGAAGACCGTTATCAGCAAGCTTAAGGCAGGTTCTTGCTACATGGAGCACATCTTTGAGATCGTATTCGCTTGATTCAAAATCTGTAAGATAGTAGCCTGCATGGTTAAGCTCTGTAAGTCTTATGCTGATCTCCGTAATGGCAGCATCAGGAAGATCCGGGGCATAAGGTTCAGTTTCACGGGATAGGTCCGTGACTACGATAGTATTCTCTGTTTCTGAAGTCTCAAGTGAGGGAAAAGAAGCTTCGGTCTCTGCTTCTGCAGTAGATTCAGAAGCATACCAAGGGGTACTGTCTTCGTCTCTGTCCTTTTCTCTGTTCCTGCCATCTGCCGAGCAGGCTGCTGCCGATAATGCTAAGGCAAAACAGATGCCTGTTGCTGCGATCTTTGTGAGTTTCATATGCCCCTCCTCGTGTTTAACATTGTTACAATGGCTTTATTACGGGACTATCGTGCCGCCGCCAAGTACTATGTCGCCATCGTACAGGACTGCTGCCTGACCTGGGGTGATCGCCCTCTGGGGCTCGTCAAATTCTACTCTGACCATGCCATCTTCGAGGGGGATTGCGGTGGCGGGCTGCTCCTTATGCTTATATCTTATCTTTGCCTTGCATCTGACAGGTTCTTTCGGAAGGGTCCCACTGATCCAGTTGAAATCCCTGCAGAGAGCCTCTTTGGAATAAAGGGCTTTGTCAGGTGCCAGGACTACTGTTCCGTCTTTAGGCCTTATCTCCTTGACGAACATAGGCACGCCGAGGGCGATACCAAGTCCTTTGCGCTGACCTATGGTGTAGTGGATTATGCCCTTGTGCCTGCCGAGCACTGTGCCGTCCTCACTTATAAAGTCTCCTTCAGGATAGTCCTTGCCGGTAGTTCTTGCAAGGAAGGAAGCATAGTCTCCGTCCGGGACAAAGCATATATCCTGGCTGTCAGGCTTGGAGGCATTTACAAAGCCGAAGCCTGTTGCCATCTTTCTTACCTCTGTCTTCTTAAGGGAGCCTAAGGGGAACATGGCGTGGGCAAGCTGGTACTGGCTCATGGAATAGAGTACATAACTCTGATCTTTGCTGTCATCTGCGGCCTTAAGGAGCTCATATCTGCCATCTGTCTCTCTGATCCTCGCGTAGTGACCTGTTACAACATAGTTGCATTCCAGGATCTTGGCCTTGTCAAAAAGCTTATCGAACTTCATGTATCTGTTACAGTCGATGCAGGGGTTAGGGGTAATGCCCGCTTCGTAGGACTCTATAAAGCGCTTTATTACCGCGGCATTAAAATCCTCGGTGAAATTAAATACATAGTAGGGTATTCCCAGCTTAAAGGCGACGCTCCTGGCATCTTCAACATCAGACAGGCTGCAGCATGTTCTACCCTCCAAAGTGACATCTTCCTTGCTATCGTGAAGTTTCATGGTGCAGCCGATGCAGTCGTAGCCTGCGTCTATCGTAAGTTTGGCGGCAAGGGACGAATCGACTCCTCCGCTCATTGCTATAAGTGCTTTGCTCATGCCACATATTATATAAAGAAATCAGATACCTTCAACCTAATTCCAGATCCATTCCGCAAATCGCTGGATTTTGGAACATATCCGGAATAAGTCCCATTCATTCCAAAACCATTCCGAAAATGACCGGATTCCGGAATAGATATGGAATAAAAGACAGAGTATTCACTGATGAGCTAACCAAACAAAGCAATGATGGTTAATATATTTAAAAGCTGGCCGAAGGGAGACTGTATGAGCGATCTTAAGAAAAAATCAATTACACAGTTGTATGTGTAAACGAGTTTGCCAGCATATATACTTCAGAAATATACGAGAAAGTTCAAGACATAGAGACTGGTCTTTACCGTGAAAGCCCTGCTTATGTGTTTGGGTTATTGCAGGATGAACTTCAGTACGGACATATCATTCAGACAGAAGTGTGAGCCGGCACATATTCGGATTTATGTTATGTTCCTGCATGTTAGAACTGTTTGTCAATCAGGGATTAAGGGCAGATTCAAGTTGTCACCATATAACAGCGCAGATGCCTGAAATCATTGCGTTCTATTATTTAGTTGTCACATATGTGACAGCTAAGTTGTCAGTTGAAAAAGCAGTATTCATATCATAGACTGGAATAGGAATCTTCATGGGAGGGCATGTTGTTTTGTCAGGCGCACGGATTAAACAATATAGAGAAGATAACAACTATTCCCAAAAAGATCTGGCTGACATGATAGGGGTTAGTGCCCGATCGATCGCAAGATGGGAACAGAATAAAAGCAAACCTTATTCTGATGAGTTAAAGAAATTATCTCAGTTGTTAGGTATTACTGAAGAAGAACTGTTAAGTGAGGAGAATGACGGACATGACCCGCTATCTAAGCAGATTGTTCTCGAGAAAATCTCTGATGGCGTGGACAATTTGGTATCAGGCCAAGAATCGATAAATGCCTCGTTGATGTCTCATCACGATGAATACAAGAAGCAGCAAAGTGAATTGATAAATGAGCTTCAGAAACAAAACAGACAGCTTCTAAACAAATTGGATGAACAGTCAGAGATCATTAGTTCTTATGAGAAGGCGTTGGATTCTTCAAAGATAGAATTACAGCACAAAAAGATCAGAACGATCACTATCGTTGTAACATGTCTGATCATTCTGATATTGGCTTTTGGAACGTGGTTATTTTGGAGAAACTATGGTTTCAAAGGAAACTATCAGGAAGGTGAAGCGTTAGTAGGATCTGCATCGATAAACGAAAGTGATAATCAATAAACGGAGAAGACATATGAATAAAAGGATAATCAAGAGTATCGTATCGGTTATGGCCTGTGCCAGTATAGTTGCAGGAATGGCATTAATAAGCAGTGCAAATACTTACAGTATTAATAATGGATCATCAAAAAAAGTCGGGACAAAGACTGTCAACGCTGGTGATAATAACTACAGTTATAGTATCACTTACATTCAATATGACGGACTGCCCACGAATACTTATGCAACAGGATTAAGACTCAGAGCCGATAGAGGAAGTGATTCTGACAATGTATGTGCTGTTATTTCGAGTTCATCAAATGGAACTTATCATATAACTACCTCCGGGTCGCACACATACAGGTTGTATAACACTACAGGAAAGAATGTAACACTAACAGGTTATTTCTCCTATTAAACGGATTCTTGCGGCTTTGTCTTGTGTTTTTATCGGCACAAGACAAAGCCTTATTAGGTGGTTTTTATATGAATAATCGAGTTAGAAAAACAATACCTATCTGTCTGATTATAGTGCTTCTTGCCAATATCTTATGCGGCTGTAACAAGAGGATAGATGCGGTTGATACAGACAGCTATTGGTACGGATGCGCTTCTTTTAGTGTGCCGGCGAAAGACGGATATAGTCAGACTGTTTGTGCGGCTCTTTTTAGTGGTGACTATTATTATCTTACAGTATGTGAATCCAAAATTGATGAGGATCGAGACGGACCGGAAGGTTATTATAAACTGTATAAGATAAGTTCAGACGGAACGGGTATTGATACTGTATCTTTGCCCTTGGAATGTGTCAGCTATGGAGATCAGGCAATTGTAAATGATAAGCTGTACTGCAAATCAACTGATACAAATAAAGAATATGTGATTGACATAAATAACGGCAGTATTATTTCCGAAGAAGCGGGAAGTGATAATACAATAGGGTTCTATCCAATAACTGACGGTTTGGTTAAGCTGACAAAAAACAGCATCATCCGTTATTCGGAGAACGGCGATGAAACGGGACGTGCTGATATCAGCAGCATTAACAGAGTCGGATACAGTAAGCCGTTTTATGAGAAGGACGGCAAGTATTATCTTGTGGAAGACAATATCAGCAGATTTGATTTTTATGAAGTGGATTTTGAAGACGGCAATATCAATCATGTTCTGGAAAACAGCGTGATATCCGAAAGCTATCCTGATATAAGCGGCGATCTGGTTTTCTCGGATAGGGGAGTATATCAAATAGACTATGATGCCGAAGCTCTGATTCCAGTTACAGAATGGAGTTATGTTGATATTAAGCCTGCACATAAAACAACGACAAGTGAAGAGAACATATCTTACGGCTTTGGCAGATTTGGGAAGCTATATACATACAATGATTACGAGATTGAATTGATCATCTTTAACAACATACCTTCTGACATCTATGCAAATCGAATACCGTTGACAATAGGCGGTTACGGGGCAGCATCTTCGCTGGCAGTCAGTTGGGCTGTATATGAGTTTAATACATCACAAGATGAATACAGGGTATATTTGGATGATTATTGGAGCACTCATCCATATAATTCAGGAGTTGATGCTCAGGCTCAGACTGCTGAGCTGATACAGTATTTTAATGATGGAAATGCGCCCGACATCTACTACGGGACGAATTTTGATTACCGGTATATGTATAATGCCGGACTAGTTGCCAATATGTTGCCCCTCATGGAAAACGATCCTGATTTCAATGCTGATGATCTGTTGCCATCTATCAGGGATACCATTATAAGAGACGGAGTGTGTTATCAGTTTTTCCCTGCTTTTATCTTCAATGGTAATTTCGGCCTTAGAAGCGTTTTCGAAGATAATGATGATGTTACATATAAAATGCTGGATAGCCTGTCCGCGGAGAATGGACTCTCAATACGAGGAGATTGCCGATCTACGGACAATGCTGATGAGATAATAAGGTATCCACTTGGAGATATTATAGACAGATCTTCGGGAGAGCACATTATTCCAATTGAAGAGCTAAGAGATATAGTTGATTATTCTATAAGGAACGGTATTCCGAGTTCTTCCATGCCAAACAGTATTGCGGAATTGGAAACTGTGCATGATGGATCTTACTTAATCTGCCGAAGTTTTCTAAGAAATGTATATGAGTTGTCTTTCTTTGAATCCAGATTAAACGACAGTTTCGTTTATCTCGGTTTCCCTTCGGTATATGGCTCTGCCCATGCTGCTGATCCCGACGGCCTTGTTGCCATCTCTGCTGATACTCCTTATCAGGAGGCCTGTTGGCAATTCTTAAAATGTATGCTTTCTAATGAGGTTCAGCAGATAGAAATCGGACGGGGACAGAATCCGGTAATGAGTGATGTTTTGGATGATTTTTGTCAATATGCAGCTGATCCGGACACTGTGCCTGAAGATGAGATAATATGGAAAAGCATAGTAAACGGCCAAGATTCTGTTCCAGAGTGGATAATCTCAGATTACAGGTCTATGGTTTACAGTATAGATTCGGTTATATCATATGACTGGGGACTGTATAACCTGATCTGCGATGAAATAGATTCTTATGATCTTCAGGGAAGATCTGTCGATGTGATAGCAGAATCGCTTCAGTCCAGACTGGATCTATATGTAACGGAGAATTACCAATGAAGCCACATGCTAAAGCTTTGATCGTAATAACGATTGCAGGGACAATGCTTCTTCAGGGATGTTCCATAAGCACATCTAAAAGCAGCTCATCTGCTCATACTCTGGCGACTATTTCCTTAACACCTGATGTGGAGACAGAAACAACGGCGGAATCTTCTGTTGATGCGAACGAATCATTTTCTGAAACTGAACCAAATGATCGGTTAAGCGTTGATATTGATCAGAATGCTCATACATTTGTTATCAGTTATGAAGGGTATGATGCGAATGAATATTTGGAAGGCGTGATACTGACATATGATCATCCGGATACTGCAAAAGTTTATAGGATCATACCATCAGAGGAAGAGACGGATCCATTTTACAATGCTATCAGTGAATGGCAGATGGGGCGATTCCCGGTCCTTGAACTCTTGTTGGGATATGAACAAGGTCAATCTTATACACATTTGTCACGTTCAGAGATAAATAGCGTTCTTGATTCATTAGCAAGAATAGATATATCGGATATTGATAGTATTGATACAATCACGGAAGCTTTCCCTGATGTTGTATTTAATGACTATGCCTTGAAAGAGACATTTCCTGCCGTTGAATCACATCTGTATCAGGTAGCGGTTTTTGATGAATCTATTGGTGAAGAAAGAATCGCAGACACGATAATCGGACGGAATTTAGATCATTATTTGATCAGGCAGACTTTGGATGGGATTCCAATAGGCGCACCGTCAGATGTTGAAGTGGAATACTATTATTCAGATGATGAGCATACAACAACGACACGCATCATTAATGACTACTACAAGATGTACTATGACGGTGCTAATGTATATGAGATCTTTACCATCAATAATGATCTGGAGAATAAACAGGAGCAGCAAACTCTGCTTTCTTTTGAGCAGGCGATAGATTTTGCGACGCCGGCAATCTCAGATATACTTGATGAAGCGTCAAACAACGATTGGGAGGCACATATTTATGCCGCCGAATTGGTCTATTTGATGGTTTTGGATTCTGATTATATTGATTTCGGTTCAGATGTCAGTATTAGTCACAATAACGATGAGAGCTATCTATCCCCGTTCTGGGTTATATATGTGCACACCAATCAAGTGATATCGGGATCAGAATGCGTCAGCCGCAAAGCGATACTGATTAATGCGATCACAGGTGAAGTGCTATTTAGCAGTTAACAGATATCTTTGAACAAAAACAGAGGCCACCAAGATTGGTGACCTCTGCATTGTGTGTGTTTTAGGTTTAGATCAAGCCTTGCCTGCTGCTTCGAAAGCTTCGCAGAGTTCCTTAGCCTTAGCGATGATAGCATCTGCACCCGGTTTGAGGAGCTTTCTGGGGTCATAACCCTTGCCCTCTAAGTCCTTACCAGCTTCGATGTACTCACGTGTAGCTGCTGCGAATACGAGCTGGAGCTCTGTGTTGATGTTGATCTTGGATACGCCGAGCTCAACAGCCTTCTTTGTCTGCTCGAAGGGGATTCCTGAACCACCGTGAAGAACGAGCGGCTTGTTGCCTGTAGCTTCCTTGATCTCAGCGAGACGCTCGAAGTTGAGGCCTGCCCAGTTTGCAGGATACTTACCGTGAATGTTACCGATACCTGCAGCGAGGAAATCTACGCCGAGGTCTGCAACCATCTTGCACTCTGCAGGATCTGCGAGCTCACCGTTGGATGTAACGCCATCCTCTGTACCGCCGATACCACCAACTTCGCACTCTACGGAAACGCCCTTAGCGTGTGCGAGCTCGATGATCTCCTTGGACTTAGCGATGTTCTCTTCGATGGGATAGTGTGAACCATCGAACATAACAGAAGAATAACCAACTTCGATGCACTTCTTAGCGCCCTCGTATGTACCGTGGTCGAGGTGGAGAGCTACGGGAACTGTGATGCCCATAGAATCGATAAGGTCGTTAACCATATCTACTACCATCTTGTAACCGCCCATGTACTTAGCAGCGCCCTCAGATGTCTGGATCATAACAGGTGTGTTAGTCTCCTGAACAGCCTGAAGAATGCACTTTGTCCACTCGAGGTTGTTTGTGTTGAAAGCAGGGATCGCATAGTGACCCTCATGAGCCTTCTTGATCATTTCAGCAGCTGAAACAATTGCCATATATAAGTCCTCCTAATGTTAATTTATAACCAATATTATCTTACCTTCTTTCACAGAAAACTCAACATCATTTTGCGTGAAAAATAGGACAAAAAGGGATACGCCCGTAACAGTTTAAGGGCTTTTTGCCTTAATGATTTTTATTTTATAAGCAAGGGGTAACCATAAAGTTACGCAAAGATGTATAAGATCATGGCAAGGGCAAAGAGCGTAAGCAGGATGAGAGCCAGGAAGATAAAGTGCTTTTTGCGCTCGTTAACTATATTTGCGATGAATTCCCTTATAAAGGCATTTGCCCAGAAATAAGCTTTGGTAGGGCTGCCGATGCCCTCAGCATCGATCCCTTCCAAATAGGCATAAGCTCCGGCTCTTAGGACATGGTAATTCGTGGTGGCAAAGGCCATCTTGCCCTCAGGGTTTACGGCATCTGCTATATTGCGGGAGAATCTTATGTTCTCGCGGGTGTTCGTGGACTTATCCTCTACTAAGATCCTGTCTTCGGGGATCCCCTGTGATATAAGATAATCTGCTATAGCTCTGCCTTCTGCCATGCACTCGTCATCGCCCTTACCCCCGGAAGGGATAAAGAAGATGTCTTTGCCGGTCTTATCCTTTTGCATCTTCGCAAATTCAACAGCTTTGTCAGTTCTTGACCTGAGAAGCGCGGTGAGGGTACCGTCCTTACGGATCATGCAGCCCAAGATCATGATAAAGTCCTTGTCAAAGGCGGGAATATGCCGCGCCGCTCTTATGGCGCATCTTATGGTTGCGATGAGGATGCATTCAAAATAGATGATCGAAGAAGTAAGGATATTTTCCAGGAACATTTCGAAATATGCGGGAAATCCGGTCAGATTATGTATGTCAAAACCTTCTATATTAAACATGAGCATATATATGATAGAAGGCAGGAATGCTCCCAGACAAATGAGCAGGCCGAGCATCAGGCCTAACAGATTCTTAATGCTTCGGCCTTCCTTGATGAGCAGGACCACGTTGCTGGCAGTAACGATTACCGTTGCTATGGCGGCGACGGGGAGCGATAAGATGGATATGGTCTCCGGAGCAGAGATAAAGGTCCTTATCGTGTGCTCCAGGCCACCGTAATCGGAGATAGTCATAAGATGTATCACAAGATATGCGGCCGCAAAGATGGCCATTCCCAGAAAAGCTATGCAGCGGGGCTGATATATACTCTCTCTGACAGCTGACCTGTAATTATAAAACAGTATCCCTACCACAAATGCGAGGAAGACTACTATCGATATTGGTATTACGATATCGCCTCTTATCTTGCCCAGATTCTCGTCCCTGCTTATCAGCCCGGACCTCTGTACGATCAGATATGAAGTGTCTCTTATGTCAGTTCCTGAGTCATCCGTGCTAAAGACCAGTAATTCACTGCCGGGGCTTATGCTGCTGAAGACAAAATCATAACTGTTCTCTGATTCATACCGCCCGGTGAGCTTAACTACAGAAGGCTCATTACCGAACTCATTGACTACCTTTATGTCCTCTATACTGACATCATCCTGCTTATCTATGGAGATCGTTTGGGTCTTGCCGCATATATTGAGAGTGATCGTGCAGATAATGGCAAGCAGGGCTGCCAGTATAAAAAGAAACAGAATCTGACGGAAACTGCGTTTTATCATAGGGTTAATTATGTATTTTTGAAGAAGATTTGGCAAGGCTATGTGAAAACTGCACATTAGAGCCACGCTAAATTCATAAATATTACTTTGGCAACGATGAGAGATTGTACTATAGAATTTACATAGAGGGCCGTCAATATGTTCTGCCTGCTAGTTTTTACAAAGGACCTGTTCTCATTATGAAGGATATCAAGCGCAAGGAACGCACAGTTAGTATCATCATGGCAGTATTGATCTCTCTTGTCATGGGCATAATCGCAACGTTATTTGTCCGCCGGGGCATGTCCGAAGAAGCTCTTGAGCATTCGCCTGCCGCCATTATGTATGCTCTAAATATCCTGGAATCCATAGTAGTCGGGGTGCTGACAGTACTGTTTTTGCCATTGGGGAGACTCGGCATGGCACTTGCAACTAAAGCGGGAGCAACTCCCCCGGGGATCAGGTTTACTCTCCTGAACTCTATTCCTCTTGCAGTAGGCAGCTCCCTGATCGTAAGCCTTGTTGTAAGTCTTATAAACGTTATCCAGGCAAGAGCCAGGATACCCGGCGATATGCCGCCTTTTATACCGATGTGGCTTTCTTCCTGGGCTCCTCTTGTTATCCCTTCGATCATCATCAGCTACGTGCTCGCAGTGCTCATATCACCACTGGTCGTAAGGGCTGTAGGGCTGGGCGGGCCGCCTAAAGACACATGATCACCTTATAGTAAGGTTTGGGGGGGCTGCCTTGTGCAGCCCTCTTTTTCTGCCACACTTTTGCCAGACACATAAGTTGAATAAATTTACAAAAAGTGTAAAATTACACCATGACACAAGAAGAGTTTACAAACATGATGAGCGCCAAGATCAAGCTCATAAGAACAGAGTACGGCTTAACCCAGGAGACGATGTGCGACATTCTCGGCATATCCAAGAAGAGTCTGGTGGAAACAGAGAAGGGAAGGCGCAGGCTCTCCTGGTCAGAAGCAGCTCTGGCAGCTTCGATCTTCGATAAGAGCGAGATAGTACAGAACGCTTTCGGAGGCGAAGCATCGGACATCATACGGGCTATAGCTTTCGGTCACAGGGATGTTAAGTATCCGCCCACGATGGGAGGTAAGATCTGGTGGCGCAGGATAAGCAGTAAGGGAGGCTACGTCATTCAGCAGAACGTTGTGTCCGGGCACTACAGACTGCTGGACAGTAACGACTGCAGGCTCATGTCTTCCTTTGACAGGAAAGAAGTAGAAGAATACAGAGATTCATTGGGGGATAAATAATATGGACTATGCAGTTCTATGGGCACTTATATTGGGAGTACCGGCCGTTTTGGGAATTACCCTTCTCGTAACAGGCATCATAAACGCAAGGAAGCGGAACAGGGAGAATAAGTCAGACCTGCCATTTATAGCCATGATCGTATTTGGCGGCATATTGATCGGATTCCTGTGCGTAGTTGGGATCGTGATAGGATTCCTTGCCCTGGCAGTAGCTCATATGTGAGGTATGACATGAAGGATAAGACATTTTATATTCTGCTGATAGCGACATTAGCTCTCTGCCTTATCGCCACAGCGTCATTTGTTACCTACGGCATTCATTTATGGAAGAGCATATCAATAGTAGAGATGGTCGCAAACTGGGGATAGATATGGATAAGAAGAAATTAGCATGGCAGATAGCCATACTTGCCTTGGCAGTATTGTGCTTTGCAGGTATCAACATCTGGTTTTACGAAGCCTTTGTAAAGAAAGTCATAAGTCACCACACTCCCGGCATGCAGGCCATGAGCGTCGAGGTCAAAGACTATGTGCCGTTCGCAGGAACAGGGCATATCTCCTCGGTCCCGGAAGCAAAAGACCTTGAAGGAACGCTGCCGAGGATAGACGGCGCGGCAGCTCTCCTGCCGGTATATGCAGGATTTGTGGAGAGCGTATATCCCGAGGATTCAGTAGTATTTGACGGAGAGGGTTTTGCTCCGGAAAGCTATATGCAGTATACAAATACAAGGGGCGCTTATCAGGCAATAGCAGAGGGCGATGCAGACATCATCATATGCGCTGCTCCGTCTGATGAGCAGATCAAATATGCTGAGGAGATGGGCGTAGAGCTGGAGATGGTTCCCATAGGGATGGACGCCTTTGTCTTTATCGTTAATTCGTCTAATCCGGTAGATGGTCTTACATTAGAGCAGATAAGGGGGATCTATTCGGGACAGATAGATAACTGGAGCGAGGTCGGAGGCGATAATATGCCCATCGCTGCATTAAGAAGGAACGAAGGCAGCGGCTCTCAGACTGCGCTTGAATCTCTGATGGGCGATATTCCTGTCAGGGCTGACTATACGACTTTAGGCGCATCTCCCATTGGATTCTCATTCAGATACTATGTTACGGGAATGCTTAAAGAAGGCGGTGTTAAGATGCTCGCAGTAGACGGTGTTGAACCTGATATCACCAGCATCGCAAATGGCACATATCCTGCGACGGAATATATCTATGCGATATACCGCAGGGGAGAGACTAATCCCAATGTTACCGGGCTTATAGACTTTATGCTGTCACCTGAAGGACAGGCAATAGTAGAGCGCAGCGGCTACGTACCCATAGAATAAGTTAACAATTCGTAAAGCCACAGGTTTTTTGAACTAAATCTTATACAAAAACAATTATTAGTAAACCCTTTTGTCCTGAGATTAAGTAATATATCCGTATATAAGATAGTTCGGAGGAACCTGATCATGGCTGTTAAGACTCTTGACTGGAATAAATACCGCAAGGCATGTATAGATGTTGCCGCTGAAGGCATCGTTATGCTGGAGAACAGGGAGAATGTCCTGCCCCTCAAGAAGGGCAGCAGAGTTGCTCTTTTCGGAAGGATGCAGACCCACTACTATAAGTCAGGTACAGGGTCCGGCGGTATGGTCAATGTTCCTCATGTAAACGACATAAGAGAAGGGCTTATGGCGTGCCCCGGAATTACCCTGGATACAGAGCTCATGGATACTTACGACGAGTGGGAGAAGACTAATCCCCTTGAGGCCGGATTCGGATGGGGTCAGGAGCCCTGGTCACAGCCTGAGATGCCTGTAGATGAGGAGTTTGCCGGCAGGCTTTCGTCAAGGAATGATGTGGCCGTGATCATCATCGCAAGGACTGCGGGCGAGGACCGTGACAATACGGCAGACAAGGGCGCCTACTATCTGAGAGATAGCGAGGAGGAGCTCCTCAGGGTTGTATCCTCTGCTTTCGATAAGACTGTAGTCCTTCTTAATGTAGGCAATATCATAGACATGGCATTTGTTGCCAAATTTGGCATCAAGTCCGTTCTCTACATCTGGCAGAGCGGCATGTTCGGAGGTCTGGCAGTAGGCAAGGTCTTATCGGGTGAAGTATCTCCTTCAGGGTGCCTCCCTGATACTATCGCAAAGACCTTGGAGGCCTATCCTTCAAATAACAATTTCGGCAATAAGGATAAGTATGAGGATATCTACGAGGAAGATATCTTTGTAGGCTACAGATACTTCCAGACCTTTGCCCCGGACCAGGTCCTGTATCCCTTTGCTGCCGGCAGATCCTATACCACATTTGAATATAGCGACATATCCTGTTCTTATGCAGATTCCGAAGTAAGGGTCAGTCTTAAGGTAACCAACACAGGGTCTTATACCGGACGCAAGGTCGTAACATTATTTGTTAAGGCCCCGGACGGAAAGCTCAGCAAACCTGCCATCGTATTCATAGGTTCAGCCAAGACCGGAGAGCTGCTTGCAGGAGCAAGTGAGACAGTAACGATCACCGCACCTGCCAGATATTTTGCATCCTTCGATGACGACGGCAGGGCAGGGCTTGGAACAGGACTTATACTCGAAGAAGGCAAGTATATCTTATCTGTCGGAGGCAATGTCAGCGAAGCCTATGAGATAGGCTCTTTTGCCATAGATAAGACGACTCTTCTTGAAAGTCTCACCTGCGCTCTTGCTCCCCGCAAGAGTTTCAGGAGGATGATCGCCCGCAAGGCAGGGTCAGGCTACGAGATAGACTACGAGGATACACCTCTTGCTACAGAAGATGTGTTAGATCGCAGGATGGAATCAGTCCCTCAGGAGATCCCTCAGACCGGTGATAAGGGCATTAAGCTTGCAGATGTTAAGTGCGGCAGAGCCACCATGGAGGATTTCGTTGCCCAGTTAACAGACGAAGACCTGAGCCTCATCATCAGAGGCGAGGGAATGGGCTCACCTAAAGTAACAGTAGGTACTGCAGCTGCCTTCGGAGGCGTATCGAAAGAACTCAAGGCATTGGGCATTCCGACCCTCTGCTGCACAGACGGCCCTTCAGGCCTCAGGATAGATTCCGGCAAGAAGGCATTCTCTCTTCCTAACGGAACCTGTCTGGCATCCACATTTGACCCTGAAGCCGTAGAAGAGCTCTATACATTCCTGGGCCTCGAGATGCTCATAAATAAGATCGATTCACTCCTGGGTCCCGGGATCAATATACACAGACACCCTCTTAACGGAAGAAACTTTGAGTACTTCTCCGAGGATCCTGTGCTTACGGGCAGGATGGCCAAAGCTCAGGTAGCTGCTCTTGAGAAGAGCGGAGTTACTCCCACCATAAAGCACCTTTGTGCAAACAATCGCGAGGAGAAGAGACGTGAGATGAACTCGGTCCTCTCATCAAGGGCGTTAAGAGAGATCTATCTGCTCCCCTTCGAGATCGCAATAAGAGAGGGCAAGGCAAGATCTGTCATGAGTTCCTACAACCGTATTAACGGACCTTACAGTGCCAATAACTACGAACAGAACACAGTGATCTTAAGGCAGCAGTGGGGCTTTGACGGTATCGTCATGACTGACTGGTGGGCAAACATCTCAAAGGACGGCAAGGATTCTTCAGAATACGATCTTACCTCCCACTCGGTAATGGCCAGATCCCAGAACGATATCTACATGGTCTGCGCCAATGTAGAAAGATCAGACCTTCTGGAGACTGACTGCTACAAGGCTCTTACTGAGGGTGATGGCGAGCGCATAACGAGAGCCGAGCTCCAGAGGAATGCTGCCAATATCCTGCGCTTTGCAATGAATACTCCTGCAATGGACAGACTCTGTGGTTTGGATACCAAGGTAGAGGAGATAGATAATCCCTTCAAGGACGAAGACGTCAATGTTGAGGCAGATGTCTACTACGATCTTGATGATGAGATCCTTATTCCTGTTACGGCAAACACAAGAGCAGGCAAGGATATAGTATTCGGCATATCAGCTTCCAAGCCCGGTATCTACGATGTGGAATTCATCGGATCTTCGGAGCTCGGAGAGCTGGCTCAGATCCCCATGAGCGTTTATGTCCAGTCAATACCTTTAGTGGTCATCACCTGGAACGGCACCAACGGCGAGGAGGTTAGCCACCATTTTACCGGCATGATGTACAGCCGCAACAATGTCTACCGTGTTCACTTTGGCGGCAATGGTGTTTGTGTTACCGGTATCAGGATCAAGTACTTAAGACCTCTGGACGAAGCACAAGGATAAAGCCCAACATCGATACTAATGTTATAATAGGGTCAGTCCTCATGGGGACTGACCTTACTTATTAAGTAAACAGAAGGTATTTACAACTTGCGAAGAGACTATTTTACATGTGTATTCCTGGGACTTGTGGCAGGCGCTCTGATGTTTGTCTGCTTTAAGCCGCTCTACTATACATACCAGGGGATAGTGCCGAGGGTCTTTACTGTATTTGAGATCCTCATGAGCGTTCTGTACACATTATTCTTTGTATTCTTCCTTCCCATCTTCGGAGCTTACCGTAAGAAGACCTGGATCAATATAGGTCTTGCTGTATACGGTTTTATGATCTATCTGCCCGAGTGGTTCTATCCGGCACCCGAAGCTATAAGCGGAGATGGCGCAAACATCGTATCCTCTCTTTTTGCTATGCTGCTTAGGGGAATATACGACATGATTCAGGCACCCTTTGCTGCAACAAGTGCAATTACAGGCGACAGGATCGCAGCAGGACTTGCTTACTGGCTCCTGCCCCTCGCTCTTATCTGGCTTGCTTTATTCAAGATAGCCAGATTCTACAGGAACGCCTATCTGGCAGAGCAGCTTGCACCCCGCACCGATTTTGCCGAGGCTGATCCTGCCATAGAGCGCAAGCCCAAGGCTGAGGATCTCAGGAACAAGCCTGAGCCCGAAGTGCTTGGTACCGTTATCAAGGCACCGAGCTCTGCCGCATCCCCCGAGGAAGTCGCCAAGGAGGCGGCAAGGAGCAAGAGGGCACAGACCGACATATCTGAACAAAGGAAGCCCCGTCCCCAGGTAAGGAAAGCTAATATCAACATGGGATCATCTGACAAAGCGATCCCTTTGGGTGCCCCCAAGACCAATAGTGATGTTATACAACTTGGACCTCCGCCTGCATCAGGCACTTCGGACGACGTGATACCGTTAGGTCCGCCCAAGGATAACTAACCTGTTGAAAACAACACGGTCTCTATGTAAAATAATAAAGTTTATTACAGCTTGAGGAGCTTATATAATGGCTAAGAACAGTAAATTCTGGAAGACTTTCGTTGCAGGCAGCGACGACAAGAAGCATGCCGCAGCAACCGGTGAAGACCCGCTCGATGAGGGCCTCAAGGAACTGACATGGTTCCAGAGCTCCAAGCGCGCAGTTAAGCGTGGTCTCCAGAAGACATATATGACCTTTGGTGAAGAGGTGGGCAACTCCATTACTGCGGGCGTGCCTGCACTCTATCTGCTCTGCCTGCTCCCCTATGCTGCTATCAAGACATATATCGATGCTTCTTCAGCAGAGGGCGCCACAACGGCATCGACAGTTATGGCGGTCATCGGTATATCGGCATTCATAATTACCCTGATACTGTCTCTTATGCTGTCTACCATCTACCACTTCATGAAGCATGGCACTCCCCATAAGAGGATAATGGATAAGGTCAACAGATCAGTAGCGTATTTTGCTATCCTTGGTGCATATACTCCTGTCTGCATCCATTTCCTGGGTCCCGTATCAGGCCCGGTCCTCTGGTCTCTTGAAGCTGCAATGGCTGTGGCAGGCGTTCTTGTTACTGCTTTGGCATACCCCAATAACAAAGTCGGCAAGGGCTTTACATATCTGCTCTATGCGCTCATGGGTTGGAGCTTTATCTTCAGGATCAAGGAATTCTATACCAATAGCACAAGACTTTGCTTCTGGCTTATATTCTCAGGTGTTATCGTTTACACAGTAGGTATCTTCTTCGGCCCTTCAAAGAGATTCAAGTTCTCCCACATGGTATGGCACCTGTTCGTACTTGCAGGCGTAGTCCTCCATGTATTGGGCTTCGTTTATTTCTTCGGATGAGGATCAGGCGCCCTTAACAAATTCCAATATCTGATCTTCTGTCATGGCCTCGCCCAGGTATTTGCCCTGGAACAGGTCGCAGTCTTTGGTTTTCAGCGATTCGAACTGTCTTGCCAGACCTACGCCTGTGGCACAGACCTTGATGTCTATATCGTGCATAAGAGAGATCACGGAAGAAGTAAGGATATTTGTATTAGGATCAGATCCTAACATCTTGGTGAAATTACCGTCCAACTTAAGAAGGGATATGGGGAGCAGGGGTATGGTGTTGAAGGAAGAATAACCTCTGCCGAAATTATCCAAGGCAAGCTTTACGCCAGACTGCTGGAGCTTATCTATGGAAGATCTGATATCCTCTATGTTTGTAAAGAGTCCTTCCTCAGGGATATCGAGGATTATATTGTTAATATCGCAGCCGGAATTGGATACGCTGTTTGACAGTGTGGAATAGAAATCTCCCTTAAGCTGGGCTGTTGATATGTTGATGGACATAAGAAGGCCGGGCTTTATCCCGTTTATCCTGGCAAGGAGTCCCAGAGACCTGTCCAAAGAGAAATCGCCTATGCGCTTAAGGTAATTGGCGCCCTCTGCTGCAGCAAGAAATGACGGAGGCGGGATAAGGCTATCTCCTGACTCAAATCTCATGAAGCTCTCAAAACCGCGGAGCTCCCTGTCTTTGGTAAAGAAGGGCTGGTACACCATATGGAAGGTCCCGTCAGTTATAGCTTTCTCAAAGATGATAGCTATCTCATCCCTGGTCTTGCCCTCAAAGAGCGCATGTCCCTTGCTGAGAGCCTCTGTCTGCCAGGCAAAAGACGTCATTGAGACATTGCCTATAACGCCGCTCTCGCCGTAAACGGCATTCATTGCCTCCTCAGCCTTGGCGATGAGCTCTCCTGCATTTCTTCCGTCTTCCGGATAGCAGGCGATACCTGAAGATATATTTACCTCCATAGACTCACCGCCACCTTCAAAGGCTGCAAGTGATGCCTTAGCAAGACGGGATGCATATGAAGAACAGTCTTCAAGTGTCATGGGTCTGGTTGTAAATATGATGAACTCTGCATTGACCACGCGGGCTACTATATCCTTGGGGGCTGCCGCTTCGCGGAGACGGTGGGACATATTCTGTATGAACAGATCCATGGTCTTGCGTCCCAGTTCGCGGCTTAACATATCAGAGCTGTCTAATGCCAGATAGATTATGCGGAAGTGTCTTGCTGCCTTGGATGGGATAGTGGCACTCTGCATATTTGCCATGTCTTCAGCTATGAGGCTGTCTATCTTATCTGTCAGCATGGCCTTGCTGGGGAGAGTGGTGAGGGGGTCTACGGATGTTGCAAGATTCTCACCTATGGCCTCGTTCATCTTTGCCTGTTTTTCGGACTTGTCGTGACTTACGATAAGACTGGTCCTGGAGAACATCTCATCCTCGAGTTCCTTGGTGATCCTGGCGCCGCGTTCCTCCTGCTTGCTCTTCTTGATGGCGTAGATCCTGCTGGCTATACGCACGATGTAATACTGGAGGATAAGGTCGATTACCATTATCGCAAAGGTCATGCCGATAAGGACCGGAGCATACTGATTGCCTGCCACCAGATACTCGTAGGTGTATATCATAAACTGAATGAAGTTAAGGGCAAAGGATGCATAGAATCCGAATTTATCCAGAGCGATGTTCATCAGGAAGGACAGGAACATCAGTGCAATGCCGATAAAATATACAGTCCCGGGATTAATGGACAGGATCTGGAGAGCGAGCAGGACAATGAATACCATGGCTGAGCTGATAAGCACAGTCACATACATTGCCCCCGACCTGAAAAAGATCCTGTTAGCATTCATATCCATGCTACTTATTATGAATGAACTAAAATAAAAATGTATTAAGGTAATGTGAAATTTTACTTTCAAAAAAATTTAATGCATAATCTAGCTGTTGCACTGCAACATATCAGCCGCTTCATCTGTATTAAGGACAGAAGCGGATAATCGGAGGCTACATGATTACCCTGCGCTTGAGATTACCGTGGTTTGTTCAGATAGGCTTGATGCTTATCTCGGGCGATACGGACATTGTGCAGGTGAGCCGGGACGATGCCTTATCTGACAGGGAGATCTTAGAGGATCAGACAAGACAGATAATGGACGAGCTTGGTAATTCGATACTTCGTCTGGCCTATTCCTATCTGCACAACATGGAAGATGCCGAGGACATTCTGCAGGAGACGCTCATAAAGTTTGTCACCACCAGACCTGTCTTTGAGAACGAGAAGCACCGCAAAGCCTGGCTTCTCACCGTGGCATCCAACCTTGCCAAGAACCGCATTGACTATAACAAGGTCAGGCAGTCAGAGGAACTGAACGAAGAGATAGCGGGAGCAGAGGACAAAGAGGATCTGTCCTTTGTCTGGGAAGCAGTAAAGAAACTTCCCGGTGCCCAAAGAGAAGTTATCCACCTGTTCTATCAGGAAGGATATCAGACTGCTGAGATCGCAGGGATATTAGGCCGCAAGGAATCTACTGTCCGCTCTGATCTCAGGAGAGCAAGAGAGAAACTTAAGGAGATACTGAAGGAGGCAGATGACTTTGAATAAGTATAACGAATTCATGAGTCATATCACCATTGACGACGATATGAGAAAGCGCGTTCTTGATAACGTCTTTGAGCATATCGGCGATACGCCTGCTGTGCCCCTCCCGGTTAAGAAGAAAGCCCGGATATCTCCTATATTAATAGCATCCTATGCAGTGGCAGGATTACTTGTCGTGGGAGTTGCCGTATTTATCGCTACGAGATTTGCACATCAGATGGCGCCTGAATACAAGAGAGCATCAGCCCAAGACAACGCAACCGAGGCTGCAGTTGCTGCCACAACTGTAGCCGAGATATCGGATGAGATAGATTCCTTTGTAGGGTGCGAAGAGGAAGACACTAAGCCGGACGACCCCATGCTCTATACACCTGAAGGCGCAGCTACCTCCGGAGATGCCCAAAACAGCCTGCGCCAGGAAGCTTCAGATCTGGTGATAACCGAAGGAAACGGCAGTATCGAGGACTATTTGAACAAGTCAGATAATATCCTTTGGACAGATATCCTGAATGTTAATGTTTTGCTCAGGGACAGAGCAGATGAAGAAAAACTCTACTACGAAGCTGTTTGGGAAATAGACGGCTCGGTCTACATTGCAAGGAGCTCCTCTCCCGCATCTGAGGATGAGTGGCAGATCAAACTCATGGACATTATAAAAGATATGTTATAATCCTCTTATCATCTATATAGGAGAGTATGTTATATGAATTGTCCCAATTGTGGTAAAGAGTACGGAATAGGTGCGACTTTCTGCCCTGAGTGCGGAACCAGCCTTCCTCAGTACGACAGCAGCGCAGATCTTGCAGGCGAAGCTGTAGATACTGCAGAGCAGGAAGGTATGGCAGCTGCAGCGGCAGTAGAATCAAATGCAGAACCCAAGCCGAAGAAAGAGAGCACTATCCTCCCGTTTGACCAGTTCTTCAAGACACTTTTTAATGCGGCTATAAAGCCATTCTCAGGCACGGTCATTGAGGCTGAGAAGTATAACGATTTTGCCAATTCAGCTATCCTCGCTGCTATCGTTATCGTTGCTCTCACGATCTTAAGGACTGTCACAAGATCTGCCTCGGGCAGCATACTTGGCCTCTTCAGCTTCGGTTATTTCTTCCTGAGCTTCTTTGGAGGCCTTGCAATGTTTGCGATCCTTACATTCGGTATGGCAGGTGTTTACTACATTGCAGGTTCTGTCATTCATGAGAAATACAGTTACCCGAGACTCCTTTCTATTGCATCTATGGCTGTAGCGCCCTGCTATCTTGTAAAGGTGCTTGTAGTACCTTTCATCTCACTCATCTGGGGCAACCTCGGCAGTGCAGTAGGAGTTATGGCAACAGCATATCTTGTTCTTATGCTCTACGAGGGAACAAGAAATGAGCTTAAGCTCGAGAGCGACAAGAGAGTCTATGTCAACGCCATCTGCATCGGTGTGACAATGTTTATCTCTTACCTCTTCTGATATGCAATTGACGAAGTCATGATCACCCACGGTCCCGGAGCCTCCGGGACCGTTTTAGTATTAAAAAATATTGCTCCCTGCAACAATATGCCCCTGCGACCTGTATTATAGGTATCAAAGATATGATCGGAGGACATATACATGAAGAGTTTGCTAAAGGTAATGACAGGAGCTATGGCAACGGTGCTTCTTGCAACCGGATGCGCTGTTCCGGCAGTAAAGGCGCCTGCAGAGGATGAGGAACCCAAGGAGATCCCTTTTAAGTATGAGGATGTTGCAGGGACAGAACTTACTAACGAAGACTATCTTATAAGCGAATACAACAGATATGCATTTGAGCTCATGTCAAATGTGGCTTCAGGCGCAGGTGCGGAAAATGTAATGGTATCTCCGACATCGGTCATGATGGCAATGGACGTTGTGGCAGCCGGTGCGAACGGAAGCACATTAGAGCAGCTGACGGATCTTTTCGCTGAGGGAGAGGATCCCCTTGTGCAGCAGGCCTTTGCCGCAAACCTTATGGACAGGATCAACAATTCGCAGGATGTGGAATTTGCCTGTGCCAACGCCATATGGAACAACACTCTTGTTCTGGGTGACCGTATGAACAGTTCTTATATTGACTACGTGTCTGAGGTGTTCCGGGCCGAGGCAAGGGAAGAGGCGTTTGACGATGAGACAAAAGACAGGATAAATGAGTGGATCAGCGATAATACAGACGGCATGATCGAAGATATGATAAAGTCGCTCCCGTCAAGCACAGCTATGGTTGTAGCAAACGCCATCGCCTTCGATGCAGAGTGGGATGCAGCCTTCAATGAATCGTATCCCGGAGTATTCACAGATTACAGTGGAGAGAGCATCGAAGTAACAATGCTGGAAGACAGGATGCAGTCTTACTATGAGACAGAAGATGCCATAGGGTTTGCCAAGCTTTATGAGGGTGGAGAGTATGCTTTTGTAGCCATACTGCCTAAGGACACTGAGATCTCGGCAAATGAGTTTCTGGCGGGCTTTACAGGCAGCGACTTCGAAGAGTTTATGAATAGTGAAACAGAAGAGCAGGTCACTGTCAGAATGCCGGAGTTTGAATACGATTATTCTCTTCAGCTCAAGCCTGTCCTTATCGACATGGGAGCAGAGGTTCCTTTTGATCCGGATGAAGCAGACTTTTCAAGAATAGCTGATCCTTCTGACCTGTATATAGATCAGGTAATACACAACACACATATCAGCGTTACCGAAGAGGGCACCAGAGCTGCAGCTGCTACAGCGATCGTTTTGACAGATGGTGCATGTATGATAGAACAGACCAAGGAGATCAATTGCGACAGGCCCTTTGCTTATGTCATTATCGAGACATCAACAAACATGCCGGTATTCGTTGGAACTGTAAATAACCTGAGCGAATAAGCTGAGTTTGAGCTAAACGATATAAGTCCATGATCATCTGACAGGAGGCCGAAGGTCTCCTGTTATTATTACTGTAGTTCTAATATGATTTGCAGCAGACCGTTCTTAAGAGTTTGGATGATACAAGGCGTTTAATGCAAAATCTGCCAAATATCTGCAAAAGTCGTCAGACGGATTGATAATAAAAAAAGCAAACACCTATATTAAACTCATAGTTTTGCATGATATGCGGAGGTGTTTAGTTATGCCCATCTATCAGTTACGCGTAACAAAAATCTTATCAATACTATTGTCATTGGTGATAACCATCAGCACCTTGCCGATCGGTTTCCTGCATGCTGATCCCCTTACTCATGGAGAGTATAACTGTTCACCATTAAGCATTGAGTATGTCCAGAATTCGACTTGGGGATGCAATACACAGGGGCAGTACACAGTTACTAATGAGTCAGCTTATAATGTCTTATCCTGGACTATAGCTATTACTTATGCAGACGAAGTAACAGTGACAGACATATGGAATGCAAATAATTCAACATCCGGATCTTCAGAACAGATTACGATAACAAGTAATACAGCTATTACTGCCGGATCAACATGTTCATTTGGCATGATTGTAACGGGCAGTGAAGAGGCACCTGCAGCACCGATCTCAATATCTCTTGTAAATATAGTTACAGATGAACCGACTCCGACACCGACTCCTACAGAAGAACCTACGCCTACAAATGAACCGACTGAAGAGCCGACAAACACGCCTACAGTCACAGTAACTCCTACTCCGTCTGAAGAGCAGACTGAAGTATTTCCTTATGCTATCTTCTCTGCAAGTACAACAGACGATTTCGTATTCCAAGGCTGGAAGTCCAATATCGTAGGAGATGTCTATTCAGGTAAGGACTTTCTGTATCAGGGTTCAGAACTGACCATGACTGGTTTTGCCAGAACAGTAGGTATCGTAAATCCTTCAGGCTGGAAAACCTCCATGACAGGCGCCCAAGAACATATACAGCCCTTAACAATGCCTGATTGGTCTTTATCTATCTTTGCTAAAGAAGACGATATGCCTTCTATATCTGAGACAGACCTTACAGCTCAGGACAGCGTAATAGCTAATGGTTACTACTATACAAATGGAAGCATAACCATAAACGGAGCAGAGTTTACCGGCGATGCAGTTATAGTAGCGCATGGTGATATCACTTATAACGTAAACTCTCTTAATGCAGGAGAAGAGGCCACCGGAAGGATACTTCTGTATTCCGAAGAAGGAAACATCACTATCAACGGAACACAGATAGAAGTAAACGGTATCCTCTATGCACCTAACGGCAGAGTCTCTATTAATGCTTACAACACTACACTGAACGGAAGAATAGTAGCTGATAAGTTCAGTTATAACGGTTCTATCCTAAATGTTACTGCTGATCCTACGGACTTACAGTTAGTACAGGAGTTTCCGCAGGTAACAGTAACAGCATCAAGCAGTCAGGTAACTGAAGGACAGACAGCATACTTCACGATAGAGATACCACAGGATAATGTATATGAGATCCTCTATAGACTTAATGGAACCAATGTAGAGGTCACGATTCCCGTTAACGAAGAAGATCCGATCAGATATAACCTTAATACCAGCTCTGAAGGACCATATACATTGGAAGCCTATGTAGAGCTTCCTTACGGAACTTTCGTATTAGACAGTGATACTATCACTGTCACAGCAGAAACTACAACTACTCCTACTGACACCCCGACACCGACCGAAGAACCAACAGAAACTCCAACGGCAACACCGACAAACACTCCATCGCCTACTATTACAGTGACGCCTACGCCAACGGAAACGCCGATACCCACAAGTGAGCCAACTGTAACTGATACTCCTACACCGACTCCTGATTATAGTACTGATTCTGATGAGGATTATTTACCCGATACATATGAGTTGGAAATAGGAACCGATCCTAACGATCCGGATTCTGATTCTGATGGTATACCAGATGGAATAGAGGTTGTGCTCGGATATGATCCCGACGAACCTGATACGGATGGCGACCAGATAAATGACGGCAATGAAGATTTTGACAGCGACGGTTTGTCCAATATCTATGAATTGACGATAGGAACCGAAATAGCTCAAGCTGATACGGATTATGACGGACTATATGATGGAGAAGAAGTCAATACATATGATACAGATCCATTGTTGTACGATACTGATGAAGACGGCATATCCGATGGAGATGAAATATACATAGGAAAAGATCCAAATGATCCGGCTGATGGCAATATCAGACTTCTTCAGACAACAAGTGAACAGATCAGCAATCAAGATGATCCGTTTATAACTAGTGTTGATGTCAGTATTAGTCTTGCTAACAGGATAGACAGGGTTTTGACTATAGATGATCTTTATGATATTGATGTTTATTCCACGGGTGTTGTGGGCAGATTAGGAAGTCCGATCGGGTTTGAATGTGAAGAAACATTTACAGAAGCAACCATTGTTATTCACTACAATGAATCACAATTGAATAATACACATGAAGAGAACCTTGGAATCCTTTGGTACGATGAGGAACACGGTCTTTATATTATTCAAGACCAAGCAGTTGTAGATACGGTTAATGACACAATTACATTGGCGGTAGATCATTTTAGCACATATGTGGTTGTAGACTTGGATGTATGGAATAACATAGAGCCAATTGAGTACAGTATTCCAATGAAGGAAAAGACATTTGATTATATTTTTGTACTTGATAAATCAGTTTCATTTGATCAAAAGTATCAGGCTCTTGAACTGTTATACGATTTTGCAGGACACATGCGAAGTGGCGACAGGATAGCAACAGGTTTCTTTTCATCAGATCCGAATCCCCGTGAATTGATCTATTGGCAAGTTTCAGAAGGCAACGATGTCAGCGATTTTTTGGATGGCGTAACTTGGAATTATATTCATGGAGTTTCTGGAGGAAATTACGGTTCTTATGAACAGGCATTACGAGCAGGAACTGGAATGTATGAATGTCTGAAGGATGCATATGGAGAAATTAACAATGAAAAGCAGCTGATAATTATTACGGCTGATACAGATAAAGACTATCAGTCTTTGCTCTGTAGTGGGCTCATGAATGAAAGTTGTTTTTCCGGAGTTACAGTTGTATCAACGGAATACAGAGATCAGTTATCTCCGAATGCCCATGGCAAACAGTTTGCTAACAATATAGGTGGGTATTTTTATAACTATGGAGATTACGGGAATAGTATATGGGACGAGTTTTATTCTAATTACGGCGGATTAACTGAAGACTGGTCAGATATAGATAAAGATGGCGTAGCCGATTTCATGGAAGAACAAGGCATTCAGCTTTCTAACGGCGAAATAGTCTACACATTAACCGATCCTACGATCGGTGATGATGGTCATGCAATTGGCTATGATTCAGATGGAGATACATTGTCTGATGGCGAAGAGCTTGGAACGATGTATACTGTTCGAATATACGAAGACAATGGCAACCGTGTGGTTGAGCTCAATCCAGACATACCGTATATAAGTACAATGTTAGGGTGGTTCGTACCCCAAACAACAGGTACTTATTATTTGTTCGCTTATTATTCAGATCCAACGCAAACGGATACAGATAGGGATTATTATAATGACAATAAAGATCCACGCCCCAAGAGGAACGATATAAGAACGATAGGAATTGAAGGAAGGGGTTTTGAAATAATAGATAACGAGGATTATTACTATACAGGAGTATGTGGGTTCCCGGGATCTAGTGTCGGTGAAATAAGTATTGGAGGGAACCAAAATTGGTTTGTTACAGAGTCATCAGAATGGTCAGATGAACAAACAAACGAATATATCATTGATCACTACATAAAACAACATGGGTGCGGTCTTATCGCATATAATGACATTGGACTCTACTTTACTAATGGTATAGCACAATACTGTTATGAAGACTATTATGACTTGGTGCACCAGGCTTATTGCACACTAGGATGTGGGGCAACACCAATAGGAGTTTTCTTTGGATCAATTGCTATTAATGTAGAAGAAATACTAAGACAAAATGGAAGGTATTGTTTTGTCGATTTTGAGGTAATTGATCCATTGAATCCCGATCCGTTTTTACAAAGCATTAAGAGTATGATAAGGAACGGATACCCTGTTATAATAAACGTTTATGATAACGATGAGAATGATAATTGGCTTAAATTCTATATCTTCGAAAAAGATGATGGAGAGCTTAATACCGTGTATCAGATAGATGCTACCGGACACTATTTTACTGTAACAGGAGTAGTTTATGATGCAATCAAGGATGAATACTACCTGAGAGTATCAAATAATGGAAAAGAAGAGTATGTTTCATATCGGGAGTATGTTGAGTTTGTTATTAATCACGTGGCATACACAAATTGTCTCAACTATGGCAATGGTATTATACATATAAGAGAGATTTAGGAGACCGATAAATGATTAAAGCGAAGATACTCATATTGATCGTAATAATAGTAGTATTTCAACTGACTGCATGTGGTGTTGCTAACCACACATATGTAAAGGGTTATCGTCATCTTGATGATGAAATACTAGAAGAGGAGATTAATCAAATAATAGATGATATATTGGAACTGGAAATGGTTGATGATATTGTTTTTTTTGCCTATTATCGTGACAG
>DJYO01000015.1 GCA_002450155.1 Mageeibacillus sp. UBA6976 | reverse complement strand
TGATTCTTTCGCCGCTTGAGTACCACCAATTCGCAGCATAAGTACCAATACGTTTCGCATATCAGCCCCGGCGTTTCACGAGTGAGTACCGCCGGGGCTTTGTCATGCGATTTATCTCTTACGTTTCTCGGCACGCATGTTCATCGTCCCACAATCGATAATCACAGCACTGTGCACTATGCGATCGATAACAGACTGTCCGATAACGCGTCGTTTTAGCTTGTCGTTCCATTGAGAATATGGATACAGAGTGCAGAATATCGTCGATTTTGTATCGCTTCTGTCTTCCATGAGATCCAGAAGAAATGAGATGTCGTCGTTGTCGATATCTTCACTTGTAAGCCATTCATCTACGATAAGGACTTCGGGAGCAGCGTATTTCTTCCTTAGCTTATTCTTGTTGGCTTCAGGTTGATGCAGCTCCGTAAGCATATCAGGCATCCTTATATACTTAGTTACGAATCCTTGGTTGATTGCTGCGTCATTGGCGATGGCACAAGCCATAAATGTCTTTCCGGCGCCCGTTGGTCCCATGCATATTACGTTGCTTTGGGTTAATACGAAGTTTCCGGTGGCAAGATCAAGGATCTTGCGTTTATCAAGTCCACGCTTCTCCCAGATTATGTCGTTAATACATGCATCTGGCATCTTAAGCCGTGCTCTTTTTCTTAATCCGAGAATGGTCTTAGCGTGCTTAATCTCATATAGGCTGTTTATAACGTATTCCATTCTTTCGTCAAACGGCATACCCGTAAACTCGATAATCCCGTTTTGTCGTTCGAGTATATCCGTGATCTCGGACAGTTTCATCTTTATTAACTGCTGCTTGGCAGAACTGCTGATCATTTCATTTCCTCCTCAAGCTCGGCATAAAAGTCATCGTCCCGTAAGAACCCTTCTACAGACAGTGCCTTCATATCCTTGTTGTTGCGAACAATCTCATCTTGATTTGAGGCTAATATGCTATTAAGATTTTTCCAACGAGGACTATGGATACGCGCGAGCGCCAACTCGCATGCATCTTCCAGTCTGGAAGAAGGATATTTCTTTGTCAGCTTCAATATGGATATTGCAGGCAATATAGCCTGCTCCCGTATCGGAGAGGAATCAAAGAGTCGTTTAATTACTTCTTCTGTAAACGGGCCGATGTCAGAAGCCCACTTACAGAGTCGCTGCTCGTTCCAATCCAGATATCTGCCCTGTTCCGGCATATCGGATTCCTTGGTTGAGTAGCGATTCTTAAATTGAGACGATATCCGATCGTGCATCTGTATCCTTACACCCTTACAGTATATTTCTACCTTAGTAGGAGTGACTTTAAGATCCACTTTCTGATGCAGATAAGAATAGTGACACGAGTAATAGTTTTTCTCGAAACATACGTGACTGTTAAGCTGTACCGTTCTGTTCCTATACCAATCACATAATTCATACGGGTGTTCCGGTAAAGGTGACAATAAGGGCTGTTCTTCCTGGATAAATACCGAATAACGTGATCCGTCTCGTTTGTTGAACTCATCCCGGTTAAAGTCATACAGTTTCTCATCGACGCCGTTCTTCACACTCTGAAATGAATAGAACTTCTCATTCCTTAGTCTGGCGATAATTGCTGTAGCAATATCTCCAACATTTCCTTCTACCGATGGTTTGTGCTTAGGTTTGCGTACTCCGGCAGGCAGGATTGCGCATCCGTAGTGTTCTGAAAAGTTGATGTACTGATCGTTTAAGACTATCTCTCCTTCGCGAGGATGGGCGATTACTCCGGTCTTAAGGTTATCGCATTTTATCCTTAACGGAACGCCACCGAAGAAATTGAGCATATTAACGTTGCAGCGTATCCATGTTGTCTGCTTCATATCAGGACAAGCCTCTACGTATGTATATTGGCTATATGGGAGTGTTGCAACGAACAGATATACATCAACCTCTGTTTGAGTTTGTCTGTCTATGTAGTGCATCTTCGGACCAGACCAATCGACTTCGATCGTCATTCCGGGCTTATGGATAATTCGATCCGAATAGTCGCGGCTTGCTCTCCAAGTCTTATAGTCTGTACAAAACTTTGTATAGCCTACCGGCAATGTACCATCAGTTCTGCACTTATCTACATATTCCTCGTGCAACAACTTCATCGTAACGCCCGTACGTCTCAATTCCGAGGTTACATAGTCGTAATCCGCTTCGGTGTAGATGGTATTCGATGCCTCCTTCTCCGGAAATAGCAGAGCATAGACATCCATGTCAGACATTTCGTCCACACGTTGTTGCGTCAGTCCTTTGGCTACAGCACGACTGCATACCATACTGACAGAGTGTTTGGAAGCATGCAGTGTCTTAGCAATCTCATTCAGAGAAAGTCCTCGATACCTTGCTTCCAAGATTTCTTTGGCTTTAATCTTGTTCATTTAAAAGCCTCCTTAACTTATTTCCTGCAAGGCAGGATGCTATAAGTTTAAGAGGCGGTACTCATTCGTGAAACGATATTTTTATGTCATCGGTACTGATCTCGCGAAACGGCGGTGCTCAAACGCGAATTGGTGGTGCTCAAGCGGCGAAAGAATCAGTGAAAATATAGGACGGGCTGTTCCGGTATAAGGTGTGAATTGTTCAAAATTGAATGTTTCCATTCGATATACCGAACCGTTTCCGTTCCATTCTCGCGGGAGATTTTTGGAGCACAAAAGCAACAGATACTGACACAAAAGTGACAGTATCCAGCAAAGGCTTATTTTATTGGCATTCTGATATCTTTATCCGACTGAGAATCACTGTAAAAACCGGCAAATTACACTCGGTTTCATTGCTCGAAATGCGTTTATCGGGCAACCGATACGTGGGTTCGAATCCCACCATCTCCGCCAGAATGCCTGTAAACACTGTGCTTTATGCGGATAAGGCAGTAATGCAAAAACAGAGCATAGCATCAGTTTACAGGGACAGAGACCGATGGGATTTTCATCCTGTCGGTCTTTTAATATGGTGTTCTGACAGCTCTGATAAAGACAGTAGCTCAGCTGTAAGGATAAGCAGAGATCATCAGTTTGATGACGGATGCGGAGGTGTTGATATGAGATACGGGAATATAAATCCCGGTGTATTTATAAGAAGACCCGGTATGATCTTGTGGCAGTGCGTAAGGCCGGAGGGCTGCTGGTCAGTATTAACAGTCAGGCGCCGAACAAGGCAGTCAGGGAGCATCTTGATGGTCTGAACTTTGATGAGGTGATGCCGGAGTTCAGATTCGGCGATTCAAGGATAGATTTCTTTATGCGTAAGGGGGATAAGTCCTATCTTATGGAGGTCAAGGGATGCACGCTGGAGATAGACGGCGTGGGCTATTTTCCCGATGGACGGGATAAACGAGGTAAGGGCTAATGTTAAGACGCATCCTGAGTTCGGAGAGGCATTGGAACTGGCTAAGGCTTCCGGAGTAGAGGTCATATGCCTGCCGTGTCATGTTGAGCCCGGGAGTCTGGAGATCATAGCTGACCATTTTGCTTGATTGAATAAAACACAGACTGTACAATTAATATATAGATTTGACTCAATATGTAGATGAGGAAATACACTATGAGAAGATTTACTAAGGCTAAACATCATAGCAGTGCATTCACACTTGTAGAACTTATTGTTGTACTTGTAATACTTGCGGTCCTGGCAGCAATGCTTGTACCTGCATTGACCGGTTATATCAGAAAGGCAAGGAAGAATAGGATACTTACGAATGCTGATAATGCCAGAGTTGCATGCCAGGCGATCATGACCGAACTCTACGGATTAGGACCCGGCGCTATGAGTAATACCACAGGAGATGCTACCGGCGGAGGTTCAGGCGGTGATGTCCGTTGGGACGCTAAGTTTAATAGACCTGATTCAGCTGATTACGAGTGGGGAAATAAAGTTCTTGAATTGATGGATCGCACCAGAGATAATGAACCATATATTCTTGTCTTTGGCGTTGGTAACAGCAATCCAGAGTGTAATATGAGCTTAACCGAGCAATATACAGTTTATTATGTTGCTTATGTTGAATCAAAGAATTCCCCGGCTATCTTCTATGTTAACGGTGAATGGATTTATACATATCCCAGGGATAATACATCCATTATGAAGGAAGTTATGTTTGGCAGTTATTCCTGTAGGAATACTATTGTGAAAGATGGTGTTAAAATACCTCTGCAGCTTTATGTCGTAAGTACATACAGCAACGGTAATTTCTGGACAGGAGGAGCGAACACATTACAGGGACATGCTGAGCCGTATTTTAATGGCTGATCGTCTTAATCGGAATATAACCGACAATGATCAAGGCTCCGGAACGAGTGTTTCGGAGTTTTTTAGCAGTTAGGGCGATTAAACGGACAGTCTGCACCTCCCATGTGGATATGCTATTGACGCACTTTACCACCCGATTTCCGGCTGAGACTCGTTCGAAGAAGGAACATTGTGCACAGCATCATGATGATCGCGACGGGCAGTGCGATGAATGCATTCGGGAAGAAACCCGCGACTATGTAAGCGACGGCGCTGACACCTGCGGCGGTCAGCGCGTACGGCAGCTGGGTGGACACGTGGATGACGTGGTCACACTGGGCACCGGCGCTCGCCATGATCGTCGTATCGGATATCGGTGAGCAGTGGTCGCCACATACGGCACCGGCCATGCACGCACTGACGCAGACGACGCCCAGCGGGTCTGTCAGCGGGAAGACGCTTAAGGTTATGGGAATGAGGATTCCGAATGTACCCCAGCTCGTACCGGTCGAGAATGACAGGCCGACTGCGACCAGGAATATGATGGCGGGCAGGAATGACTTGAATCCGTCTGCGGAATTGAGCATGAGCTTTTCGACATATTCGCGCGCGCCGAGGCTGTCTGTCATGGCCTTAAGGCTCCACGCGAAGGTAAGGATCAGTATCGCGGGCACCATGGATTTGAAGCCCTCCGGGATGCAGTCAGCCATCTGCTTGAACGAGAGCACCTCGCGGATCAGGTAGAAGATTATCGTCACTACGAGCGTGAACGCGGAGCCGAGCATGAGGCCCACGGAGGCATCGGAGTTCGAGAAAGCATCGACGAAGCTCTCCCCTTGGAAGAAACCACCGGAGTAGATCATGCCGATGATGCAGGACGCAATGAGGACAACGATCGGGAGAACGAGGTCTACGACTTTGCCCTTGGGGTTGGCGTCCTCGCTTGCGATGCCTGCGACGCCCTTCATGCCGGAGAGGATGTCGCCCTTGTCCTTCGCGTTCTTCTCGTGCAGCGCCATCGGGCCGTAGTCGAGGTTCGTGAGCGCGAGGAAGACCATCATGACGATGGTGAGGATCGCGTAGAAGTTGAACGGGATCGCGCGGATGAACAGGTGAAGTCCGTTGCCCTCCTCAACATACGAAGAGACTGCTGCCGCCCATGACGAGACGGGTGCGATGATGCAGACGGGAGCTGCCGTGGCGTCGATGAGATATGCGAGCTTCGCGCGGGAGATCTTGCTCTTGTCGCAGACGGGGCGCATGACAGAGCCTACCGTCAGGCAGTTGAAGTAATCGTCTATGAAGATGAGGCAGCCCAGGGCGATCGTCGCGATCTGAGCGCCTGCGCGGTTCTTGATGTGTGATGACGCCCACCGCCCGAAAGCAGCTGAGCCGCCGGCTTTGTTCATGAGCATTACTATGATGCCGAGGATTACTAGAAACACGAGGATTCCGACGTTGTATGAGTCAGAAAGAGACGCGACAATGCCGTCGTTGAACGCGTGCGTAATTGTGCCCTCGAAGCTGAAGTTCGAGTAAAGAAGCGCGCCCGTTAAGATTCCCAGGAACAGGGACGAATAAACTTCCTTCGTGATGAGGGCGAGCGCGATGGCGATGATCGGCGGCACGAGTGACCAGAAGGTACAGTAGAACACCGACGTGTCCGCAGTATCACCGTAACTGTTGACGGCGATGATCTTCGCAGCTATAAGACTGAATATGCTGACGAACACAATCAGGAAAGCCAGCACTCTTAAACGGTTCATTTTGAAACGGCCCATGAGTACACCTCACATTAATAATCGCCCTGATAGTTTATACCTATTCTTAACCTTTATTCAACCACTATGGCAGGTTTTATGCTCCACCTGTAATGCTGTCCGTCGCGGCTGATACCGGCAAACCGAAGCTCGCCGTGGGTTGTCGGAGAAATCCGATGTACTGCAGCGGGCATTTTCTTGGAAATATGTATGCGATGGTATAATCTTTGTTAGTAAGATAGTATCAAGGCCAGTTATCAGATGTGGCCTTTTTTCAGGGGAGGAGATAATGAACATCAGAAGATTTGAAGAACAAGATGCAAAGGCTGTATCAGAGCTTATCCGTAAGACCATACGGATATCGAATACCAAGGATTATCCAGTAGAGCTGATGGAACAGCTTATCGAAGTTGAGTCGCCTGAACATGTTCTCGAGAGAGCATCGTGGACGCACTTTTATGTCGCGGAGGAGCAGGATAACATCATCGGCTGCGGCGCGATCGGACCCTATTGGGGCAAGGAAGACGAGAGCAGCCTGTTTACCATTTTCGTTTTGCCGGAGTATCAAGGGAAGGGCATAGGCAGAGCCATTATCGACACGCTCGAAAAGGACGAATTCTTCCTAAGGGCGAAGCGCATTGAGATCCCCGCGTCGATAACAGGTGTCCCTTTCTATCTTAAGATGGGATATAACTATAAAAACGGAATCACTGAGCCTGATGAAGAACACCTGATCAGGTTGGAAAAGCGTATTACAAAATGAAATGTAATGAAACCCTTATTCTGTGTTATGTCAGAAAAACACAATTTGGGGATTACAAACATCAAAAAAAGCAAATTGACTGTTATCTGTCTGTATGATATTTTTACGTCGTATTAGGGAGTAGCTTGCACATAATGTGTGGTGTATTTCGTCAGTACGGGATCTGAGATCCCCGGGATATGCTCTAAGAAGCGAGACTTTTACTGCATCAAATTGCGGGATTAGTCTTGTTATGGGTAATCCCGAAGGAGGGATCTTTATTTTTATCTATATTATTGTACTGGCAATTGGTTTTGTTGCATTAGTAAAAGGCGCCGACATATTTGTTGATGGCAGCTCAGCATTGGCAAGGATCTTTAAGGTATCAAGCCTTATTATCGGTCTTACGATCGTAGCGCTCGGGACAAGTGCTCCGGAATTGGCAGTAAGCACATTAGCATCGATTCAGGGCTCCAATGAAATCGCTTTAAGTAATGTTATTGGTTCGAACACCTTTAATCTTATAGCTGTCTTGGGTGTGTGTGCTATAATTCATCCTCTTCCCGTTAATGATCGTTTGCTAAAGCGTGATTTTCCTGTTTCTATTGCCGGCGCTTTTCTTCTCTTGCTTTTTGCTTTGGTCCCGGCATTGCTTGGTGGCAATCTTGCGATTTCAAGTGTCGATCAAAATGTTGGTCAATTGACCAGATGGATGGGTTTAGTCTTAATAGTATTGTTTGCATCTTATATCTTCTATCTGATCAAAATATCGAGAAATAAACCGGATGAAAGCAATGATAATGAGCAGCTGATCCCTGCGTGGAAATGCATTCTTCAGATAATCATTGGTCTGGCTTTGGTTATAGGAGGCGGACAAGCAGTCGTATACAGTGCCAAGAAGATCGCCTTTGAGATGGGAATGTCAGAAACACTTATCGGGCTTACGGTAGTTGCGATTGGAACATCCTTGCCGGAACTTGTGACATCAATCGTTGCTTCAAGGAAAGGCGAAACCGATATGGCTGTCGGAAATGTCATCGGATCTAACATCTTTAATATCTTCTTTATTCTTGGAGTAGCTTCGTTACTTCGACCGATCGGTGTCAACATGGCTTCTGTGTATGACATCGCCATTTTAATAATCGTGAGCATAATAACTCTGATTTTCTCATTTACAGCTAAAACGATAAACCGCAAGGAAGGAGCATTTCTACTCCTTATGTATGTATCAAGTGTTATATTTGCTGTTTTAAGATAGGGGAAAACAGTTGCTATTAATTAACTGGCATTGTAATATAAGTGCCGACAGTTCGTTTGTGCCATCCTGTCGTTAAACAAAACCAGGACAATCATTTTTTCTCATTTGAGGTTCAGAATTAATGAGACTCCTGTTTTGGGAGCTTATTTTTTGGAGGTTCATATGAGAGAAAAATCTAATATATCCACGCTTTTTATGCTTTTGGGGATAGTCTTTGTCACCTGCCTTCTGCTCTCTAATCTGATAGCAGGTAAGATGTGGGCTGTAACAGAAAATATTACCCTTCCTGCTGCAGTTATACTGTTTCCTGTGACATACATCTTGGGTGATGTATTTACCGAGGTATACGGTTTCAGGAAAGCAAGGACTGTGATCTGGATGGGCTTTGCCTGCAGTTTCTTTGCAGTGCTGGTCTATCTGGTAGCTGTCTATCTGCCTCATCCGGCATATTGGGAGAATCAGGAAGCCTATCAGATAGTAATGGGGACTACTCCGCGAGTTGCCGTTGCTTCCTTTGCCGGATATCTGTTCGGTGAATTCTCCAATTCCATATTGCTGTCCAAGATCAAGGTCGCAACCAACGGCAAGAAACTCTGGCTGCGCACCATCCTCTCTACTGTAGTAGGTGAGGGCCTCGATTCGGTAATATTCATACTGATCTCTTTCTTGGGAACAATGGAGAATTCTGTTGTATTTAAGATGATCTTGTTCCAGTATCTGTTCAAGGTATCCTACGAAGCTGTATTCACGCCGCTTACCTACGTTGTAGTAAATGTGATAAAGAAAGCTGAAGGTATAGATACCTACGACAAGGATATCAAGTATAATGTGATAAAGGGGTGAACAGATGAGAGACAAAGAAGGCCTTACAAAACTTGGCTCTAACGGAACAAAATACAGCAAGGACTACGATCCCGGAGTCTTGGAGACATTTATAAACAAGCATCCGGACAACGATTACTTTGTCAAGTTCAATTGCCCTGAATTTACCAGCCTCTGCCCCATTACGGGTCAGCCGGATTTTGCCACTATAACCATATCCTATGTTCCGTCTCTTAAGATGGTGGAGAGCAAATCCCTCAAGCTGTATCTCTTTTCATTCCGTGATCACGGGGATTTCCACGAGGACGTTGTAAATATAATAATGAAGGATCTGATAGCTCTCATGGATCCCAAGTATATTGAAGTATGGGGCAAGTTCACTCCCAGGGGTGGCATCTCTATAGATCCCTACTGCAATTACGGTAAGGAGGGGACCTGTTGGGAACAGGTGGCAAGGGACAGACTCTTTAATCACGATATGTATCCGGAGAAGGTGGATAACAGATAATTGGCTTACTTATACGAGACACATCTGCATACAAGTGAGGCCAGCAAATGCGGTAAGGTCTCAGGCGCCGACTATATCTCCTATCTGATAGATAAGGGATATAGTGGGATGGTGGTAACTGACCACTTCTTTAACGGCAATACCTGTATTCCTCAAGATCTTTCCTGGAAGGCCAGGGTGGAGCAGTATATGTCCGGATATGAAGCTGCATCTGCTGCTATATGCGGCAGAGATTTCGATGTCTTATTCGGTGTGGAGTTTAATTTTGATAAAGATGAATATCTCCTTTATGGCATAGATGGTAAGTGGCTTGCAGATAATGAAGAGATAATGAACATGACAAGATCAGAGCTCTTTGCCGCTGTCCATAAAGCAGGCGGCATTATGGTCCAGGCTCACCCCTTCAGACAAAGAGATTATATAAGCAGGATCAATCTGTCTCCTCTTACCTGCGATGCCGTAGAGGTCTATAACGCAGCAAACAGCGACAATATGAATGCTCTTGCCTACGAATATGCGTCAGGCTTAAAGCTGCCCATGACTTCAGGCTCTGACATACATTACTTCCATGACAGGGATATGGGCGGCATGCTCTTTGACAAGAGAATAAGGAGCAGCAGGGAATATGCAGATTCTTTTAGAAGCGGTGTCCCCGTAAGACTTACGCCCGGGGGCAGGATCGAACCTGTTGATTCCTGCAGGGAACTGACCGGATCTACCGCATTGCCGGATCTTGAGGTGTTTTACCCTGAAGGAAGATAGAAAATCTTGGCAAATGCTAAATAAATGTCTATTCGTGGGGGCAAATGAACACTCAAAACGCATTTGAACCGGAGAATGCGTTTTGAATGTCAGTATATAGGCTTAAATGTGCACTCAAAAAGCATTCTGCCGGATCCATTAATGGCTATTCTCCCATCATCTCAGCTCTGTAAGGATTATCGGCCGAGGCATCAAAGCCCGGAAGCAGGTAACTGTCCGGCATGTACTCATGTACATCGATGTCCAGAAAATAGTTGCAGAATACTATGGCGCAGTAGGTGATACTGGTATTGTTATCCCGGTCTTCAGGCACCATGGCATAACAGAAACCGTGGTATTCGTCGCTGTCCATTGCGATAAGATCGAAGCCTTGAGGCTCACCTGTTACAGAGTAGATCCCTTCGTAGCTGTCTATTCCTATGGAATTGAGCCTTGCAAGTTCTTCCTCGTATCTGTCTCCGAGATCAAGCGTCATGTAGACGACATACTGGGCATCCCATGGATTGTAGTACATGATCTGGAATTCCTCTGCCGGAACGTCTATCTGATCCGGCATTACGTCAAATATAGAGATGGCTCCAAGACCGTATTCGCAGTCCTGTCCTTTGGGATTGTGGATATAGGTATTGTAGTCTGCTATATCGTTTGTAACCTTTATCTTAGATTGCAGGAAATCTGTAAACAGCAAAGAGAATATAAGCACCCATATCACCACATAGAAGGATATCAGGGCCATAAGGCATAGTACAGTTATCTTTATCGCTGTAACAGCTTTCTTATTGCTTGCTATCCTGCCTAATAGTCCGGTTACGTAAAGGGTTGTGATGCAGAGCGCAATAAAAGCCGCAAAGGTTGCTAATATGGCTCCTGCACGCTTTATGTCAGGTTCGTAGGTTATTCCCTGAAGTATTATTGCTACAAGGGATACCGCTACCCCCGCTATAGATACTGCCTGAAGCACCTTTAGCAGGTTGCTCTTCTCATTAGTTGCGTAGGAAGCCATCTTATCTGCAACTTCTTTTGTTTCATTATCCATCATTGAACTCGCCCTCTTTCCGTCTATGATATCTCTGACATCCACACCGTAGAAATCTGCGATCTCCACCAACAGTGAGATATCGGGAAGATTGCTTCCTGTCTCCCAGCGTGATACAGATCTGTTGCTTACATTGAACCTGTCTGCCAGCTGTTGCTGGGTAAGACCTTTTTCTTTGCGTAAGGTCTTAAGAAACTGTCCTGTTTTAATCTGATCCAAGATCATTCCTCCTTTCCGGGTGTTGTCAGAATAGTGTTTTTTGACCGGAAATAACACGACACAGAGCGAGAATTGCCGTATTTGGAGGATATTATAGCATTTTGACCATGTATATGAACTGATCCGGCCTTGCGTGATAGTATAGATATCAGGAGGCTATTATGATCTTTATTACAGGAGACACTCACGGACATATTGATTATTCCAAACTCAATACAAGTAACTGGCCTGAGCAGAGATCACTTACCAAAGAGGATTTCCTGATAATCGCAGGTGACGTTGCCATGCGCTGGTATGATGCCGGGCCTGACGGCAGTCTCGCAGGTGAAGATAGGGACCTTATAGACTGGTATAACAATAAGAGTTTTACCACACTGTTTATAGACGGCAACCATGAGAATCACAATGCACTTAATTCTTACCCGGTAACAATGTGGAATGGGGGCAAGGTACATCAGATAGCTGATTCTGTCTACCACCTCATGAGGGGACAGGTCTTTACGATCGATGGCAGCACTTTCTTTACCATGGGCGGAGCTGCTTCAACAGACAGATATAATAGAGTGGAGGGTAAGAGCTGGTGGCCCGGGGAGATGCCTTCCGAGAGTGAACTTATGGAGGGTATTGATAACCTTACAAGATACGGTATGAATGTTGACTACGTGATAACCCACTGCTGCGGGAAGTCTTTGTTTCCATTGCTCTTCGGGTATAACCTGGACAGCGACACCCTGACATCCTATTTCGACCATCTGGAATTTGATTATAAACTTCAGTTCAAGCACTGGTATTTCGGCCATTACCATAAGGACAGGACGATAGATAACAGATATACCTGCCTTTACAGGGCTATCGAGAGGATAATCTGAGTTTTCATTATCAAAAAACTCACGAGCAAAACTGCCCGTGAGTTTATTCTTTCTTATCCCTATTATCCTTATCTTATGCCATTGCAGGGAACAGTATCGCTATGTGGTAAACGATACATGCGAGTAAGAGGGCACCGCATACATAGGTTCCTGCTACGAGCGCTGTCCACTTGATGGAGTGGGACTCCTTTATCGTTGAGGACAGAGCCATGATGCAGGGAATATTGAATGTGCATGCCGCGATGAATGCCAGAGCTTCTGCTCCTGATATCGAGGTGGTAAGAGCAGTACCCAGGGCAGCTTGATCAATCGCTGTCTGGCTTGTGTTGAATGCGATGTCAGATATAGATCCCTGGCCTACAAAGAGGGCATTAAGTACGCCCAGGACTGCTTCCTTGGCGAAGGCTGAGCTTATAAAGCCCATGAATGTCTGCCATCCGAGACCAAAAAATCTGGTTACAGGCTCTATAGCAGTTCCGATCTTATAGAGGAGGCTCTCATTTACATTGCCTGATGAGCTGTAGGATAAAGCCCAGAAGAGTATGGATACCAGGAGAACGGTCTTGACTGCTCTTTTTGCGATATCTACTGCCTTGAGCCAAGCTTCCTTTGTTATGTGCTTCCAGCGGATCTTGTGGTAGGGAGGGAGTTCCATGATGAGACCGGATCGTGTTTCCTTAGGTGCCAGCTTTGAGCCAAAGAGCTTGGATACGATAAACATAAAGAGCACCATGTAAGCGAGTATTCCGAGGCAGACCAGGATAGTGCCCCACCAGGGGAAGAACATGCCGGAGATGACCGGAACTATGGACCAGATGGAGGCACAGGGAACTGACCATACGATAGCCATGGTAAGCATCTTCTGACCCCAGTTGTCCATGACTCTTGAGCCACTGGCACCTGCTATGGTACATCCGAAGCCCATGAGAAGCGGTGCTACAGCCTTGCCCTGAAGTCCCAGTCTTGAGAGAGGACCGTCGAACTGATATGCGGCTCTGGCGAGGAAACCCTTCTCCTCCAGGAATCCGAATACAAGGTTTACGCCGAAGACAAAGGCAGCCATAGATAATGTAAAGTAGATTGTATTAGGGATTATGAGGCTGAAGATGGATACAAGCCAGGGGTGGATATTCCATCCCGTAAGCAGGTTTGCTATAGGTGCGCTCAAGAGCTTAGGGAGCATTCCGGACAGGCTCATTACAGGAGCTGCTATGATCATTGCTACCAGGAATGCCGCAAGGAATACTGCCACGGTGATTATCTTGCCTACAAAAGGCTTTGTTGCCAGGCGGTCGAATTTAGAGAGCTTATAAGTCGTTGTCTTTGACTCAGTAACTCCGTCAAGTATTGTTTCGATCCACTTATACTTGGAGGAGATCTCTTCCTTCATGTCTCCTTCTTTAGCCTCGGCAGGTGTGGTTATGAGCTTATGGGGTTCCTTTAATTCTTTCTCGATAAGAGTCTTAAGACCGTCGTAGCCCTTGCTGTCAGCTGCTGTAAAGGGGAGTACGGGTATTCCGAGCTTCTCTTGCAAAAGCGCGGCATTGATGGTCTTGTTCTGGCCTAAGGCTACATCCATCATGTTGAGGATCAGAACGCAGGGAACATCCATTGAGGCAAATTCAGCAAGCATGAACATGCTCCTGTTAAGCTGCGAGGCATCTACCAGGACCAGGACCAGATCAGCCTTGCCACTCTTTATGTAATTGGACGTGATCACTTCCTCATCGGAATTGCCGGTAAGGCCGTAGCTTCCCGGCAGGTCGGTTATGGTGTATTTGACGCCGTTAAATGTATAGGTTCCGTCCTTCTTCTCAACAGTCTTGCCTGGCCAGTTGCCTACGTGCTGTCTGGAGCCTGTCAGCTGGTTAAATACGGTACTCTTACCTGAATTTGGCTGTCCCAATAATGCTACAGTGTTCATTATCCAATCACCTCGATCTCTATTCTGTCTGCGTCAGGTCTGTTTAAGGCCAGCAGGGTCTCCCTTGCGTAAATAAGGACGGGCATCTTCTTGTCGTTTCTTACTATCTGAAAGACCGTCCCCTCCGTAAGTCCGATGGCAGTTATCCTGTTAAGGAAATGCCTGTCATCTCCGAGAGAAGCTATCCTGCCGTTCTCGTCTGCTTTCATGTCACTTAACTTCATTTTGTTCTCCTTCCGGTTTTAAAATTGAGTCTTCTGTATTCAAGGGGAGTGAGGCCTGTATATTCCTTAAAGACCTCTCCAAACTTGCCCTGATGGGAATAGCCGGATCTGTTTGCGATGCTCCCTATGGAATCTCTTGTCTCCTCCAGCAGGATCATCGCTCCCTCGATCCTCTTGTGTCTTAAATAGGAGGTAATGCTTTCGCCGTAGACTTGCTCGAAATATTTCTTTACTGCCGAGGAAGACACTCCATAGTCTTTTGCGATATCTTCGATAACCAGGTGTTTGCTCAGATCTTCGGTAAGTCTTGATTCCACCTTCATTGCGATCTCGCGCTGGCCCTTGGAGCAATATTTGATCTTGTTAGATGTATCTCTTGATCTGGCTATTAGTATCCTTATCAGTTCAACTGTCTTAAACCTGTAGTATCCCAGGTCTTCTGTGCCCTCCAAAAGCGCGCCGAAAAGCTCAGCCATCTTAAGCCTTGTCTTCTCATCAAGCTCTCTTATAAAAGTTCCGCCACTTGTCTTTATAAGTTCAGATAATACTTCCTTATCTATCCCAAATTCCGTAAGGGTAGAGCCCGGCTTGATCCTGTCTAAGTCTATTGCCACCTCAATACCCTCATATCTGTTTCCGGGATAGTAGAAGCCGTATTTGATGCCGTGACCGTCAAGGCAGATCATGCCTTCTTCGACATAAACATAAGCCTCGCCGTTATTAATGGGAGTCTCACATCTCCCGGATATGCTGTAGTTGATAGTGGCGAAGCCGGCGTTCTTCCGGGCAGGGAAGTTCAGTATGCTGTCATTTATGTCATTTGCCCAGAGATATATACCGCGCCAGAGCTTTACAACATGGATCTTGCTCCTGTCAGTCAGATTACATCTCGTAACGCAGCCGTGATAGGGGAGATCACACTCTTCTGTCATCTCCGGTCTTGTCAGGATATCCATCCATTCATTTGCCACCACTTAATAACCTCCATTACTGTTAGCGTCTGCTAACCGAATTAATAATACATATTTTTTATCAGGCGTCTACCTCTGATTTGAGATTTTTGCTCCGGATGACACGTTTATCCTGAAATGGAAATATACTTTTTCCCTTGTATTTGCCTTATAATTAATATGTTATTTGAGTAAATACCAGGTGGAGGATATGGAATGGGTTACCCTTGGGTCTTGCCCGGATTGTTTATAGTGCCGGGTGCATTCCTTATTATCGCAAGCTACTTAGCTCTTATCGAGAGCGACCGTAAGGGGGTCCATATCTCCGGATTTCCCTTGCTGGGAGGAATCCTGATCTTTACAGGTTTTATCTTATCGCCTGTTAAATGGCTTGCTTTCTTATGTCTTGCAGACTACGGTTTCTGGATGCTGCCATACTCTTTGTGGGAGCATTCAACCAGATCAGGCAGAGCTTATGCCAAAAGAAAGCAGGATAAGTTGATAAGCAGTCTGTCTCCGGATATGAGGAGTATACTTGATAGGGAGCTTAGTTCCGGCAACTCCATAAGGAATATACTTAATATAAGAAGAGCTCCCGGAGGAGCAAGATATCTGACAATATATCTTGCATGCGGGTTTAAGAATGAGACAGGAGACCTTCCGGGGATAGATATGGTGCAGACTGAGAGCGGACGTCTTGAATACATTGATCACAGCTCCTGTCAGGCTATAGTAGGGGGATACGAGAAAAAAGATGAAGTATAGAAAGATCGGGATCGTTATTGTATTTTTGTCCGTATTGGGAATTCTCTGTTCCTGTTCTGTTAAGAGCAAGAGTGCTCTTATCTCATATGCCAGGCACGAATTCGGTCCCTGCACATATATAAGTCAGGATGTGTCAGGCCAGGGGAATGATATGGTGAGGACAGTCTGGCTTAAAGACAAGGAGACCGGGATAGAATATGAGGTCAGGTCAGGCATGACATCCGTTACTGTTGACGGCAGCGTATTCGGATATACCGAGAATACCTCATCGAATTTCCTGTCTCTTTATATCGACTACATATTTGATGAGGCATCAGATGATCTTGATGAAGTCTGCTCAAGTAGGGGAGCTGAAATATACTATTCCTACGGGAGTTATATTATAGATCTCGATGCAAGACCTCAGGGCAACATGGCAGAAGATACAGCCCGCAGTCTGAGAGACATCATATGTTCCTACGATGACAGATCCTTAATTGATTTCCCATACCTTGTATATGCAGATGATGAGTCGGTCTATCTTGGCGTGCTGACTGAGGATGAATGGACAGCAAATAACCCCTACAGCGTAATAGATGAGGTCAGCAAGATCCTTCCTGATGCTGAATATACAGGCTCTATCTACGGCATCGCAGAATCCTATGTCGATCCTGATACAATGGACAGATTAAGAGAGCTCGGGGCTGCTGATAGCAATACATTCGATACGGAGTTCTTTTTCTTTAATGACCCTGTTTACGGATCTGTAGTCGCCTTCGATCTGTCCCAGATCGGACTTAGTGGGATACTCATAAACGAATATGATGCTTATTCGGGAGATACCATATACTGCGAATTACTGGATATCTATCTTTGATGTCAGTGTGTTACAATCTTTGGCATAAAGAACCTTAGGAAGCATTTTATGGAATTAAGAGAATATATAAGTTCTGATTCAGAACAGATCACAAGCTGGATCCGGGACGAAGAGAGCCTTTATATGTGGTCAGCTGACCGTATATGCAAGTTCCCATTAGACGGCAATGAGCTTGATCTGGAGTATAAGAGCGTGCCCCCGTCTGTCCCTATGTTTCCCATGACAGCAGTAGATGTCAAGGGGCGGGTAATAGGACATATCCTGATAAGGTTTCCTGATGAATCCCACAGTGTTGCAAGGCTTGGGTTTGTCATAGTAGCTCCCGAGCTTAGGGGCAAAGGATACGGACAGATCCTGGTGCGGCTTGCCCTGCAGTATATAAGGTCTAATTTCGATGTAAAACGCGTGACTCTTGGCGTATTTGCCAGGAATAAGGCGGCCTTTGAATGCTACAGATCTTGCGGTTTTAAGCCCTATGGGGAGATATCTCCCTACGAGATGCCCATCGGAACATGGAATCTTATCGAGATGGAGCAGTATCTTTAGGCTTAAGGCATCCTGCCTTTATTTATAATATACCGAGTGTTAAAATACACCAATTGTTGTATAATATCGTGATATTAATTGACAAGTTCAAATCAGGAGGCGCTGTTTATGAACGATTATATCTTGCAGATATCTAAGAGAATAGCTGAGTTAAGAGACATCCTTGAGCTTGATGCAGAGGATGTGGCGTCAGGCATTGGTGTGGACGTGAACGAGTATCTTGCTTACGAGAGCGGTGCCAAGGAGATCCCCATAAGCCTTCTATACAAGGTAGCTGAGATCTTTAAGGTGGACCCTACAGTCCTCATGACAGGTGACGTGCCGAGAATGGACGATTATACAGTTGTAAGAGGCGGTAACGGTGTCAAGGTAGAGCGTTATCCCGGTTATTCCTTCAGCGCGCTTGCATTTAATTACAAGCACCGCCAGATGGATCCGATGATCGTTACTCTGTCCAAGTCTGAGACAGCTGAGCTCGTAAAACACGACGGACAGGAATTCAATTATGTTATCGAGGGCGCCATCAAGGTCGTGGTTGGTGACCGTGAATTTACGCTTGAGGCCGGAGATTCGATCTACTTCAATCCCCAGAAGCCCCACGGACAGCGTGCAGTTACCGAGACTGCAAAGTTCCTTACTATAATCAACGGCTAATGAATGGAGTTAAAGAGTAAATGGATTTATTGAGCAGATTTGTAGAGAGAATAGATTTCGACAGTTACGAAGATTTTAAGCAGAATTTCAAATTCAAGATCCCCGAGGATTTCAACTTCGGTTTTGATGTAGTAGACGAGTATGCAAGACTCGACCCTGATAAGGAAGCACTTATCTGGTGCGATGACGACGGCAACGAGCGTCACTTTACCTTCAAGGATGTATCTGACAGGAGTAATCAGGCAGCCAATATGTTCAAGAGCCTGGGCATCAAGAAGGGGGATACGGTCCTCATGATGCTGAGACAGCGTCCGGAAGTCTGGTTCGTTATGGTTGGTCTTCATAAGCTTGGTGCAGTAGTTATTCCTGCCACATTCCAGCTTATGTATCACGATATCGTTTACCGCTGCAACGTCGCTTCTATCAAGATGATCGTTTGCGCTGACGATGAGCAGATAATGGAGCATGTCAACAAGGCATATCCGGACTGCAGCACGGTCCAGTACAGGAGCATTATAGGCGAGGCACCTGAGGGATGGAGATCTCTTACAGAGGACATGGACAATGCTTCTACGGTATTTGAGCGTCCTACAGGTGACGAGGCAACACATAACGATGACACAATGCTCATCTATTTCTCATCCGGCACCACCGGCGAGCCTAAGATGATCCTCCACGATTATCTGCTCCCCTTGGGACACATAATCACAGCTAAGTACTGGCAGCAGGTATACGACGGATGCAGACATCTTACACAGGCTGACTCCGGATGGGCAAAGTTTGCCTGGGGCAAGATCTATGGTCAGTGGATCTGCGGTGCGGTTAACGTTACATACGATACGATGAAGTTCAACGGCGCAAGGATGCTCCAGATCATGGAGAAGCTTAAGCTCAACTCTTTCTGCGGACCTTCTACCATTTACCGTTACCTTATCCAGGAAGACCTTACCAAGTACGATTTCTCATCCATAAAGCACTGCTCCATGGCAGGCGAGCCTCTTAATCCTGAAGTATTCTACAAGTGGAAGGAAGCTACAGGTCTTGAGATAAGAGAGGGCTTTGGCCAGACAGAGGGCAGCGTTCTCTTTGCAAACTTCCCCTGGATCGATGTTAAGCCGGGCTCAACAGGCAAGCCTACTCCGATCTACGATATTGACCTTGTTGACGATGAGGGCAATTCCGTCGAGGACGGTATTGTAGGCAATATCGTGATAAGGAATGCAAGTTCACATCCTACAGGTCTTTTCCGTGAGTATTACAAGAATCCTGAGGCAATGGCAGATCAGTGGCCGGGCGCAGATTACAGCACAGGTGATACCGCATGGAGAGATCCTGAAGGCTATATCTGGTTTGTAGGCAGGAACGATGATGTTATCAAGTGCTCAGGCTACAGGATCGGCCCGTTCGAGGTTGAGAGCGCTCTCATGACGCATCCTGCAGTATTGGAGTGCGCTGTAACAGCAGTTCCTGATCCCATGAGAGGTCAGGTAGTTAAGGCAACTATCGTACTTACCAAGAATTACGAGGGATCACCTGAGCTTGTCAAGGAACTCCAGAACCATGTTAAGCATGCAACAGCTCCTTACAAGTATCCGAGAGTCATAGAGTTCGTAACAGAGCTCCCCAAGACAGCCAGCGGCAAGATCATGAGGACAGCCATAAGGAAGGCTGACGAAGCAAAGCGCAGGGAGATCGCATCTCACGGAGAGAATGGTAGCGTCTGATCAGAGCTTATAGCAGATCTTGGATGCCATATCCAGAGCCTGATCCCTGTCAGTTAAGTATTCAAGCATCGCAAGTCCGAAGGAAACAGAAGTTCCCATGGCTTGCGATGTTATTTTATTGCCGCTTATAACGGTTATTTCTTCCTTGACGAGATCTGCGCCTTCTGCTTTAAGGGTATCCCAGAATCCGGGATTGCATGTAGCTCTTACGCCATTGAGAAGCCCGAGAGATGAGAGGATGGTGGGTGCCGCGCAAATGGCAGCAAGTCCCTTGCCTTCCTTATCGAATCTTAAGAGGGCATCCGTAAGGCTCTTTGTGGCCTTAAGGTTGTTTGTTCCCTGAATACCGCCGGGGAGTACCAGCATATTGTAGCTGTCTATATCGAAGTCTGTATCAGCTATGTTTCTGTCTGAAGTTATGACTACACCTCTTGAAGCCGTTATGGTATTGGAGCTTTCCTTGACTGATACGAGATCAGCCTCTATACCTGCGCGCCTTAGGATATCCAGCGGCGTAATAGCCTCAGTCTCCTCTGTACCGTCTGCAATAAAGATCGCAACCTTAGTCATTTGAAGTATCCTCCTCATTTTCTAAATAAATACTTACTATCGATGCCTCAGGCACGGACAGGAACCTTATGGGCAGGGTGCCACATCCGAGCCCCCTTGAAATGAACATGCCCGTCCTGCCGTATTCAAAGACTCCCTCCAATATGCCGTTCATGGGGAGTTCGTCGCTCCTTAAGAGCCTGAAAACGAGCTTAAAGGGGAGTTTGAGCTGGCCGCCGTGGAGATGACCGGAGAGCATAAAATCAGGTTTCTCCATAATATGGACGATAGCATCGGGATCGTGGATCGTAAGGATATTTATCCTGTCCTGATCAACATGCGGGGGCTCGATCCAGACCCTGTTATATCTTCCGGAATCGTCAGCTCCCGTAAGTACTATGTCCTTGCCGCGCACATTCTTAAGGGTAATTATCTGCCCCTCAAGATTTGTAAAGCCGCAGCGCTCGATATCGCTTGCGCCGATCTCAAGGTCGTGGTTGCCCGTTACGCCGTAAAAGGGGATACCGAGCTCTTTAAGCCCTTTGCTTATCCGGCTCAGATACTCTATGCCCTTATAGGCTTTCTTAGGGGATGTGGAGATGTCTCCTCCGAAGATCACTGCTTCTATAGCGTCTTCCTTATGCGCCTTTAAGATCTCGCCAAGTAATCTCTCAGGGCTTATATAGCACATCTCGGCGTGTATATCAGAGAAGAAGAAAAGCCTTACATCTGCCTTGCCCTGTATCTCAGGTCCCTTGCCAAGTTTTGTAAAAGAACCCTCCTTGCCCCGGGATGTTCTGAGATTTATACGGGATACCTCGAGGAAATGCGGTTCTATAAAGCACCAGACTGCAAAGAACAGTCCGAGACTTATCAGGATCAGCAATACTATAAGTGCGGGATTCAAACAGTAACTCTCCTCTTTTTTTATTAATTATAATATTAACATGCCCGATATGTATGTTATAATGCAAAATTATAAATCAAGATTTTCGGAGGGTAATCAGATATGCCTAAGACAGAGATCAAGTTTGATATAGTTGAAGAGATTGGTGTTCTCAAGGCCAATAAGTCAGGTTGGCAGCGTGAGATCAACATCGTTAAGTGGAATAACGGTAAGCCGAAGCTCGATATCCGTGACTGGGGCCCGAACCATGAGAAGGTAGGTAAGGGTATCTCTCTTGACTATGAGGAATACAGCACTCTTAAGGCATATCTCGAGGATGGGGATTTCTCTAAACTCGACGTTTGATCCAAGGCTTATTACTCTTCGATGAGAAGTGAAGAACGCGCAGGGATAGTGTTCCTGATCATGCTTTTATTGTGGGGGACTCTGGTAACAGAGCCCTTCCATATTTTAACGCGCTATTTATACAAGTTGATGATAGTGATCCAGCAGTCTCTCAAGCTGCCGGAGATAGTGGTGCCGGTCATCATATTTATCCTGTTTACTCTTGGCTTTGTCGGACTTAAGATGCTGTCTGGTACTGAGTTTGTTATCTATATACCTTTGGCTTTTGCACTGTTTTCCGTAGCAGTCTATATCCAGAGATGCCTCAGCAAGACGCAGATCTATTCTGTGGATGCCATAGCTCTTACGGTTACAGTAGTACTCCTGCTGGCATTTTATATCCTTAAGCTCCGCAAAGCTTTAGTCTGGTGTGCAGACTTTTATATCTACAGTTTTCCCGTATCCGTTATCTGTGCGGCTTTATTTGTTCCCATTGCTAACTTTGGTGAGGTTATAAGGAAGATATTATACATAACCCGGCACAATGAGATAGATCTTACCGGCAGTTTTGACGGACTCTTTGGCATTCCTGCCTTGGTATGGGGGATCTTTATGTTTATCCTGGTAATGCTCCCTGTAGTCTACTATTTCCTGCCGGGACACGGAGGTGATAACTGATGGAGCAGATAAGCCTTTTTAGCGACGACGGCAGAGAAGAATACTTAGATCTGGTAAAACAGCTTAATTACCATGCCGAGCGTTACTATAACGACGATGCACCCGAGATATCTGACTACGATTACGATATGCTCATGGGCAAGCTCAAAAAGCTGGAGAAGGAACACCCCGAGTGGATCGCCCAGGATTCTCCCACAAGGAGAGTCGGCTGGAAGGCCACCAAGGGAGTCCTCGTAAAGCATAATGTCCCCATGCTCTCACTGCAGGATGTATTCTCCCGTGAAGAGGTGGATGAATTCGTAGATTCTGTCATAGCGGAATTCGGCGATGAAGCGGAATTCCTGGTGGAGACCAAGATAGACGGTCTATCTATGGCATTAAGATACGAGGAAGGGGAGCTTAAGCTCGCAATAACCCGCGGCGACGGCATCAACGAGGGCGAGGATGTCACCATGAATGCCCGCATGATCAAGGATGTCGTAAGGACTCTTCCCGAGCCCGTACCCTATATCGAGATAAGAGGCGAGGTCTACATGACAAGGCAGGCCTTCGAGGAGGTCAACCGCAGGGCAGAGGAAGAGGGCAAGAAGACATTTGCCAATCCCCGTAACTGTGCAGCAGGCACTCTGAGGCAGATAGATACCAGGATAACCAAAGAACGTAATCTCTCCTTGTTTATATTTAATGTTCAGGAGACCCGGGGCATAGAATTCAAGACTCATCTCGAGGGCTACGAATATCTTAAGCGCAACGGCGTCAAGGTAATAGAGAAATACTATAAGTGCAAGACCAAGGAAGAAGTCTGGGATGCCATATGCAGGATAGGCGATGCCAGAGGCGAGCTCGCTTACGACATAGACGGCGCAGTGGTCAAGCTCAATAATCTTGCTGAGCGCAGTAAGCTTGGCAATACTATCAAATTTCCCAGATGGGCGATAGCCTATAAATATCCTCCGGAGGTAAAGCAGACCCGTCTTCTGTCCGTAGAGGTCAATACCGGCAGGACCGGCAGGGTAACCCCTGTTGCGGTCTTTGAGCCCATCAGCCTTTGCGGCACCATGGTCTCCAGGGCTACACTTCATAATCAGGACTTTATAGATCAGCTGGGTCTCGGCATCGGTGATACTATCCTCGTATATAAATCAGGAGAGATAATCCCTAAGGTCAAGGGTGTGGTAAGAGGCGAGAGGCCGGATAACTGGCAGCCTTACAAGATGCCTGATTCCTGTCCCTGCTGCGGTCATAAGCTGGTTAGAGAAGAGGGCACCGCTGATCTTAAATGCGTTAACTATTCCTGCCCGGGAACCCTTATAAACCGTATCGTCAATTTTGTATCCAGGGACTGCATGGATATCAAGGGCTTTGGCACCGAATATATAAGGAAGCTTACGGAACTGGGCTACATCAAGGACATAGCCGATATCTTCGATCTCAAGGACAGAAGAGACGAGCTTTGTGAGGGCAAGGTTATAGGTCTTGCCAAGAATACCGATAAACTCCTTAATGCCATTGAGAGCGCCAAGGAGCAGTCAGGAGCCGTCAAGGTCCTTGCAGGTCTCGGCATACCTAATGTAGGCAAGGCAACTGCGAAGGAGCTTATAAGGACATTCGGTTCCATAGATGCTATTGCAGCTTCGTCGATAGAAGATCTCGCCCTGGCATCAGACATCGGTCAGATTTCAGCTTCAGCTATATATGAATTCTTCAGGAACGAAGATAATATCAGGCTGATAGAACGTCTTAGGAGCGCAGGCCTCAGGTTTGAAGATGAGGCATCCGCCAAGTCCTCTTCAGTACTTGAGGGGCTTCGTATCTGCATTACAGGTACTCTCCCCGGAATGTCCCGTTCTGAAGCTGAAGGCTATATCGAGAGCAACGGCGGCAAGGTGGTATCCTCCGTCTCCGGCAAGACTTCCATGCTCCTTATGGGTGAAGACGCCGGCTCCAAGGAGCGCAAGGCAAGAGAGCTTGGCGTAAAGATAGTTTCATTAGATGAATTGAGAAATATGGTAGAGGGCAATGAGAACCAAGAGTGAAGTCAGATCTTACATAAAGCAGAGACTAAGCCTTGTAGATGGTGAGTTTGCAGAGGCGATCGGGCAGGATCTGCCTGATATGCTCATGGGTTTGGATGAATTCAAGGAAGCTTTGGATAGATCCCGTAGGATAGCCTTATACCGGGCTATAGAAGGGGAGATCCCCATGGACTATCTGGCCCTATCTCTTCTTAAGATGGGCAAGAAGGTATGTTTTCCAAAGGTTTGCGGAGACAGAATGGAGTTTTTCGATGTATCAGATCTGTCAGACAGTTCATTCCTTGAAGGAAGATATGGCATTAAAGAACCCAAGGATACTTCTGATCCCGTAACAGATCTGATAGATATGGTCTTAGTCCCCGGACTTGCTTATAATGAAGAGGGTACAAGACTTGGAAGAGGCGGCGGATACTACGACAGGTTCCTTGCCAGCGGCAATATGTACACAGTTGCAGTATGCTATGACTTCCAGATAGATTCCGATATTCCGGTAGAGGACCATGACATAACCGTTGATCTGCTGCTGCCGGTCGAGACATCTGATGACGAGGAGGACTAATGCGTTATTTTCTCTTGAATCTGGCTATTATCATGAGTATATCCATAGTCCTCATAATACTGGTATGCATCACTTCGCAGCGTAACAAAAACCGCAAGACGAAGCATGTCGTCAGCTATTTTTTTCCTGTTATCCTGGCTCTCATATGCCTTATATGGAGTGTTAATCTCACTGTTCCGAGGTTAAGGGATATAACGGGAGTCATAAACGACAATTATTATACGAACACCGGCAAGGTCGAATTCGTCTCCGTATTCAAGAATTACTTTATAATGGATGGCGTAACATACTACATGAACCCCAGGCGCAACGATATCGAGGAAGGTGACATTATAAGGGTCAGGCACACCAGGTATTCCCGCTATACGGTTCAGGTGATAAAGATGGATCAAGCCGAATAAAGTCTCAATCTTCCCCTCAAAGTCTCATTTGAGGGGTTTTTTATTCAAATTGCGATACATTGCTCCCACAAGGCCTAAAAAGCGCTCTACAATCTTTAAATCGAAGGGAGGAGTGACCATGATAGGCAAGATCTTACAAGGGACAAGCAATGGAATAGAGATGGATATCGTATGCAGTGATTACAGCTTACTGGAGAATATTAACGGTCTCCTGTGCAGGAGCGGCTTTATTGGCATAAGAGATGCTCATGGGACGCTCCATTATATAGTAGATGGCAGGAACGACCGCCTCAGGGCCCAAGAAACTGCCAAGGACATAGTAATAAGCAGCGCAAGGCTCACAGGAGACGAGAGCGATGCATATTACGATGTATGTGCCAGGAATGTGTTTAATAACTACGGACTTGACCTGTCTAAGATAGGTTCAGTCATATTATACGAGGAGATAAGGAGGATAATCTATAAAGGGGAGGATATCCCGCCAAACATGAAGGCCATATACATTGAGGCAACCAAGCGTTACTCGATGACCTATTCACAGATCGAGAGGGATGTCAGATATGCTTTGAAGCAGAGCGACCTTGCGCATCTTGGCACCCGGTCTGCCACCAGGACCCTGATTAACGCCATAAGGGAGTGGATAACTAATGAAGGGGAGTCGTAAATGACAACAGCCGGCTCCCATTGGAACCGGCTGCAGACATTGAATTCGAACTACAGTAAGAATTACTTCTTCTTGCTCTTCTTTGCAGGCTTATTAACCTGATCCTTGAAAGACTTACCAGCCTTGAATGAAGGTACTGTAGAAGCAGCAATCTTGATTGTCTCACCTGTTGCAGGGTTTCTGCCTGAACGAGCTGCGAGCTTCTTGTTCTTGAATGTACCGAAACCAACAAGAACAACCTTGTCATCCTTAGCAAGTGCGCCCTCGATAGCGTCGAGAGTAGCCTTGAGTGCAGCCTCAGAATCCTTCTTAGAAAGACCAGCGCCAGCAGCGATTGCTTCAATAAGTTCTGTCTTATTCATATAGTTTGCCTCCTATTAGCCGTCCAGCGGCTTAATTTGCAACATTATTATTGCCTTAAAAGCTATGATTGTCAAGGTTTTTAGACCCTTTTATGCAAAAAATATCAAAATTATTTTGATAGTTCATTTTTTGCGGAATGACAAATATAAAACCTTGGTGTATTCTTGTGATGTTTAATTGAATAATATACATTTGGAGGTTAAGTATGATCGTTACAAAAGATACTATTATCGGTGATCTTGTATATCAGGACGAAGGAATCGCACCCATCCTTATGTCTGCCGGACTTCATTGTTTAGGATGCGCTCTTGCTTCAGGCGAGACTGTTGAAGAGGCTTGCATCGTACATGGTCTTGACTGTGATTCACTTGTTGAAGAGCTTAATAACTATCTTCAGACCTTAGGCTGATATCAGAGAATAAAACTTAAATATAAAAATGGAGGCAGCGATGCCTCCATTTTTATATTTTAATAACTATCAGTCAGGCAAGCATTAGTATGTTGCTCCGATTATGATCTCAAAGGTGGTACCGGATCCAATGGCGCTCTCTACATTGATAACTGCATTGTGCCTGTCGCATATGAGCTTTACTATGGCAAGGCCTAAGCCTGTACCTTTGATATTGACGCCACTGTTTTTGGCTCTGTAGAACCTGTCAAAGATCTTATTTAGGTCATCGGGGGGGATGCCGATGCCGTTATCCTTTACGGAGATATGTATCTTCTGCTCCGAGATAGGGAGTTCTGCTCCTGTCCTCCAGGCTTTTACAATTATCTCTGCTTCGTTGTTAGTGTAGTGTATCGCATTGGATATCAGGTTCTCAAATACTCTGGAGAATTTCTTAGGGTCTGCTCTTACGATCAGGAGGTCGTCTTCAGGCAGATCCAGGGAGATGTGCTTCTGGGAGCCGCTTAGGTCAAGGCCGTACATTGTAACGAGCTCGTCTAACATCTCAGACATCGAAACATCGGTAAAATTGAATTCCGCATCCGATGCTTCCATCCTGGTGAGGTCTACGATGTCTGATACGATACGCTCCATCTGCTCGGAACGTCTGATAATGTTGGTAAGATAGGATTCCTCCTGCTCTCTGGACATGTTCCCGGAAGTGAGCATAAGCTCTGCATATCCTCTTATGGCGGTAATAGGAGTCCTTAAGTCGTGAGATACGTTGGACAGTACGTGTTTACGGGCCTCCTCGCCCTCCTTGAGCTTTTTGTTGGAGGCTACAAGATCGCGGTTGATCTCGGAGATATACAGTGTTTTCTCACGCACCTGACGTTTAAGAACGGTGGCATCCCTCGTCATTCGCTTGTGGGATATATTCATGTTGATCGCAAATAGGATGAGACAGATGCTGATTATTACCGGCAGGATAATGCTGTATGTAGGAAGGAAGCTTCCCCTGATCCCGTTTATCAGGATGGATATCATGATCAGGAATAAAAAGTAACAATAGTACAGAGCGATGATGGAATTGCCTGCCATCTCCTTGCGGTAGAAGACAAGGTCTTTTACGATTGCTATATATAGTGAGACGAGACAGAAGACCAGTGCCGCAAACAGAGGCATGGTCTTATAGCCTAGTGAATCAACAATGTAATAGAACACCACGAGCGCTAATCCAAAGCTTCCTATGATCAGGTGATCGTACTTAAGAATGTTGTATTTCTTGTTTGAAGCAGAATGCCAGAATATGTATGAATTGATCGCGTATGTAGCAAGGGTTGCGATTATCAGCAATGTGAATTTGGCATCAGCTCTTATATGAGAGTTAACGGATATCGTCCTGCTGTCAAAGAGGTAGTACAGGGTTATTGCAAAAAAGCTTGCAAAGAAGATGGCATAAGCCCTGTTGATATCAGTATTGGACAGAATGATATAAGAACCGATAAGGAAAGCTAATATAAACAGGAATACGATTATCGAGAAGTGACCTGCATTTGCAGCTATCCTTATGTCCATGGTATGGGGGCTGCTTATGACAGGCGAGGACAAGATGCCCGGATTAGGGATCTTGTCGTTGCAGGATACGACTATTGCAAGATCTATCCTGCCGTTTTCAGGGATGAGGTCGGCGTAATCCGAATAGACATTAGTGTTGTAGATACTGTCAGGTCTGTCGCCGATCGATCCGGCATATTTGCCGTTACAGTATATCCTGGCTATGCCGTTGATATTCTGGAATGAGACTGTAACGGATCTTACATTCCTGTCACAGTCGAAGGATACAAGATAGCAGGCAGATAATTTGACCAGATCATCGATCATATAGGTGTTATATGTGAAATTATCCGATCTGTTATACCAGGTGGCACTCCTGTCGTAATCATTCCATCCGCCAAAGCTGTTGTATATGGCGACACCTTCTGCATATGCCATGGTATCGCGCCATGAGTCATCTCTAAAAAGACCTGATGCCACGTCGTTAGGGGTAACATTTGGTACAAAAGTCCAGTTACTGTCAACGTTCAGGCTGATCGAGTCTGATGAGGTAGTAAATTCGTTGCCGAGATAGTAATTGCCGGTTGCCTCGTTATAGGGAGGGGTAGGCCTGTCATCGTAGTTGAAGATCTCAATTACGATCATAAAGATAAACAAAACAGCAGCGGCTATTGCAAAAATAGTGAGATTGCCGGGCGATTGTTTCATCGGATCTCTCTTAAGGCCGCTGCGTTTTGTTCTGTTCATCTTTAATACTGTGAAGTTACGCTGTTCTTAACGGGGGGATAAGCAAAAGAGTAGCCGATGCCCCACTCTGTCTTGATGAATGTGATCTCAGGTGCGATCTTCTCCATCTTCTTACGGAGATAGGAGATGTTTACCATTACAAGGTGGTTGTCGCAAGGTGCGTCGTCACCCCAAATGTGTGAATAGATCCTTGTGAAGGGAACTATTACATTCGGTGTCTCTGCAAGGAGGCAGAGGATATCGAACTCACGGTTTGTAAGGTGCAGAGGCTTGCCCTTGAGCGTAACTTCTCTTGTCTTGATATTGATAGTAAGAGGAGTGTATTCGATAAGGAAGCCCTCGCTCTTCATATTACGTTTGATATGTACATTGATCCTCAGGGAGAGCTCAGGGAGAGAGTAGGGCTTTGTGATATAGTCATCAGCGCCTACGCTGAGACCCGTGATCACATCCTCCTGCTGATCCTTCGCCGTAAGGAAGATGATAGGGGAGTCAGTATATTGCTTTATCTTAGGTGTGAGGTCGAATGCACTTCCGTCTGGGAGCATTACGTCGAGAACAAGACAGGCGAACTTGTGTGTCTTGACCTTCTCGATCGCCTCGGCGCAATTAGTAGCAGTGATTACATCGTAGCCTTCGCCGACAAGAAAGTCGTGGTTAAGTGTTAAGATGTCGATGTCGTCATCAACAAGCAAGATTTTGTTCTTAGCCATTATAAATACCTCCAAATATAATATAGTGCTGTTTACATTATCAAATAACTCAATTTATATATTAATTGATTTTTGATTTTTACATTCATATTATAGATTATATTTCTAACAAGATAAAGTAAAATTTCGGTATATTTAAGGCTTTATTATGAATGTTATTATCTAAGTATGGGACGAATAATCTTTCACATTGACCAGAATTGCTATTTCGCTTCCGTCGAGATGATCTTCCATCCCGAGTGCCGTAATGTGCCCATGGCGGTGGTTGGAGATGAAGAGGCAAGGCACGGAATAGTCCTTGCCAAGAATGAGTTTGCCAAGAAATATGGTGTTGCTACAGCTGAAGCGATCTGGCAGGCCAGGGCAAAATGCCCGGACCTTGTATGCCTGCCTGCTCACTACGAGAAATACGAATTCTATTCTGCAAAACTGCGGGAGATGTACTACGAATATACTGACAGGGTAGAGCCCTTCGGTCTTGACGAATGTTGGCTTGACATGACCGGTTCAGTCTCTTCGTACGATGAGGCTAAAGAGGTGGCTGATGCCATAAGAGAGCGGGTCAAGGCTGAATATAATCTGACCTGTTCTGTTGGGATAAGCTTTAACAAGATCTTTGCTAAGCTTGGGAGCGACTATAAGAAGCCGGATGCTACCACGGTCTTCCCCGAAGACGGCTGGCAGGATCTGGTATGGCCTCTTCCTGCATCCGACCTGCTCTTTGTCGGCAGGAAGACAACTGCAAAACTTGCTAAGATAAACATAAACACGATAGGTGAGCTTGCAGGATGTGACAGAGACTATCTCGTAAGATACCTGGGTAAGCAGGGTGCGCTTCTCTGGGATTATGCAAACGGTCTTGATGATTCTCCCGTTTCTATTGCAGGCGCAGCCAGGGAGATAAAATCCGTGGGCAATTCCACCACCACTCCGGAAGACATGACATCGGTATCAGAGGTCGAGGCCACTATGCTGAAGCTATCAGGAAGCGTTGCTTCAAGACTCAGGAAACACGGACTCATAGGTTCCGTGATCCAGATCACCGTAAGGGATCGGGAGCTTAAGATATACGAACACCAGAGAGTGCTCTACGAGCCGACTGACAGTTCGAAGGTAATATATAAGACTGCAATGGAGCTCTTTAACGAATCCTACGATTGGAGCAAAGGCATAAGAAGTGTGGGAGTAAGGTGCGCCAAGGTCATCCCTGCATCAAGCAAGGTGCAGATCTCTATGTTTACCGATAACGAGCAAAGAGATAAGGATGCAAAACTGAGCAAGGTAATAGATCAGCTAAACACCCGCTATGGTCCCGGAGCTGTTAAGACTGTCAAGGAATCCATAAGAGAAGACAGCCCGAAAACTGCAAAAGATCCCTTCCGCCCGGAGAATAAGGATATATAGGATGTATACCGCAAACCAATTCTATAAGGATACTTTCGGACATAAGATGTATAAGGCGTCCATAACCCTTGATGTTACCTGTCCCAACAGAGACGGGAGCAAAGGGACGGGAGGCTGTATCTTCTGTTCGAACGAAGGCTCCGGTGAGTTTGCATCCCGGGGAATGGACATAACCGCCCAGATAGATGAAGCGATAGAGAGAGTAAAAGGGAAAGCCGGCCCCGATGCAGGCTACATCGCATATTTCCAAAGCTATACCAATACCTACTGCACCCCGGAGTATCTCAGGAAATCGATAGAAGAAGCATCAGCACATCCTAAGATAGAAGCGGTATCTGTTGCAACAAGACCTGACTGCCTTCCTGATGAGATCCTTGAAGTCCTCAGGGCTGCCGCAGATAAGATACCTTTGTTTGTAGAGCTGGGACTGCAGACGTCTTCTGATAAGACCGCCATGCTGATAAACCGGGGCTATAAGTCAGAGATCTATCCCGAAGCGGTACAAAAACTAAAGAGCATAGGAGCAAACGTCATAACTCACGTGATAGTGGGACTTCCTGAAGAGACTCATCTGGATATGGAGAATACTGTCAGGTTTGTTGCATCATCAGGTTCTTCCGGGATAAAATTCACATGCCTTTATGTTCTTGAGGGGACCATCCTTGCTGATATGTACAGGGCAGGGGAGCTTAAAGTCCTTGGCATGGAGGAATACTTTGACATCGTCTTTGACTTGATATCCCTGCTGCCCGATAATATGGTTATCCACAGGCTTACGGGGGACGGACCCAAGAAGATACTTATCGCTCCCGATTGGACACGCAACAAGAGAAAAGTCTTAAACTACATGAACAGGAGATTCGGTCTATGAAGAAGTACATGCTTGAGACCAAAGAATACATTAGGAGATTTATCGACGAAGAGATGAATGCATCTTCCGAAGATAAGATCCGCAAGGTCCTTAATGAATTTGAGAAGAAGATAGCATTCTTCCAGCATGAGAGACTTATCCATCTCATAGTTACATTCTTCTTCGCGCTGTTCCTCATTATCGAGCTGTATTGCCTCTTTACGCTTGATCCCTCTTTCCTCCCGGTAAACGGCGTTCTTGTCCTCATATTCTTTATCCTGACCGTTGCCTATGTCTTTCACTACTATTTCCTGGAGAACACAGTTCAGGAGATGTATAAGATGAGAGATGAGATCACGAGATACCTGGATAAGGATATAAAAGTATAAATACAGATTTATCCTTGCCGCTATACCTCCCGGCAGGGGCTATAGTGTTGATTTTGTCTTTGTTAGATGATAGGTATTGTCTGTAAGTGAATAACAGAAATGAGAGGTTGATATATGAAGCTTATTCATTTAGGTGATCTTCATCTCGGCAAGAAGCTTGAAGAATTTGATCTGATAGACGATCAGAGATATATCCTGAACCGGATATTAGATGTAATAGACAGGGAACAGGTTGACGGAGTGCTCATCGCAGGCGATGTGTATGACACCAAGATGCCGAGTGAGGCAGCGATGAATCTTCTTGACTGGTTCTTGAGCTCTCTTTCAGAGCGTAATGTCGCGACATTTATGATCAGTGGCAATCACGATTCTGATGACAGACTTAATTACGGCAGCTGGACATTTGAGAAGCAGGGGATATATATATCTTCCATCTACGAAGGCAAGATACCGCACCATACCTTCAAGGCAGATGGAGTTGAGGCTGACATCTATATGATGCCTTTTATCAAGATGTCTCATGTAAGGCATTACTATCCGGATGAGAATATAGGATCTTATTCAGATGCGGTAAGGGTTGCCATAGATAAGACAGATATCGATGAGAGTCGCTGCAATATAATCATTGCACACCAGTTTGTTGCGGGTAAGGATTCAGACCCGGTAATGGGTGGATCTGAGAGTATGGGCACCCTCAGGGTAGGAGATGTTGAGAAGGTCGGCTATGACTGCTTTGATAAGTTCGACTATGTTGCATTAGGACATATCCATTCACCTCAGCATGTTGGAAGAGAGCTTTGCAGATATGCCGGCTCGCCTCTCAAGTATTCCTATAGGGAAGTATCGGATAAGAAGTCTTTCCCGCTGATAACCATAGGCGGTAAGGGTGATATCAGATATGACTTGATCGACCTTAAGCCCAAACGCGAAGTAAGACCTGAGAGGGGAAAACTTAAGGAGATCCTGGATAAAGCCCGGATCCATGACACCGATGACTATATCTATGCCATCCTTACTGACGAGGATCCCATCGTAAATGCCATAGGCATCCTGAGGCAGGTATATCCTAATACGATCAAGCTTACCTACGATAACTCCAGGATCCGTGATGTGGAACACGTCGACATATCTGATATTGCTCAGGGCAAGACTTTTACTGAGCTTATCGAGGGTTTCTATAAGCTGATGTACGGGGAAGATGAGGTGCCTGCCAAGGAGATGGAAATACTAAGGCAGGCCGCAAGAGAGGCAGGTGTTATAGATGAAGCCGACTAAACTGATAATCAGCGCATTCGGACCATATCCCGGTCTAATGCCTGCGATAGATTTTGAGAAGTTTGATAATCAGGGATTCTTCCTCATAACAGGTGATACGGGAGCAGGTAAGACTACGATCTTCGATGCTGTCTGCTTTGCTCTATACGGTAAGACCAGCGGTACTTACAAGGATGAGGACTACTTAAGATGCGAGACAGCTGATCCCGGCACCGAGAGTTTTGTCGACCTCTATTTTACCCACCAGGGGAAAAACTATCGTATATACAGGAAGCCTTACTATACCCGTGAGAAACTTCGTGGCAGCGGCATCACCGAATCCGTTGAGAAGGCTGTTTTTTACGAAGAAGGTGGTAGGAGCATTGAGAAACTGACTGATGTCAATAAGAAGATCCATGAGCTTCTCGGACTCGATCTCGATCAGTTCAGGCAGGTTGCCGTGCTCGCCCAGGGTGAATTCTTAAAACTCCTGAATACCAAGACCAAGGACAGGACTGATATCCTGCGCACCATATTCAAGACCGAAGGTTACAGCAGGATGACTGACAAGCTCCGCGAACGTACGAATAATTGCAAACAGACTGTTCACGATATGGAACTCGGTATCCTTCAGTCTTTTGGTGACATTGCCATGGATCCCGGAGATGAGCATTATGAGCAGCTCATTACTCTCCAGCAGAAGGCCCGTGACAGTAAGAGTGTTTGGGATATCGATGAACTGATCGCTATTGCAGATAAAGCTGTCGAATCTGACAAGGCGAGATCTGATTCAGTTACGGAGGAACTCGCCAAGGCTGAGGCTGAACTTAGCAAGAATAAAGATCTCTTCTCCAAGGGTGAGGATAACAACAAGGTTATAAACCGTGTCAAGGAGCTTGAAGACGCCAGACAGAAACTTGATTCTAAGAAACAGCAGATGGCAGAAGCAGAGGCTCTCCTTGTAAGACAGAAGGCGGCAAGCCGCGAAGCAGGCCCTGTATACAAAGCTTATACAGGCAAGAAGGAAGAATTATCCGTGGCACAAAAACAGCATGCGGAGAAGGAAGCCTATAACGAGAAAGCAGCCCGGGAAGCTGCAAAGGCTGCTGAATCTATAAGCTTAGCTCAGAAAAGGAAGCCTGAGCTTGAATCCCTTAACAAACTGATAGATAAGCTCGCATCTGACGAATCAAAGTACAGTCTTAAGGAAGAGAATACCTCCAGGCTTGAGAAGCTGAATCTTTCTCTAGCCGAACTTTCTAAAGAAGAACAGTCCATCCTTAAGACTGAAGAAGAACTCGTAAAGAGGATCGAATCTGCTGAGAAGGTGATCTCTGATCTTAAAGACAGACCGGTAGAACTTCAGAAGGCTATCAGCGAAGGTAAGGAGATAGCAGATCTCGAGGCTTCTATAGACACGGTTTTATATACCATGGCAGAAGAGAGGGATAAGCGCAGGGCAAAGCTTGAAGAAGACCAGAATGCTTATATCGAGGCTAAGAGATCTTACGATGAAGCCCATGCTGAATACCTTGCTTCTGAGAGTATCTATGAGAGCAACAAGGCAGGCATCCTTGCAAGTAAGCTTGAAGAAGGGAAGGCATGCCCGGTGTGCGGGTCTACGAGCCATCCCAGGCTTGCGTGCCTTACAGAGGATTCCATTACAGATGAAGAGCTTAAAGCGATCAAGGACAGGGAGACTGAATTCAGGAACAGGAAGGACGATGCCAACGCAAGGGCTACAAGCAGCAACGCCCTGTTTACCGAATATGAGGAACAGATGAGGAATGCTGCATTTGATGCTCTTACGGAATGTGTGTCTGATGTATCTCCTGAAGGTAAGACTATTGACGAACTCCTGGAACTCCTGGCAGGGCAGAAGGCTGTTATCAGCGATAAGAAGAAAGAGAATACTGAGCATCAGATAATGCTTGGCAAGGAGTGCGATCTTCTTAATAAGACCCGGGAAGAACTTGATACGGATAAGGGAGCGAAGAGTATTGAGATCAAGGAGAGAAGAGAAGCTATATCAGAGCAGAAGAGGAATAATGAGCTTGCCATTAAGGAAGCAGTGACCATACTTGATTCTCTTAAGGACCTTGAGTTTGAAGATTGGGATAAGGCAAAAGACGAACTTGAAGCAAAGAAGAAGGCTGCTGATGAGATAAGCAAGGCTATAGAATCTGCAACCCAAGCTAAGGCTGAAGCAGATCTTGATGCTTTAGAGGCAAAGACAAGGCTGGATGAATCTGCGGCCCGCGTTGCAGCAGTAAGCAAAGAGTTTAATGTAAGCAAGGCTGAGCTTGATAAGAAGCTTGCTGAGCTGGGCTTTTCTTCCGAAGAGGAGCTTAAGCCTTTTATCGTGAAGGAAGAAGAGATAGAATCAGCCGAATCAGAACTTGAGAGCTACAGGCAGGAAGTTGCAACGAATAAGACACAGCTTGCTCAGGCAATAGACGATGCCAAGGGCAAGACGCTTGTAGACCTTGTTGAACTGAAGGCTCTGTGTGACAGTCAGGAAGCTCTGGTAGGGGAGATAAGGAAGAATCTTAGTGAGATCACAGGCAGGCTCAATGTCAATACCGCCAAGAGGGACAGCATTGTTTCCGGAAAGAAAGAATACATAGCTGCATCTGATGAATATAAGAGTTGCGAGAGAGTATATAAGCTTTCAAACGGAATGACCGGCAACGGCAAGATCACATTTGAGCAATATGTTCAGGCTGCAGGTTTTGACGGGGTCATTGATGCCGCCAATAAGAGACTTAAGAAGATGAGTGACCAGAGATACGAGATCATCCGCAAAGAGACCGTATCCAAGAAGGAGAATACTTTCCTGGATCTTGAGGTAATGGACTACGACACAGGTCACAGAAGACCGGTAGGCAATATATCGGGAGGAGAGAGCTTCAAGGCTGCGCTGAGCCTCGCTCTCGGTCTGTCCGATGCCATTATGTCCAGCAAAGGCGGGATCCAGATCGATTGTATGTTCATTGATGAAGGCTTTGGAACCCTGGATAACAGCTCTATTGAGAGTGCGATAGAGACACTTGATATGCTGTCTGTCGGAAACAAGCTTGTTGGCGTAATCAGCCACAGAGAAGAGGTCAAATCCCGTGTTCCCTCAAACCGTCAGATAAGGGTCTCTAAAACGACCGACGGCATCACCATAAACTGCGATGTAGAATAAGGCTATACTCCTTTTATCTTACGGTTGGATAAATAATTTTTGATATATAACAATGTTACAAAAAAGATTTGTCTTGTGATATTGAGTTTAGATTATAAAAGATATAAAATCTCGTTGTAAGTTTTTTGGGGGGCCGATCGATGAATGATGAGCTGAAGGATATAGTCTACGCTGACCTGTTTAGATATACGGGCAATACGCGCAGATATAAGAATATCTTCGCATGCTACCTTGAAGAACGCCTCTCTTCTCCTGAATTTACATACATCAGTACTATGCGTCATGCACGCTATTATTACGACCAGATAAATAAGTATGACGGGATCAAGAAGAAGATCAATCAGTTCCTCTTTAATATCTGGAATTTCAGACTCGAACAGTTATCCCGTAAGTATCACTTCCAGATCCCTTACGATACAAACATCGGTAAGGGTTTCTATCTGGCTCACTTCGGCCGTGTCATAATCCACCCTAAGAGTGTGATAGGACACAACGTAAATGTCTCTACAGGTGTCGTTATCGGTACCCAGTTCAGAGGCAAGAGGAAGGGCTCGCCGCATATTGGTAATTATGTGTGGATCGGAGCCAATGCGATAATCGTCGGCAATATCAACATCGGCAATAATGTTCTCATAGCCCCTGGTGCATATGTCAATTTTGACGTACCTGACGGCTCGATAGTTATAGGTAACCCCGGTCTTATCAGGAGATCTCCGGGTGCAACTTTGAATTACATCAACAATACGATACTGTTCGACGAGTATAATGTCAGTTCGAATGGTGTCAAGAAATGGTAACAGACAGTTCTTTCTATTCAGGTAACAGAGAAGCGTTGAAGAGCAGGTTAGACGGCGACACGGTCGCTGTCTTTTTTGCGGGCGAGATCAAGGATATGAGCGCTGATACCTCATATAGGTTCCAGCCTGACCGTAATTTCTTTTATCTTACCGGTATCACCAGAGCGGATTTTGTCCTTGTCATATCTTCTGATGAGACCGTCATCTATGCTCCTGCGAAGGATTCCTATAAGGAGAGGTGGTCAGGCAAGCGCCTTACCCACGAACAGATAAGCGGGATAAGCGGCATCGATGTATCCTGTGTCAAAGACTTAGAGCTTTGCGAAGAAGATTTGTTGGCTCTTGCCAAATCCGGTAATAAAATCGCTCTCGACGGCTCCTCGATAATGAAGGGCCCGCGTAAGTTCAAAGAGACCATTACCAAACAGGGCAGGCAGCCTCTGGATATAAGTCCTGTCATGACCGAGCTCAGGCTTATTAAGCAGCCATATGAATTGGACTGCATAAGGGAGGCATGCAAGGCGACAGAGGAAGCCTTGGATGAGATGAAGAAACTGATCCGTCCCGGCGTGTCCGAGTATGAGCTTGCGACCAGACTTGAATATGAGATGGCCAGGAGAACATCCCAGATCTTTGCTTTCGAGACAATAGTATCCTGCAATACCAATGTATTTTACCTTCATCATGCGGAACCCGAGAATTGCGGCGAGGGCGTTGCAAGAGAAGGCTCTGTTATCCAGGTTGACTGCGGAGCAAGGGTCGGAGGATACTGCGCTGATATATCAAGAGTCTATTTTGTAGGAGAGCCGGAGGAAGGTGACAGAAGGATGCTTCTTCTGGATCTTATAAGGCAGCTCAGGAGGGAAGCATTCAGTTTTATTGCTCCCGGAAAGACTTTTGCAGAGCTTAATTCACAAATGTATGACATATGTAAAAGATGGCTTGATAAACAGGGACTTATATCGGATAATCTCCCAAACAATGTAAGAGATTACTATTGGCATAACACGTCTCACTATCTGGGTCTTGATGTTCACGACACAGGAAACAGGACCCGCAAGTTTACCGGTGGTGAATGTCTTGCAGTTGAACCCGGAGTCTATATTCCTGAATGGGGGATAGGATTCAGGATCGAAGATGATGTAGTAGTAACACCTGATGGCTGTGAACTCTTGAGTTCAGGGAGAGATGATCCGGAGGGAATAATTGCCCGATAATGCAGTAACGATCATAGTTATACTTGTAGTACTCGTTTTGCTACTCGGTCTGGGTGCGGTCTATATCGCATTCCTCTCTGTATGTGATGCTGAGTTCAAGAGGATTTTTTCAAGACCCAGGCCCCAGCCCCAGGTTGACCGTTCTCCCAAGTCCATAGACAGATCCACTATATTCGGAAGGGGGAGAAACTGGTTCTATACCTACAGGAGAGAATGGCTGAGCATGAGAGTCAAGTCTTTCGACGGTACAGTCCTCAGTTCTTATTACAGACCTTCATCTGACAGGGATTGCCGCAATATGGTCATCCTCCTGCACGATTACAATGAACACCCTTCACAGATGGCAGCATATGCCAAGCTCCTTATGAAGAAGGTACAGTGCCATTGCCTTATACTCCATTCAAGAGCTCATCACATGAGCGGAGGATCTTACTATTCTTATGGCCTTGCTGAGAGCGTGGATCTGGACACCTGGTTTGCCTTTGCCAGGAGCAGACTCGGTGAAGATTGCAGGATCTACATAATGGGCAGGGGGACAGGTGCTACAGCTGCGCTCCTCGCTGCTGAACAGAAGGGCTTTTGTCCTAATGTGTGTGGGATAATCGCTGATTCTCCCATGCTGTCATTAGAAGCCAGGATCAAGGCTGAATATGCCCGTAAGAATAAGAACCCTGCTCCGGTAATGTACAGATTAAGAAAGCTTGCCTTGCGCAAATACGGCTTTGATCCCCGGATGACTGACTGTGGTATCAATGCAGGAAAGATCAGGGTGCCGGTCCTTATCTTTGAGGGAGCGGAAGATAAGATCTCCCTTCCTGAAGATGTCAGGAGTCTCTACGATAACTTAAGATGCAGGAAGCGCATGATCGTTGTGGATAATGCAGGTCACAATATGGAATATGAGTGCTCCCAGGCCATGTACGAGAAAGAAATACAGAAATTTATCGAATCTTGTATTTTGCGTCTTGTAAAGCACGGAAGATTGTAGTATATTTGCCCGTGACAAAATGGAAATAACGGGGAGCTGATCACTCGGCTGAGAGGGCTTTGTGCCGACCCGCTGAACCTGACGGATAATGCCGGCGTAGGGATCTATATAAGCTTTTTTTTATGTCTCCGCACGGATAACGCAGGTCTGTTTCCAAACGGAGGTTTTTTATGACTAGTACAAATGGTATCACTAAGACAAGAAAGCTTGCAGAAGCAGCTGTCATGCTGGCTCTGGCTATAGTCCTTTCCATGCTCAAGCTCCTGGATCTGCCTTATGGAGGTTCTATCACTGTAGCCTGCATGCTTCCGGTAATAATCATCGCTTACCGCCACGGCATCGGATTTGGTCTTCTGACAGGACTTGTCTTCGGTATCTCCCAGCAGCTCCTGGGACTTAGTACACTTTCTTATGTAACAACATGGCAGTCCATTCTCGCTGTTATCCTGCTTGACTACATCATTGCCTTTGCAGTAACAGGTTTTGGAGGTGTGTTCAGAAAGCTCCCTTCACAGGCCACAGGTCTTGTTTTGGGCACGCTTCTCGTAGGTATACTGAGATTTATCTGCCACGTTATATCCGGAGCTACAGTATGGGCAGGTCTTTCTATCCCTACAAATGCTGCACTTATCTATTCTATCGGATATAACGCAACATACATGGTTCCTGAGACTATAGTAACAGCTATCGCTGCTTTCTATATCGGATCGATCCTTGATTTCAGAACAGCATCCATAAAGCATATCGGACATGAAAAACAGAACAAGATCCCTGTCCTTGCATGGATCGCAGGACTTCTCATCGTAGCAGCTCTCGTATTCGATGTAGTTATGATCTTTATGCATCTTCAGAACGGCGATACAGGTGATTTCTACGGCGCAGGTCTTGCAGAGGTCAACTGGCTTCTTGTTGGTATAGTAACAGGTGCTGCTGCAGTAGTTTCAGCAGTGCTCTTTGTTATCTCATCCAAGACAAAGAAGGCCTGATAACCCCTCTTCCTTCCGTAACAATTCATTATTATTTAATAAACGTTGTTACAGATTTGAATTATAATGATTAAAAGGCAAATGCCTTTTGAATACTTCAAAACGGAAGGGAGTGATTCTATGAAGATCACTACACAGGGCAACGGTATCAAGATCGGTACAAGACTCGAAGGCAAGATCGCTGATAAGATGAGCAAGTTTGATAAGTTCTTCGGCGATGAAGGAAGCCTCAATGTAAGGATCAGACCTGAGGGCAGCAAGATGGTAGTAGAGATCACCATGAAGCTTGACGGCAAGATCTACAGAGCAGAGGCCCGCGATGAAGATATTCTGACAGCAGTCGACAGAACAGTCGACAAACTCGAGTCTCAGATCAGAAGACAGAAGACAAAGTTCCTTAAGCGTAAGAAGGACTTCCCGGGTATCGTAAGCTATCTTGAGGAAGACGGCGGTGCGGACTTTGACTTCGACGAGGAACCCGTTGACAAGATCACAAGAAGGAAGCAGTTTGCTCTTCGTCCCATGACTACAGAAGATGCTATCCTCCAGCTTGAGATGTTAGGTCACGATTTCTTCGTATACTTAGACAGTGATACTAATGCAGTATGCATCGTATATAAGAGGAAGGACGGCGGATACGGCCTCCTGGAACCTGAATATTGATCTTAAATATCTTTATTGAACGAGAGAGGAGCTTCACCACGGTGAAGCTCCTTTAATTATTGATTTCTCTCTTTTGTTTTTGTTTTGTTTTTGGGTTCTTGAGTTTCCACTCATTTACATATGTACGATTAATGGTACTATTAATGTATCTGGAGGATCACTAATATGCCTAACACGTTTAATTCCAAGATCAAGATACTGTATCTGTACGACTACTTTATGCATAAGCTCAATGCTTTCTCCGAGGAGGGGAGCAATGTCTCCATGGGAGAGCTCATCGACTACTTGAATGCTGAGATGGGGTGCACCTTTGAGCGTAAGTCCATGTATTCTGATATTAGCAGGATCAATGAGTATGTAAGTGCAACCCACAGGGTCAAGGGTAATGATTCATGGATAACCCTGGAGGGCAGGAAATACCATAAGAACCAGCTGGAAGACGAGATCACTGTGGATGAGGCAAGGCTCATTGTAGATGCCCTCAATACTACAGAGTTTACGGACACCTCTCTGTGCCGCAAGATAGAGACCATGTTCCCCACATATTTTGATGAGAATTCCGGTGTAAGGGCTCTCTATCCTCATGAGCAGAAGATAAACAGGACCAGCATCTCCTGGCTTAACAACATAAGAAATGCCATCGAGGACAGAAGGTCTCTTTCTATCGTCTACGGCTATAAGCTGGGAGACTCTCTTGTGGAGAAGATGACAAGGACTGTATCTCCCATAGTTCTTGACTGGAATAACAACAGATACTATCTGATCGCTCTGGATAACGATGTGGCAGAGGGATTGGAGCCTGAAGATCTGCACAAGGCATTGAGGAGGTTCAGACTTGACCGTATGGCGGCAGTATCCTTCTGCAATGCGCAGTATATCTCATTCGAGTCTGACAAGGCGCGCAATACCGCACTTAAGAATCTGCTGGATAATTCAATATCCGCCTATTCCTCAGATGATAAGGTCAAGCTTAAGATAACGATCACAGGTCCTGACTCCAAGTCGGTGCTCAAGGCTTATAATGCATTCATTAACAAGGTCTCCTGCACACAGAGGATAGATGATACCAGGCTTGCCAAGGGTATACTTAAGGTAGAGTTCGATGTCGCAGACGTTCCCACCCTTTATACGGACCTGTTTGAGATACTGACTTTTACAGGGGTCGATCTCAAGATAGAGAACGATGATATAAGGGAGAGATTTGCAGGTTATGTTAATAAAGCTCTTAAAGCTGAAGTGAAAAGTTAAATTC
>DJYO01000017.1 GCA_002450155.1 Mageeibacillus sp. UBA6976 | reverse complement strand
GAATTTAACTTTTCACTTCAGCAACTTTTTGAATAGGCATCGCAAAGCCCTGATCTTATTGCTTTAGAGACCGATACGGTTTCCCTTGCGCATAGTAGTTTTGCGTACTTTTGGATGCTTCATCTTATTTATTCTAATGATCAATACTATATTAAGGATCATGATAGCTGTCATTATAGAGCCTATCAGTATAGATACTTCTTTATTATTCTTAATAAATAAGACAAGAGGAGATCCCTCCTGTGTATCAGGTGTGGGCGAAGGGGTGTCAGTCTGGCTTTGCTCGCCGCCTGAATTAGGATCTGTCTCTGCTGCAGGGTCAGTCTCACCAGATGCATCCTCAGTCTCAGCAGAATAGTCCGCAAGCTCATCTCCCGGAAAATGCAGAGGGTCAAATTCGGGCTGCTCGGATGCAGGAGCATTGACAGTCCTGTAGTCGCCTGTAGTACCTGGTATCCTGGATACCGGATCGTTCTCCCAGCAGGCAAGATGCCCGTGGGCAGTTACCGATGCCAGATACATGGTTGTATAGAAATAGTATTCAGCCGGGATGCCGCAGATGGATATCATGAGCTCATGTCCGTTCTCGTTGACCGTATAGATGGTAACGCCCTTACCTGCAGCAGAAGTCGTTCCCGTCTTGCCGCCTACTACAGCTGCCAAATGGGAATCCGTTCCGTTTGCCGTCTTGCAGGCAAGCCAGGGGTCGAAGAGCAGATAGTCTGTACTCTTAACATAGGCCCAGGCGTCTGCCCTGTGCATATTTGTAGCCTGGAACACATGAGACGGAGAGCTTATGAGAGTCTTAAAGTCGTCATTCTCAGAGGCTGCAGCTATCATCTGCGTCAGGTCTCTTGCCGTAGTATAGTGGTTCTCATCGTGAAGACCGCAGGCATTTGTAAAATGTGTGCCGTCACAGCCTATGGCTTCGGCCCTGAGGTTCATAAGGAGGGCGAAAGCTTCTATCTTCCTGTTTGCCAGGATATTCTCTCTGGTATCTCCCAGAGCATCGATAAAATACTGGGCATTGACGCCGTCAGGTCCGGTCTCGGTGCCGGTCTCAGGATATTTCTCAAATATAACGTCGATAACGCCCTCGGCAAGGACATTAGCCGCATCGTTACCCGAAGGGAGCATAAGACCATAGAGGAGCTCAGATACCTTTACCTTCTCCCCTACGACGATACCCATTACAGATGAATCAGCGGTTACTGTCGCCATGGCAGTCTCGCTAGTGGTAAGTTTTGCAGTGGTATCAAGATAATCCAGAGCCAGCATGCAGGTCATGATCTTGGTCTGGGATGCAGGATAGATCTTCTCGTTCATGTTATAGGATATGACGTACATATCTGTCGTCTTATCGTAAACGCAGTAGGATGCGCAGTGAACATCTGACAGGGCCGGCACCGGGAGCTCCGGCTGGCCTACTTCTGCAGAGACGGCAAAACCGCCCGCTGCAAGCAAACAGCTGACGGTTATTGCTACTGCAGTAAATGCAGATAAGATCTTATTCCTGATCTGTGTCCTTATCATTATCATTATCACCTTCAAGAGCAGGGCTTACGGTCTCTACCTCATCGCCCTCCTGCTGATCTTCTTCAACATAGTGGTCTGTTATGGCAAAGTCTACGATCTGGGCATTCTTGGACTTCATAAGCCTTACGCCCGATGTGGCACGGGACAATGTAGGTATCTCAGCTGCCGATACTCTTATGACAACGCCCTGGCTTGTTACGATCAGGAGGTCATCTGAATCTGTTACAGAAGCTGTACCAATGAGGTTACCTGTCTTCTCGGCGATCTTATACGTAAGGATACCCTTGCCGCCTCTGGTCTGTACGCGGTAATCCTCGGCTACTGTCCTCTTGCCGTATCCGTTGGCAGAGATTACCAGGATCTGCTTGTCTGGATCTACTACTTCGAGACCTACGACCTCGTCTCCGTCTTCAAGCTTCATTGCTCTGACGCCGGAAGCGGTCCTGCCCATGTCACGCGCATCGTCAGAATTGAATCTGATGGCCTTACCGTGAGCTGATACAACGATTATCTCATCTCCGGGTCTTGTGAGCTGGACTGCTACTACAGAGTCTCCCTCACGTATCTTTGTGGCAATGAGGCCATTGCGGTTGATATTGGCATACTTGGACAATGAGGTCTTCTTGATAACGCCGTATTTGGTTACCAGAGTGAGACAGAGATCCTCGTCGTCGAACCCGTCTACAGGGATTATGTTCCTGATGCTCTCGCCCTCAGCCATATTGAGCAGATTAACAAGAGCCGTACCCTTGGAGCTCCTTGATACAGTCTCAGGGATCTTATAGCCCTTGATCTTGAATACTCTGCCGGTATTGGTAAAGCACATAAGGAACTTGTGGGTGGTGGTTGTAAGGATCTTCTCAACGTAGTCCTCTTCTCTCGTTGCCTGACCGGAGATGCCCCTGCCGCCTCTGTGCTGAGCCTTGTAGTTATCTACCTTCTGTCTCTTGATATAACCGAAGTGTGTAAGAGTTACAACTATATTCTCCTCCTGGATCAGTGACTCGTCGTCTATATCCTCGAAGGATCCGTTGATGATCTCGCTGACACGGGGAGTTGCAAACTTTCTCTTGATCTCAAGGAGCTCGTCCTTGATCACGCCGTCAAGGAGCACCTTGTCAGACAGGATCTTCTTAAAGTATTCGATCTCCTCGGTAAGGGCCTTGATCTCGGCTTCAAGCTTCTCGCGCTCAAGACCTGTGAGACGTCCGAGACGCATGTCTACGATATGCTGAGCCTGCTTGTCTGACAGACCGAATCTCTCGCACATCCTCTCCTTTGCCTCAGGCTCCGTACGTGATGACCTGATTATGGCGATGATCTCATCGATATGGTCCATAGCGATAAGGAGACCTTCGTCTATATGGCGCTTAGCCTCGTCCTTCTCAAGATCGTACTGTGTGCGTCTTGTAACAACATCTTCCTGATGCTTTACATAGTAGAACAGCGCATCTCTCAGACCTACCATCTTAGGCTCGAGCTTACCCTGTGAATCAGGAACCAGAGCCAGCATATTAGCGCAGCAGGCCTCCTGAAGTGAGCAGTTCTTATAGAGCTGATTGAGGACTACATCCGGATTTGCATCCTTCTTGACCTCGATAACGATCCTGACCTGTTCATTACGGTCTGACTCGTCGCGAAGACCGGAGATGCCTTCAACTTTCTTCTCCTTAACAAGATCAGCCATTCTCTCGATAAGGCGCGCCTTGTTAACAGCGAAGGGGATATCGTGAACGATGATCCTGGTCCTGCCGCCGTGATCCTCGATCTCGGCATGGGCTCTGACCATGATCCTGCCCTTACCCGTAAGATATGCCTCACGGATGCCTGACGTGCCGAGGATAGCGCCTCCTGTAGGGAAGTCCGGGCCCTTAACAACTGTCATGAGCTCATCTACCGTAACATCAGGATTATCGATCATCATGATACAGCCGTCTATTACTTCGCCCAGATTATGAGGCGGGATATTGGTAGCCATACCTACGGCGATACCCACAGCTCCGTTTACCAGGAAGTTCGGGAATCTTGAAGGGAGAGCTACAGGCTCCATCTCATGCTCATCGAAGTTAGGTCTGAAATCAACAGTATTCTTGTTGATATCTCTCATCATCTCGAGAGCGATCTTATCAAGTCTTGCCTCCGTATAACGATAAGCAGCCGGCGGGTCTCCGTCCAATGAACCGAAGTTGCCGTGACCGTCTACGAGAGGATGCCTCAGGGAGAAATCCTGAGCGAGTCTTACAAGAGCATCATATACGGATGCGTCGCCGTGGGGGTGGAATCTACCAAGAACATCACCTATAGTGGTAGCACACTTACGGTAAGGCTTATCCGGTGTGAATCCCTGTGTATACATGGAATACAGGATCCTTCTGTGAACCGGCTTAAGACCGTCTCTTATATCAGGTAATGCACGGTCGGAGATAACGCTCATCGCGTAGTCGATAAACGATTTCCTCATCTCGCCGTCAAGATCTACGGGGATAATTGTTGTCTGTTCAGACTTAAAGACGTCGTCCATCTGGGCTTCCATCTCTAATCTGGCACGCTTCTTTTCCTCACTCTCAGCCATGAAAAAACCTCCGGCTCCAAACTTAATTTAACATAACCTATGTATTATATCATAATATTTAACGCGTGCGCGCATAATATTATAATATATAGCAATTATTAAGTCCGGATCAGAAAGCCCTTACAGGGGTGACTTTGCGGGGGTTCCTGCTTTTCGCGGATAGATCGCAGGAGTAGGACGTTCCTTGCGGATAACGATAATGGTGCGCTGCAGATCTGATCCCGGCAGAGTAAAGGTATCCACCTGCTCGATCCTGCCGCCCAAAAGGGTTACGGCTCTCTCTGCTGAAGATATCTCCTCCTCGGCCTTACCCTTCATGGCAAGGAAAACGCCGCCCACCTTAACAAAGGGCAGGCAGTATTCTGCAAGGACCGGCAGCGCTGCGACGGCTCTTGCTGTTGCTATATCGAATTTCTCCCTGTATCTCTTGTCTCTTCCGCCATCCTCGGCTCTTGCATGGACAAGAGCTGTACCTTTAAGCCCGAGCCTGTCGATGACGCTCTTAAGGAAATTCAGGCGCTTTGCAAGGGAATCTAAGAGGGTTACCTCCACCTCCGGCATGGATATCTTAAGAGGGATCCCGGGAAAACCAGCGCCGGTGCCCACGTCAGCAAGCTTGATCTTATGTCCTGCCCTCTCCTCCTCGCGCCTTATATAAGGGCAGAGTGTGAGGGAGTCGATAAAATGCTTCATGGCAATGCCCTCGCTGTCTGTAACGGCAGTAAGGTTCATTACCTTGTTTGTTTCCCTGAGCATTGAGGCATAGACCTGGAAGGCCCTGATCTCTTCGGCAGACAGAGGCACCTCCACCTGAGGAGCCTTGTCTTCAAGGATCGGAGCGATGGCTTCTTCACTATCCTCGCAGGATGTGGTCACGCCTTCAGGAGTTATGTCCATACGCTTGGGCAGGGACTGCCTCAGCTTCTCGATATCGTCCTTGGTAAGTCTCTTGCCGCCTAAGGGCTTGATGGGACTTGTCATGTCTTGCGCCTCCTTTGCTGTTCGAGCCATACCAGCAAAACTTCGCAGTCAGCGGGAGATACGCCTGATATCCTCGATGCCATACCCACATTTGCAGGCTTTATCCTGGTAAGTTTCTGTGTTGCCTCGATCCTGAGACCCCTTATGAGCGAATAGTCCGTATCCTCAGGTATCGTTATCCTCTCCAAGTCCTTGAACTTACGTATCTTCTCTAATTCAAGGTTAAGATACCCCTCGTATTCGATATCGATCTCGCAGGCTCTCGTTACATAGGACGGGAGCTCAGGCCTCGAAATGTCGAAGGGTGCGAGCAGCTCGTATGTTACCCCGGGGCGCCTTATAAGCTCAGCAAGAGAGCTCCCGGACTTAGGAAGAGTCTGGCCTACGGATGCCAAAGCTTCGCCCAGCTGCTCTGTCGGAGCTATAAATACGCTCTTAAGCCTGGCTTTCTCGTCTTCTATCGCCTGCTGTTTCTTCTTAAATCTCTGATATCTCTCTTCGCTTATAAGCCCCACTTTGTAACCTATCGGGGTAAGTCTCATATCGGCATTGTCCTGCCTCAGGAAGAGCCTGTATTCTGCTCTGGAGGTCATCATACGGTAAGGCTCCGTTGTGCCCTTGGTGACAAGATCGTCTATTAGCACGCCGATATAGCCCTGGGACCTGTCTATAATAAGCTCTTCCTTGCCCAATACCTTAAGCGCCGCATTTATGCCTGCGACTATACCCTGGCCTGCTGCCTCCTCATATCCCGAAGACCCGTTTACCTGTCCTGCGGTATAAAGCCCGGGGACCACCTTGGATTCAAGGGTAGCCTTTATGGACAGAGGATCCACCAGATCGTATTCAATGGCATAGGCGCTCCTCTGGATCTCGGCTTTCTCAAGACCCGGCAGCGACCTTACCATCTTAATCTGCACGTCCTCAGGCAGGCTCGTGGAGAACCCCTGCAGATACATCTCATTGGTATGTCTGCCCATGGGCTCTACAAAGATCTGATGCCTGGACTTGTCCTTAAATCTCATGAACTTATCTTCTATCGAAGGACAGTATCTGGGCCCTATGCCCTCTATAACGCCGCTGTAAAGGGGCGATCTGTCCATGTTGCTCTCTATTACCTCCCGGGTCTCCTCCGTCGTCCAGACCGAATAGCAGGGCATCTGCTCTTCTTTGGGAGGCATCTTCATGCCGTCCATCTCATCTTCGAAGGAGAAGGGCGGAGTATCCTCCTCGCCGTCCTGCCTCGTCATTCTGGTAAGATCGCAGGTCCTGGAATTGACTCTTACCGGAGTTCCCGTCTTAAATCTCAGGAGCGGTATGCCCGCCGCTTTAAGAGATGAGGAGAGACCTACGGATCTTGGCAGTCCGTCAGGACCGCTTGCCACAATTACTTCGCCCCTTATGGTCCTGGATTCCATATATGTACCGGAACAGATAACCACAGCTGATGCCTTGTATACGGCGCCGCCTTCAGTCTTAACACCCTCGGCTCTCCCGTCTTCGCTTATAAGGAGGTCGGTAATATGGGCCTGCTTGATCTTAAGGCCGCTTAGCTCTTCTAATTCATGCTTCATCTCAATGGAATACATGGCTCTGTCCATCTGGGCCCTTGGGGAAAAGACTGCCGGCCCCTTAGACCTGTTCAGCATGCGCATCTGCACCAAGCATCTGTCTGCCACCTTACCCATGATGCCGCCGAGACTGTCAACTTCTCTAACGAGCTGACCTTTGGATGTGCCTCCGATGCTCGGATTGCAGGGCAGGTTTGCGAGGCTGTCCAAGGATAATGTAAAAAGGATCGTATCAAGCCCCATCACCGCTGCAGCATGTGCCGCTTCGCAGCCGGCATGCCCCGCACCTACGACTATAACGTCGCAGCTGTCTGCTACAAAAGCTGACTTAAGAGCGAGTGCCTGCTTGATCGTCATATTATTTGCCTATGCAAAATCTTGAGAATATAGTGTCTGCCAGCTGTGCAGATACTGTCTTACCTGTTACTTCGCCTATCTCGTCAAGACAGGATCTTAATGTGGAGGAGCATACCTCAACCCCCTTAAGATCCGTCATTGCCTGAATGGACATCTCTAAGTATCCAAGAGCCTTATCCAGCTTGTTGTAGTGTCTGGCGTTAGTTATGAGGAGACCTTCCTCCTGCCTTCCGCCGAGAGAATCGTAGTAATCCCTTATCACGTTCTCCAGCTTATCTATATTGATGCCCTCCTCTGCAGATACAGAGATAAAGCTGTCTATGCCGTAGCTGCGGAGGACCTCCTCGATCTCTTCCCTTGCCGGGTTATCACCTTCGTCGCTCTTGGAGAACACTGCGGTAATGAACTCTCCGCCGATGTCTTCTGCAAGCTCTCTGATGCCCTCCTGCGCTTCTTCGATATCAAGGTCGGGAGATATCACATAGAATACCAGGTCAGCGTTCCTGCCTGCGTCCATGGCTCTGCCAATACCTATGGATTCCACAAAGTCATCTGTCTTTCGAAGACCTGCAGTATCTATAAGCGTTACAGGGATACCGTCCACATTTAAAGCTACCTCGATAGTATCTCTCGTGGTTCCCGCAACCTCTGTAACGATAGCCCTGTCAAAACCTGTAAGCGTATTAAGGAGCGTACTCTTGCCACTGTTAGGAAGGCCTATGAGCGCAACCCTCATCCTCTCGGATAAGATCCTGCCCTTATCGTAACCGTCGACAAGGTCAGATAAGACCTTATGCTGCTCCTTAAGGATCTCGCTGACCTTATCAGCATCCTTGATCTCTTCATCCGTATCGTCATCGTCGTGGTCGAATTCGACCAGCATCTCGATCAGGGCCATAGCCTTGTAGAGCTCATCCTCAAGGGAGGATATCTTATCAGCCAGAGCTCCTGACATGAGGCTTCCTGCAGCCTTAAGCTGCCTTTCTGAATCAGCATTGATGACATCCATTACTGCCTCGGCAGAAGCTAAACTCATCTTACCGTTGATAAAAGCCCTTCTGGAGAATTCTCCCGGGTATGCCAGCCTTATGCCACACATCCCGAGAATGCGAATGATCTCCTGCTTTACGGCAGCAGAGCCGTGACAGGAGATCTCAACCATATCTTCACCCGTATAGGAATGAGGATTTACAAATCTTGTGATTATTACTTCATCGACAACGCTGCCTGTCTGGGGATTTATCAGCTTTCCAAAACCGCAGGTATATCCCTTGAGCTCAGATACGGACCCGGCCTCATCTGCAGCGCGGACAATACGCGCGCACTTATCTATATTGAGCGCGCACCCGTCTCCGGATACTCTTATAACTGCAATTCCGGATATGCCGGCCGGTGTGGAACAGGCACAGATAGGGTCGCTGTCGTAAGCAAACATCTTACTCTTCGTTATTGTCTGCAGGTGTTACAACAACACATCTTGAAGGCTCCTGACCCTCACTGTGTGTGCTTACGCCCTCAACACCCTGAAGGTAGGAGTGAACGATCCTTCTCTCTGCAGGGTTCATAGCCTCCATGACATACTTCTTGCCATAGCGCTTAACCTTGTATACTGCCTTGTCTGCAAGATTCTTGATGACCTGCTCTCTGTGCTTTCTGTAGCCGCCTACATCAAGGTGAACATGAACTCTCTCCTCGCTGTGCTTGTTAGCGATGAGGTTAGTCATATAAGAGATCGCCTCAAGAGTCTCACCGTGGCGTCCGATAGCTGCGCCGCAGTCAGAACCTGAAACTGAGATATAGATAGTGTCGTCTTCTCTGTAGGAATCCATATTACCGTGGATGCCGATGCCGGAAAGTACCTCTGCTACGAAGTTGACAGCTGCCTCTTCGGCTTCGCTTGCCGCATCGCCCTCGAAGGACTCATCGTCACCGTAGTATGTGTCGTCTTCTGCATCCTGGGACTCTGCTTCATCAGAGACCTCGCAAGTTACCTTGACTTCAGCCTGGGACTTGCCTATGCCGAGGAAGCCGCCCTTCTCACCTTCGGAAATGACTTCGATAGTAGCTTCGCTCTCGCTGACGCCTAATTCCTCTAATGCGAGCTTAGTTGCTTCTTCTACTGTTGCTGCCTGCTTTGTTATTGTCTTTATCATATTAAGAGCCTCCGTGGCTAATTATTTCTTCTTGTTCTTGCCTGACTTATTTGAGCTTCCGGCATCTGCTGCAGCAAGAGCCTTCTTCTTGAAGACCTGCTCTTTGCGGAGCTCGACTTCAGCCTTCTTCTGCTCATAAGGCTTGGTGAAGAGGTAGTAAGTAATAAGCTGCGTGATGATCGCCATAATGCCGCCTACGATCCAGTAAAGACCCATTGCGAGGGGGAGGATAAAGGTGGTATAGAGCATTACTAGAGGCATCATCCAGTTCATCATCTTCATGGTGCTCTCTGCCTGATTCTCAGGAACCTGGCCTGCCTTTGCAGGATTCTCCTTAGCTCTCTCCTTCGCTATCTTCTCTTCCTTGTAGCCGGGCTTAAGGATCTTTGTAAGCTGCATCTGCAGGATATTGATGCCCAGGACTATGAGAGGGAATATCAGGAGCAGGATATACTTCTGGGGCTGGAGCAGATTCTCCTTGATAACATTCCAGGGTACGAGAGTAAGGTCTAATCCCAGGAAGTGGAGATCTATCATCTGGCTCATTGAGATAAGGCCCTTGTCAACGCAGGTCTTAAGGAAATCAGCGTTGTTATTGAGAGCCTGGATAAGTCCGATGTGATTGACCAGCGTAGTTGTCTTGGTTACAAGATCAGATGCCGATGCACGATCGATCATCTGCTGGACTGAATCCTTGGAGATCTGTGACAGATAGACCAGAGGTCCTGATACGATACGGTAGATAGGCCAGATAAGGAAGATCTGGATTATAGGCAGAAGGCATCCTGACAGACCGCCTGCGCCATTCTCCTTCTGAAGTTCCATAAGCGCTTCCTGGTATTTCTCTTTGTCATCACCGTATTTACGCTGAAGCTCAGCCTGCTTGCCGCTTAAGGCCTGCATCTTGAGCATTGACTTCTGGCTTGACACATTGAGAGGTATGAGTACACCTCTGATAATGATGGTCAGAGCGATGATCGCAAGACCGTAATTGCCGAAGAAACCGTAAAGAACCCTGACGAGCCATCCGAAGAGTGCATAAAGAGGGTCTAGTATTCCCAGCATCATATAGTAATCGTTCATAAAAATCTTTACCTTACAGGATCATAGCCGCCTTTGGAAAAGGGGTTACATCTTAAAATTCTCCAGATGCCCATCAGAACGCCCTTTATGGGACCGTATTTTGTAATGGCATCTATCATGTATTGTGAGCAGGTCGGTTGGTACTTGCAGTGATTCCCCAGAGAGGGCGATATGTATTTCTGATACCAGCGTACCATTGCGATAAGGCCCCGGGATATCATCAGTTATGCTCCTTGATCAGTTTGCCTAAGCTCTTGCCCAGGTCATCCTTGAAAGCATCCAGCGAAGGTATATCCTTGCCACCCTTATATGTGAGCACTATATCTATCCCTTTTGGAAGCGTGGGCTCGTAAGCCTTATATGCCTCCCTAAGCAATCTGCGGACTCTGTTCCGGCCTACTGCCCCAAGCAGTTTCTTATTAGCACAAAACCCCGGTCTTATGACTCTGGGGTCTACTGTGTATCCGCTCTGCTTGACGCCCGGATAACGGCGCATCATATGTACCGAGAGGATCTTGCCACCGGCACATTTGCCATAGCGGTACACTCTCGAGAATTCAAAGTTGAATTTGAGAGTCTCGGGCTTCAAGATCTGCCCTCTTATCAGACTGCGAGCTGCTTTCTGCCCTTAGCTCTTCTTCTTGCAAGAACCTTGCGTCCGTTAGCTGTGCGCATTCTTACACGGAAACCGTGTGTCTTTGCATAGTGTCTCTTCTTAGGCTGATATGTCATCTTGCTCATATCTTATTCCTCCAATTTCTTTATTACAGCACACCCGCATCTGTTGCGGCAGCGCATAGTTATACAAAATAAGCCTATGAATTATACTACCGGGCCTTGCTTATTGTCAAGGAAGAACGATCAGTCCTCTGCCTTCTTGGACTTAAATGCCCAGAGCTTGTTCATGAGGAAGTTTACGGGAACACTTATAAAGAGATTTATGATGGGCGCTATAAACTTGGAGATGCCTAATACATCGACCCAGAGCCAGGACAGTACAAATGTAAGGAAGATACCTGTGATGGAATAGGAAGCATATGTCTTGAGCAGAGAAAGGAAAAGATTGCGCTTCTGCCCTTTCTCAAGGCTGAATACATATTTGTTGTTCCAGTAGAATGACCAGAGCACCGACAGTATAAATGCGACTGTATTGCCGATCACGACATCGGGAGAGAAAGTGAGCTTTGATATGGTAACCGGCTCAGACAGACTCGTGTTCTTAAGGATGGCAAGAACTGCTACATTTATAAGATAGGAGATCAGGGTATTTGTAACACCGACTACGCAGAACTTGACGAACTGGATCCAGGATTTCTTCTGTTCTTCAGTCAGATCCTTGCGGATCAGTTTAAAAAACCACCCTGTCAAAAGCCATATAAATGAATCAATCTTCTCCACTTGTATTCTCCCTTAAATGAACTATCCTGTTATCTTTATTGCCCGGTGTCATGTAGTCACCGTACATATAAGTGAGCTCCTCGTCGTAGCCCTTGCAGACCGGAAACTCCCTGCCGTGAAAGAGTACATTAACAAAGCCGTCGTACCACTCCCTCCTAAACTCTGCCTCGACATGCCTGGGTGTGTAGTTGTACTTGGTATAGTATAAGCCCTCTTTGCCTCTGTATTTCTCTATATACTTTCTCCTGGATCTAAAGATGGTGCTGAGCTTAAAGGGTTTCCCTGCTATGTTGCTCACGATCTTCATTAGAAGGGTCTTCTTTGTAAAAGGTATGAGTCCGTCTTCTCTTTGCTTTCTGTGAGCTATTGACTGGGCTGTATAGATGAGGTGCCTGTATTTTACGGCTTTCCTTGCGATAGCGCTGTTCGGAGCTTCGCTCAGACAGAAGATATCGGCATTTATGTAATTGAAGGGTTCGAAGTCTCCTGTAAGGGGCTTTGACCCGTCGTACCAGGTGTATCTGTCGTCGTAGATCCTGACCGTAAAATTGCAGAAATCCGTGGTCATCATCTCGGGAGCCCAGAAGTGAAGGTGGTTATTCTCCTTCTCTATAGCTGCTTTGATCCTTGGCAGATCCTCGTCGAAAACGCAAATGTCGATATCGTCATCCCACTCGATGAAATCATGCTCCCTTACGGCGCCCAGAGCTGTGCCGGAATCAAGGAAATACCTGATACCATTCTTCTTAAAACACTCGTCCAGATCTACGAGTATCCCGAAAAGTATTTCCTTGAGCATCTTTATATCCATAGCCTAAGATTATCCTTTTTGCTCTCCGCCCGCAACCTGCTCAGCGCCGAGTGTCCTGTCGCCTGTATGGGTATAACACAGGATTATAGCCATGGCGTATCTCACTATGTTTACAAAGAGTATCGCAAAACAGAATCCCCAGAGCCCGCCCAGGATCGTTGCGGGGATGCAGCAGATAAGGAATGTAAGTGCATAAACGATATTTATCTTAAGCTGGTAATTTGCCTTGGCCATACGCAGGAGCACAGTAGTTACGACATTAGCCACAAAGTAGAATATCTGGGCCGCATTGCCGATAAGGAAGTAAGGCAGTGCCTGCTGGAAACTCTCGGGATAAAGGATATATATCAGGATATAGGATCCTAATACGCTTAGTCCGGAGAATACCACAATGGTGCCAAAGGTCACTCCCAAAAGCCAGGTCACCATCTTGTTCGTGAACCGGCCGTGGTATCTTGCAAGATATCCGATTATTACCGAGTTCATAGGGCTGGTTATAAGTGTCATGGTCTTGCCCACGAGGGAGCCCAGATAGTAGATGGTTACGTAGTCTCCGCCCAGGGTGTGCTCCAGAAGGAGCCTGTCGCCGTTAAATACAAGGTTATTAATACAATAAGTAAGGGCCAGGAGCAGGATCGTTCCGAGCAGGACCTTGTATCCGGAGCTGCGCTTGTCTTTGAATCCGCTTATGACGCTGCCGCGGATCTTGACATAGATAAGACCTGCCAGCTCTCCCGGTATAAGCGCCACCGGCCAATACGGGATAAAGCGCATGAGCACTATACCTATAGCGTAGCCTATTGAGATTATGATGTAGTAGAGGAAATATCCTTTGTAATTGATATTAAGCCTGAACTCTACGTCGCAGTAGTATCTCCAGCAGGTAACAAAGGTAAGGACTCCGGTAAAAAGAGCCGTTGTAAGGTCCATATCAAGACCGCCGAAGATGATAAAGGGCAGTATTCCCACTGCCGATATTGCTGAGCCTATGAGAACAAAGACCGAGTAGTCGCCGTCTTGGGTCTTGCCCTTGACGCTTTCCACCATTCTCGCATTGTTGGCCGCCGTTCCCACCGAGATACTGAATATGTTGACTATAGACATGGCGTAGAGGATATGGCCGTAGAACTCCGTGCCGTAGGCCCTTTTCCAGAATGGGTATACCACAAACTGAGCCACCATGTTCATGATGACAAGTGCGACTATGGACAATATGGAATCACTTGCTATGGTCTTGATCTTGGACTTGAGATTACTGGTCATTATCGAAATTGATTCTCTCTTCTTCTATTACAAGTGGTCTGTTCATGATCCTCTGATTCATGGCAAGGACATATTCGCCGAGAAGGCCCGTAAAGAACAACTGCAGGGACCCCATTACGAATACACCGATAAGTACGGGGATCATGCCGGCCTTGAAGTCATCCCAGAAGCACAGCTTAAGGATGGTATATATGACTGCAACCAGCATCGACATCGCTGAGAGGATGAATCCGCCTATCGTAGCGATCCTTAAGCCTACCTTGGTATAGGAGGTAAAGCTCAGCATAGCTGCATCATATAAGGAATACCAGTTGTTGTGGGTCTTGCCTGCCCTTCTCTTCTGCTGTTCGTAAGTAAGGTCCTTACGGCGGTATCCAAGCTCGGCTACGATACCGCGGAGGAAGGGAGTCGGATCCTTAAGGTCCCTTAGCACCTTGATAAAGGATCTGTCATAAAGACCGAAGCCGGTAAAATGCTCGATCTGCTCTACGGAACTCATCTTCTTGATGAGCTTATAATATATAGTCCTGAGAAATCTCATGACAGGATTCTCTTTGGATGTTGCCTTAATGCCGCAGACGATCTTGTAGCCATTCTCCCACTCCTTAACGAACTTGGGGATCATCTCCACCGGGTCCTGGAAATCGCAGCACATGGAGATGGTGCAGTCACCTGTTGTCTGATAAAGACCATAGTAGGGCGAATTGAACTGACCGAAATTCTTGGCATTGAATATAGCCTTGACCTTGGGGTTCTCCTCGCAGATCTTGCGGAGTTTGGGCCTCGTCAGATCCGTTGAATCGTTATCTATAAACAATAACTCGTAATCGTACTGTGGGAGCTCCGTCTCGAAAATGTTCTTAACGGCTTCTGCCATCGGCTCTACGTTCTCCTGCTCATTAAAACAGGGTATGAGTACGCTTATCTTCTTCATTTGCAATAATGCTCCTTATACCATTCGACTGTTTCTTTGATGCCGCGTTCAAAAGTATACTCCGGGACAAAGCCTGTGTCCTTAGTAAGCTCTTTAATATCTGCACAAAGATACATGACCTGTCCGGGGTAGTAATCCACTTCGCCGAAGGCCACTTCGGCATTGGGATTTGCGGCATTCTTTATATCCAGAATGTAATCCTTGAGAGGTCTTACCATTCCTGACCCTATCGGGTAGATGCTGCCGTCCTTGCCCTTTGTTGCAGCCAGGACAAAAGCCCTTGCCGCATCCTTGGCATAGATATAATCCCAGAGCTGCTCTCCCTTGGTATAGGATGCTTTTTTGCCCTCCAGGAGATTTCCTATGCCGCTCATTACCATTGTATGCATACCGTCAAAGGGACCGTATACGCTTAATATCCTTACCCAGATGTGGCGGATGCCGAGTTTTTTTGCTTCTATCCTGGTCATGAGGCCTGCTGTGAGCTTGCCTATACCGTAGCCGTTCTCGGGAGATGCAGGAGTATCACCTGCAAGCTTGGTCCCATAAGGCACCCTGCCGTATTCAGCCTGGGATCCTGCACCCAGGAACGTCTTGCACCCCAGAGCAGCTGCCGCTCTTACGGCCTCAACGGAAGTTCTTATATTCTCTATCTGGATATCCATATTGTTTCTGGAATCACCGTGAGTGCCATCCCATGCAAAATGGAAGAATAATTCTATATCCCGGTCTAATCCCTCGGACTTAAGAAGGTCCGGCAGAGCCTTTATATCAGCCATATCAAGACTTATGGCAGTGATATTATCTCCTATCGGGATATTGTCTATCCTCTCCGAATCAGGCCTTGCGACAGCGATGACTTCATAACCTTGCGAGGCAAGGTGCTCTATAGTTGCTATCGCCAGCATTCCGGTTGCGCCAGTAACAATCGCCTTCATTATTCTCTACCCGGGACTGACCTTACTATCTCTTCGAATTCTTCTCTGGGGAGGAAAGGGAACATATCCTCTATCGGAGGAGATACGATGCTTCCGTCAGGGAGGACTTTGGATGAGAGCTTAGGCTCAAAATTCTGCTCGGAGGATAAGACTACCTCGCAAAGAACAGGATCACTGCCCTCAAGTACTTCTCTGGTCTTATCTTCTATCTCGGAGCTGTCAGATATCCTTACATATCTCATGCCGTATGCATAGGCAAGTTTCTCCAGATCAGGGAAGCTCAGGCCGTTGCCGTCGCAGACACCTACAAGGGGCGGAGCGAACTTGGCTGTCTGAGTCTGCCTTATGGAGTGATAGCCATTATTGTTCAGGATAAATGTCTTGAGATTAAGCTTGTTATAGATAACGGTCTGCATCTCCTGGAGGTTCATCTGGAATGAGCCGTCACCGTCTATACAGATAGTTCTTCTGCCCTTTAAGGCAACTGCGCATCCTACTGCCGCAGGGAAACCGTATCCCATTGCAGCGCAGCCTGAATTGGTAAAGAGCCTTGTCTTATCCTTGATGTGCATGGCCTGGAATGTAACAACGCAGGCAGAACCGTTGCCGCAGATGACTTTGTCATCTTCTGCGAGAACATTAGAGAACCTGTCAATAAAGACATAGGGGTTTACCGGGCTTGTTACATCGTTATAAGAGGGCAGGCATGCCGGATACTTTGCATCGATATCCCTTGCCCACTTAAGCCATTCCTTATGGCAGGGAGCAGGTTCGTAGTCTCTTGTAAGGATATCGTCTATTACATCCTTAAGATCCGCATTGACTTTAAGATCCACATTGACCGTGGGCTTATTAAGCTCCCTGCTGTCGATATCTATCACGATCTTATATGCGTCCTTAGCCCACTGATGCTTGTTATAGCTTATGAGCCTGATATTAAGCCTTGAGCCTATGACAAATACTAGATCGGAATTCTGGACAACAAAATTACCACCTCTGGTGCCGACAGTGCCGGGTCTTCCACAGTAGAAAGGATTTGAATCAGGCATCACATCGTGGGCATTCCAGGCAGTTACAACAGGGATCTGAAGCTTATCTGCAAGCTTTAAGAAAGCCTCTTCTGAATCTGCCATCCTGATCGCGGTTCCTGCGAAGATAACAGGACGCTTGCTGGATCTGATCTTATTCAGGATCTCATCTGTAAGAGCCTTGTCGTATTGGGGCTTTTGCTCTGCAAGGAGTTTGTTATATTCTTCGCTGCCGTCGAAATGCCTGAGGCTCGTCTCATCAACAGGGGCAGCCTGAACATCTAAGGGAATATCAAGCCAGACAGGTCCCTTCCTGCCGTTATTAGCAAGGAACCAGGCCTTCTCTAAGTGGTAGAGGATGTCATTTGGCTCGTTTACCATTACTGCATATTTTGTCATGCAGGAGACTGAATCTATTATGGGGAATTCCTGATCGCCAAGCTGCCTTAATCCCAGCTCAGGGCAGGAGCTGACTGTTGTCTCACGCTTGACCTGTCCTGATATGACGAACATGGGGATGGAATCTACGTATCCACCCATGACTCCTGTTATGGCATTGGTTCCGCCGGGGCCTGATGTTACGCAGCAAAGAGCTATCCTGCCCGTAAGTCTGGCATAACCTTCGCATGCAATGGCACTTGCCTGTTCGTGGTGGTTATATGTGCACTTGAGACCTTCCTTGTGACCAAAGGCATCGTTCAGGTGCATGGCGCCGCCGCCTGTTACGGTGAATACATCTGTAACACCACGGCTTACCATAAAATCTGCTATCAGCTGTGCTAACTTTACCATAATGACTCCTTAGAAGGCAGCGTCGTGACTGTCCTCTTCTTCAGTATATACAGAATAAGTAACGAACTCGAACTTCATATCACGGTTGTCCTTGTAGAGGCAGTCGTGCATGTGGCGGTTCAGATATCTCGCATAGTTCTTAACAAAGGAATACTCCATCTTGGGATTATAGTAATTGCTCTCATTGGTGGAATAACCGTCAAGACCGGCGCAGTATACTGTATCTACGCCTGCCATCCTAAGGACCTTGATGAGCATTATGAAGGAATTATCCTTGAAGTCTTCTGAGGGCTCGAGCAGGGGCGCCCTGCTGAAGGTATATTCAAAGCCTTCTGTCTTGGATGTCACATTGGAGGTTGCGATCATCTTTATGGAACCATTGCCCTCCTCGTGAAGAAGATCCGTCATCTCCAGATATCTTGAAGACTTGGTCGTAAACACATAGTCCACACCGAATTCCTCGGGAATGTAGTTTATGGATATGACAACCGGAGATTCTTCTCTTATGAATGAAGAGACCTTATCCTTCTGAAGGATTATGTTCTTGCCGGGGCCCATTACCAGGACCTTGCGGCCCTTTAGTTCCCGGCCGAGCCTTGCAGCCTGCTCCGCATCTGAGGGGAGGTCTGCTATAAAGCTGTCGTAGTTCTTAGCTGAGGTATCACTGTTATAAAGGAGCTTATCCTCCTTGGGAGATATCCTGCCAAGAACGGAATCCAGATCGGATATGGAGAGATTATCCTTCTTGAGATAATCGCTTACATAAGTTGGATGACATTCATTCTTGGCTGACAGATAGAAGAACATCTTATATCCCCAGGGAGATTTCTTATAGAAATCCATTATGCTCTCTTCGATCGCTTCCAGCATGGGGTCTATCTTGTAGTCCTTGCCGTAGTTCTTATTCAGCTGCATGGCAAGAAGCTCGAGAGGCGCATTGCCTGCACTCTTGCCCATGCCGTACAAAGTACCGTCAACTAATATGGGGTGTTTAGTCTCCTTCCGGGACATGAAAGCGATGCAGTTTGCATAGGCAAGCTGGAAATTATTATGGGCATGGAATCCTATGCAGATCCCGCTGTCAAGATGCTCATCTATTATGCTGAATATATGGAGCAATGTGTCCGGTTCCAGGAGGCCATAGGTATCTACCATGGACAGGGCATGAGGAGCTACTCTGTTTACGACCTCGCACATATGCACCAGGTCCTCGTCAGAATATGTGGTAACCGATACCAGCTGTGAGAAGACCTCATAGCCCAGTTCCTTCACCTTGGCACAAAAGGCCATGGCTTCCTCTAACTTATGCTGCTTAAAGATAACTCTTATGGCATCGATCCCTGACTTGCTTTGGGGCTCGATATGGTCTATCGAGCAGGTGCCGTAGTCGATCATGGCGCAGACCTTGGCAGGTCTTGTCTTTGCCTTGCCCCAGATCTTGCCATAGCAGGATGTATCGGGGAAAATGCTCCTGTTGATATCGAAGGGGCGCCTGTCATCCAGAAATCCTATCTCAACATAATCCACGCCGGAAGATGCAAGACGTTCATAGATGCTGATAAGATTATTGTGGCCGAACTGCCAGTCGTTGACATATCCGCCGTCTCTCAGTGTGCAGTCCAGAAGCTTGATATCAGTCATTATGCATTCACCGCCTCAATGATGATACTTGCCATGTAGTCTATGATCTCATCTGTCATACCGGGATAAACGCCTACCCAGAATGTATTGTTCATGATGTAGTCGGTATTCGTAAGATCGCCTGATATCCTGTATTTATCAGTGCCTCTTATCTGATCAAAGCAGGGATGCCTTGTAAGATTACCGGAGAACAGAAGCCTTGTCTGGATATTATGGTCCTCGATGTATCTGGTAACTTCGTTTCTTGTCTTGCCTGAGTCCTCGGGGACTGTAATGAGGAAGCCGAACCAGGAGGGATCGCTGTTTTCTGCAGGCTCCGGGAGGATGACTTTATCTTTTATGGGAGCAAGAGCCTCTTTGAGCCTTGCCCAGTTATGCTTTCTTCTCTCGATAAATGAAGGGAACTTAACAAGCTGCTCTACGCCTACTGCAGCCTGCATATCGGTTACCTTAAGATTGTAGCCGAAGTGGCTGTAGACATACTTGTGATCGTAGCCGTGAGGGAGCTCGCCGTAATCCCCGTCGAATCTGTGTCCGCAGAAATTGTCCCTGCCGGAAGGGCAGATGCAGTCTCTTCCCCAGTCTCTATAAGAGAGGATCAGCTTGTTAAGGAGGGGATCGTTTGTATAAACGCAGCCGCCCTCACCCATTGTCATGTGATGCGGAGGATAGAAGCTGGATGTTCCGATATCGCCCCAGGTACCTGTAAATCTGGTCTCTCCGTCAATAGTATATCTTGAGCCCAGCGCGTCGCAGTTATCTTCTATAAGCCAGAGTCCGTGCTTATTGCAGAACTCTCTTACAGTCTTAAGATCGAAGGGGTTGCCTAATGTGTGAGCGATCATCACAGCCTTGGTCTTATCTGACAGAGCGCCTTCAAGCCTGCTTGTGTCGATATTGTACTGAGGGATCGTAACATCAACAAATACCGGTATTGCGCCATACTGGATCGCAGGGGTTACCGTTGTAGGGAAACCGCATGCAACAGTTATGACCTCGTCTCCCGGAAGGATCTGCCTTGCACCTAATTCAGGTGCAGTAAGAGCCATGAATGCCAGGAGGTTTGCAGAGGAACCGGAATTAACAAGGTGCGCGAACCTGACTCCGATCCAGGATGCAAAATCCTTCTCGAACTTATCCGAGAACCTGCCTGTCGTAAGCCAGAAATCCAGCATCGCATCAGTAAGGCTCATCATCTCTTTCTCGTCAAAAACGCGGGAAGCATAATTTACTCTGTCCCCGGGCTTGAAAGGTTCCTTATTCTCCTTGAAATCGTGGTAGTAACGCGCTACCAAAGCCTTGATCTGCTCTCTTGCCTGCTCTTCGGTCTTCCAATCAGCCATATGTGGCCTCCTTCAAAAATTCGTTTATCTGTCTGTCCATCTCAGAGGGAATATCTCCTCCCTCAAGATAGACCCTTGAGAATTCAACGGTCTTGGCTATTGCCTTGTCGATATTCCATGTGACCTTCCAGCCAAATACCTTCTTGAGCTTATCGCAGTTAAGCCTTAAGAAACCTGCCTCGTGAGGAGCACCTGCTTCTGACTTATTCTCCCAGCTAAAGCCCTCGCCCCAATGCTTGGCAAACAGATCTGCAAGTGTCCCCGTATTTACACAGTCACAATCGTCAGGACCTACATTGTAATAGCCCTGAATACCGGGGTCCTCTTCCTGGCACATGCAGATAGTAAGATACACTGTAAGGGGCTCTAATACATGCTGGTAAGGCCTTACGGAATACGGATTCCTCACTTCGAGCTTAGCGCCCTTGCTTACTGCTCTTACGCAGTCAGGAACGATCCTGTCATTTGCAAAATCGCCGCCGCCTATAACATTGCCTGCTCTTGCAGTGGATACGGCAACTGTCCTTATGCCCTGCTCCATATCCGGAGTAAAGAAGCTCCTCTTATAAGAGTGAGTCACCAGCTCGCTGCAGCTCTTGGAATTGGAATAAGGGTCAAAGCCGTCAAGCTTCTCGTCCTCACGGTAACCCTCCTCTCTTTCTTCGTTAAGGTAGACCTTATCTGTAGTGACATTGAGGACGCTTTTTACAGAGGGCGTAAGCCTTACGCATTCCAGAAGGTTTACCGTCCCCATTACATTGGTCTCATATGTATATCTGGGCTCCTTGTAGGAATCCCTTACGATAGGCTGTGCTGCCAGATGAAATACTATCTCAGGCCGAGACTCAGTAAAGACCTTAAGCATATGGTCCATATCCCTGACATCGCCTATGACGCTGTTTATCCTGCCTTCAACATCTGCCATGGAGAAAAGCGCGGGATCTGTAGGAGAGGCGAGACTATAACCCGTTACATCTGCGCCCAGATCCGTAAGCATCCTTGTAAGCCACGTTCCCTTAAAGCCCGTGTGTCCTGTCACAAGGACCTTCCTGCCTTTGTACCAGTTAAGATCTCTCATATCAGTCTTCCCACTTCTTCCAGGGTGCGTGACCTGTCTCAAGATATTTATTGAGGAGGATCTGCTCACGCTGGGTATCCATGCACTGCCAGAAACCCTCATGCATATAACTCATGAGCTCTCCGTCGTTAGCGAGCTTCTCCAGGGGAGCGCGCTCTAGGACAGTATCGTCACCTTCGATATAGTCAAAGATCTTAGGCTCAAAGACCATATATCCGGCATTGATAGGCGCTCCGTCTACAGCATTCTTCTCTCTGAAGGACTGGACGGTATTGCCGACTATGTCGAGCACTCCCTTATCCTGACGGGTCTTGACTGCCGTAAGGGTTGCGATCTTGCCGTGGGATCTGTGGAAGTCTGCGAGCTTTCTTATATCAACGTCACAGACACCGTCACCATAGGTCATCATAAAGGTCTCGTCTCCGACATAAGGAGCGATCCTCTTGATCCTGCCGCCGGTCATGGTGTGAAGTCCGGTATCTACTACAGTAACCTTCCAGGGTTCTGCCCTCTTGTTGTGGACTATCATCCTGTTGTCATTTGTAAAGTCAAATGTAACATCGGATGTATAGAGGAAATAGTCAGCAAACCATTCCTTTATGATGTGCTGCTTATATCCTGCGCAGATGATAAACTCGTTGAATCCGTAGTAGGAATATTCCTTCATTATGTGCCAGAGGATCGGCATTCCGCCAATCTCTATCATAGGCTTAGGCTTATATTCCGACTGCTCGGCAAATCTCGTGCCGAAGCCGCCTGCAAGAAGAACTACCTTCATTTGCCCTGTACCTTCCTCTTTTTGTCTGATCTGTGCTCCAGGATAACAATGCCTGAATATATGCAGGCTGACACTATGGTCCCGGCAAGACCGGCCATAAGTCCCGGAGTCCTATATTTTAATAATATATCATAATTGCCCGGCTTAAGATATACTGCCATAAATCCGGTATCAGCCCGCAGCAGCTCCTGCTTTGTTCCGTTCGCTGTAAGAGACCATCCTTCTGAATAAGGGATCATGAGGGTAAGATAGCTTCCCTTCTCTGAGGTTACGTCCACATGCATCTCGTAGGTATTGGTGCTGTGATAGTAATTTATATCGCCCGGCAAAGCAGCGGGAATAATGGACTTAACATCTTCCTCTACAGAGCTTACAGGTCTTGCATAGATCCTGATATCAGATATGGTATATTCTCCCGGTCTTGAGAATGTAATTCTTATCTTATCAGCATCCTCAGTTATCCTGCCCATATTGACGATCCAGTCAGTAATGCCGCCGTACATATGGTTCCTGCTGTTTATGAACCACAATGAGCCTGCCAGGGTATCTGCTCCCTCTTCGTTTACCGCCGTAAAGAAAAGGGTGGAATCGCTATTTGTCCCGTCCTGGAAATCAAGTCCCTCGATCCCGATATAAAGCTCTGCACCGCGGGCCGTGTCAATATCGAGTATCATGGTTGCATTGCCTGCTTCTGCCACGAAACCCGTATCTGTCTCACGGACGCCCTCCATGCTCTCTATGGTCCAAGGCTGGGAATCGTCAGTTATTCCCAGATCTTCGATATCAGAATCGGCATATTCCCCGTCTAATACAACAGCTCTTGCAAGAGCCTGCTGACGCTGCTGCATGTCAAGGCTTAAGTAGTCTTCGTAGGATATGGACTTATCCATAAGATTTGCAATGGAATGAACCCCTAGTCTGGAGCTGTGGACCTCGGCATCATCTATATGGATGAATACATCTGTTCCCTCCTGTTCGTATCCCAGGGACAGGCTCGTATTGTTGCCGTCAGGTGTAACCACATAGTTTATGCCCATGAGAGCTTCGAGAGATGTTCTGGAATCCATATTGGTATAGCCACCTGCCCAGGGACTCTTATGAAGGCCTGTTTCTCTCATGAATGACTCAACATAGTTGTTACAGATATTCATGTAGAAATCAGTGCTGTTTACGCCTGTGACCCAGGTGCCGTTCCTGACCTTATATGCGCCAAAGGATTCTATCCTCTCACCTGCAAAAGGACCTACCACCTTTGCCACGGGGGCAAGACCGCCCTCTGTTACCTTGGCATAGGCTGTGGTGGCTGTTATCTCGTCGCCAAAGAGATTTCGCTTGTCCGGATGGAAGGTGATATAGGCCGGGATCACTACCGATATGGAGATAAGGGCTATGCAGATCGCAGGGTAAGCTTTCTTAAAGAAGCGGGAACTGATAAGGAGCGCCAATGCCATGACAAAGGTTCCGATCGAAGCGAGCTGATAGTATTCAGGCCTTATGTAGGTGTACTCGGCGCCGGGCACCTTGCCGTCATTCGTTGTCCAGGCAAAGATCCCGTATATGACGAGCAGGATAAGCAATATCCCTGCGCGCTTATAAGAAAGCTCTTTTAAACGGGGCAAGGTGACGGTAACAATATAAGATACGACAAAGACATAAGCCCAGACCCATCTGTTGGAAGGATAGGACATACCGTTCATCACGTGCCCTATAAAGGGGACCATGAGACCTATGGTGGTAAGGATAAAGCCTGTCTTGAGCAAGGTCCTGCCCTTGCCCAAAAGGAAGAGGGCCAGAACGCAGACCAGGGCAGCAACGGAGAAACCAAGGTAGCAGTCTCTGCCGAGCATGTTAAAGTAGCTGCCAAAACCTGCCAGGAATGCAAAGTAGTATTCCTTCTCATAAAGAAGGGGCATGTAGTAATCAACGCCCATACGGTCAGATGCAAGGATAACCCTTACGACCGGCAGGATAGATATCAGCGCCATGCCGAAGGAAAGACCGGCAAACAGGGCAAACTTCAAGGCCTTGATAAAAGCGGTCTTTATGGTAATAGTCTTACTTATGAGCTCAGTGACCGCCCTTACTATGCAGTAAAAGAGCACTACCATGGCTGACATATAAGCAAAGTAGAACTGGCTTACAAAGGCAAAGGTCAGGGATAGCACAAATAAGCCGTGCTTATCCTTCTCCCATAGCCTTATGGTGCCGATCATGATCAAAGGCAGAACATACATCCAGGATATGCAGACCGATTCAAAGAAAGCGAGATACATGGAGGCGCTGAAGGTATAGACAATAGCACCTGCAACAGAGGGCCATACGGGATTCTTGCGGAAATTGCAGAATGTAAGGAAACTCAGGCCTGACAGATAGACCTTGACCACGATCATGATATCGAACAGATACTCGGCATATTTTGCCGGGACCAGGGCCGAGATCCAGTACATCGGATCCGTAAAAGCGCCAAAGAGAGTGCTGAACACATCGCCTCCGAGTCCCATGGAATCGTTCCACATCTCGAAATTCCCGCCAAACAGACTCCTTATCCATCGGCCTACCAGGACAAAGGATATATAATGCTGCTCAAGACCGTCAGACCTTCTGATCGGGGATTTGGCTTCAAGGATCAGCCATATAAGGAAACATGCGCTGAAAAGGAGCGCAAACAAAGCCGTGTAAAGGAGATATCCAGTTTTCTTATCCAATGTGCCCCGTCTTAACATAAGACCTCCCGCATATAGGCACAATTATACCCCAGGATTACAGGTTTTGTTTATTTATTATTTATATAAGTGCGGGTTCTGTTATTATAAAAAACATATAAGTCTTGTATAATTGCATCAGAACATGAGGGGGGACCAACAGGATGAAGAGGGTATTATTCTTTGCAGATTTTACGATAATAGACACCAAGACCCTAAGCCTTCTTAAGGGGGCAAGAGCTGCAGGAGATGAACTTGTTGTAGCAGTAAAGAGCGGCGACGGTCACGAAGCCTTATATGTGGACCTGTTCAGCTCCCTTGATATCGTTACCAGGGCTTTAGCAATGCCCTCTGCAGAAGCTGCCGTATCCTCCATACAATATGATATATTCGCCAGGTCCGCAGCTCAGAGCGGGAATGACTTTATGAACGCCTGCTCCATAACTGAGGCTTCAGGCAAGGAAGTACTTGTGCTCCCCTATTCAAAGTCAGGACTTAAACCCTACAGGATAGGCTATACCTGCGGAGTATTCGATCTTTTCCACATAGGTCACCTTAATCTTTTGGAACGCTGCAAGACTATGTGCGACTACCTGATGGTAGGTGTCTGCGATGACGATTATGTAAGACAGATCAAGAAGACAAAACCCATTATAGAACTTGAAGACAGGGTTAGGATCCTTAATGCACTTGAGATAGTGGATGAGGCCTTCCCGGTAAATATCGAAGAGACTCAGGACAAGGTCCTGGCCTTAAGTAAATTCAACTTTGATGTCCTGTTCTCCGGCGACGACTGGAAGGGCTCAGAGCGCTACCTTAAGACAGAGGAGCAGTTTGCTGCACTGGGAGCATCCATAGAATACTTCCCTTATACGGCAGGAATATCAACTTCGGACATTAAGGTCAAAATGGACGATCTTTAAATATACGATTGCGTGTATTTGCAGTTATTACATACGAATGCGTAGAAAATCAGGAAATAAATTGCGAAATAATCAAAGAAATAGTTATTGATTTATTCGAATATAATAACTAAAATCAAATTACTGAATAAGACATTTTTCTATTCCTATTATCCCCATATTTGCGGCCACTCCTCCCAGGGTGGTCGCTACCATTTATAGGGGATCTTTGGACTTTCGTGTTTTCCCTATCTTAAATCTTATCCTTGAATGCGCCATAGCTTCTTTTGCCTGCAGCATATCGCCCCAGTTACTGAAGAATATCCTGCCCAAAGTCCTGACCTTCTCCTGGGATTCAGCGCTCATGAGATTCAAGCGGTCCAGCATGCCCTTTCTGCCCTTGAGACCTGCTCTGCCAAGCTGGCTCAGATATCCGCAGCCTGATGCCTCGAATACTGCAAAGACGTCATCTACAAAGAGTCTTCGTTCCACATTGTCCATGCTCTCGATCCAACCCGTCATGGTCTCATCGAACAGATCGCTCATCTTATCGTTACAGGGACATGTTATATATTCCCTGCCCTTGACCTGCCAGGTTACCGGATTATGCTGCATTATCCCGAACTCCGAGCTCTTTACGACTACAGGCTCTGTGCTGTTATAGAGCAATCTTCCGATAATGGAGCTCTCGGGAACGTATTTTACTATCCTGCCTGACAGGAACTTAAACTGCTCTGACTCAAAGGTCTCCTTATTAAATCCCGGCCCATCGTAATCGTAGATCTTGAGTATCCTGGAGGCGATGCCGGAGCTTACTCCGCTGGCAGCATATATGGCAAGATGACCACCCTTGGAATGTCCGCCTAACCTTATACCGGCAAATGAATCCGAGCTGATCTCCTCAAGATAGTCAGTTGCATGTTCCTCGGCAGGAACATTCCTGAAGCTTAAGTTAAAATCTTCCTTCCACCCTACAATGGTATCGTCAGTCCCCCTGTAGGATATAAATGAAACGCCGTCATCTGTTACGATCTCAATGGCTGCAAATTGCAACTCTATCGCAAGATCTATCCGGTTTACATAATTTCTTAATTTGGAATTCTTAAACCTTGCTGTGCCGGCCATCTTGCGGAGGAGGTACGGTGCAAATCTGATAAATGATCTGTCTTTATCAAGTTCTTCCGCAGTGTGCCTTTCAAAAAACAGCCTGCCGGCGTCTTCGAGGGAGATCTCCCCCTTGCCTATGCCCGGGACTATGCCTTCAAAGTCAACATAAGACAGGCAGGACAAAATAAGTCCGTCGATATCGTTAAAAGGGTCCTGCTTTAAAGTGAGGTCTCCTCTCCAGTCCATGTAATCCATTATTGTAGCCATACAAGTATTGTAATACTTTTACTTACAAATAGGGACAGTATTATATGATATTCGCTGCCATGTTCGCCATAACAGCGAACTCCCTAGCGAACTTTATACATTGTTGTAACAGCGATGGGTGAAATTCGCTGACATGTTCGCTATAACAGCGAACTCCTTAGCGGACTTTATACAATATTGTAGTAGTGTCCATTATTGCATGCAAAAACCCCAAAGTCTTGTCAACTTTTGGGGTTCACTTCACTTTTGGGGTTCGCTTTGTTTTTATCAGCCCTTGAGATCTTTAAAGACGGTCTCGCACTCAATAGCGAGGTCTTCTGATGTGAGGCGGTATGCCTCAAGGAGATCTTTTGGAGTGCCGGACTTACCGAAGGTGTCATTAACACCAAATCTTCTTACAAGGCAGGGGTGGCTCTCACAGACAGCTTCGCAGACTGCGCTGCCCAGACCGCCTACGATGGTGTGCTCTTCAGCTGTTACGATGATGCCTGTCTCTCTTGAAGCCTTTGCAATAGCTTCCTTATCGATAGGCTTGATCGTATGCATATCAAGGACTCTTGCATTAATGCCCTTGCTCTTTAATATCTCGTGAGCTTCAAGAGCTGTCTTGACCATTATGCCGCAGGCAATGATAGTAAGATCCTGACCGGGGCGCAGCAGATTGGATTTGCCGATAGTAAAGGGAACATCTGCGCCATACTCACCATATACTGAGGGTACTTTTGCTCTGCCGAGTCTAATATAGAACGGCCCCGGATTATCGATTGCTGCCTTGATGGCGAGCCTTGTGGATGCGCCATCTGAAGGGCAGATAACTCTGATGTTGGGGATAGATCTTATAACCGCCATATCCTCAAGACACTGATGTGATGCGCCGTCCTCACCTACCGTAAGACCTGCATGTGATGCACAGATCTTAACATTGAGGTTGGGATAGCAGATGGAATTTCTGATCTGCTCCAGGGGTCTCTCAGATGCAAAAGTTGCAAAGGATGAGCAAAAAACGATCTTGCCACAGGTAGCGATACCGGCTGCTGTAGCCATCATGTTGCCTTCTGCTATACCCATATTAAAGAATCTGTCAGGGTATACTTTCTTAAAGTCGCCTGTCTTGGTAGAACCAGACAGGTCTGCGTCCATAACGACTATCCTGGTATCTGAGCCGTACTCTGCGAGGGCCTTGCCGTATGCTTCTCTTGTTGCCATTTCACTCATATGCTTAGTCCTCCAAAGCCTTGATAGCGCTGTCTAATTCCTGTACTGCAACAGCATACTCCTCATCGTTTGGAGCCTTGCCGTGCCAGCCCGGATTATCCAGCATATAGGATACGCCTGTGCCCTTATGAGTCTTTGCAACGATAAAGAAAGGCTTGCCTGATCCCATATTGTCGTTAAAATCCTTCATTGCCGCTTCGATCTGGGCAAAATCGTGACCGTCTATTACTCTCGTCTCAAGGCCGAATGCCTTACCCTTGGCTTCGATATCTCCAAGGCTCATGACATCATCGACCTTACCGTCGATCTGAAGTCCGTTATTGTCCAGGATGATGCAGAAGTTATCGAGCTTATAGTGAGCTGCGCTCATAAGAGCTTCCCAGACCTCACCTTCCTGCATCTCACCGTCTCCTAAGATGGTGTATACCTTATAGTTTGTCTTATCCAGATACTTGGCATTGATAGCCATGCCGGATGCTGCGGAGATTCCCTGTCCCAGGGAACCTGTAGACATATCAACCCCCGGAGTGTACTGCATGCAGGGGTGACCCTGGAGGAAGGAATCGACCTTCCTTAACTTCTTCATCTCTTCAATATCGAAGAAACCCAAAAGTCCTAAAGTTGCATAGAGAGCAGGTGCGCAGTGACCCTTGGAAAGTACAAAACGGTTGCGTGCCGGGTCCTTGATATTTGCAGGTGATACATTCATCTCCTCGTTATAGATGTATGTGATCACATCTGCGCAGGACAGTGATCCGCCCGGATGACCGCTCTTTGCGTGGTAAACTCCTTCTATAGCCCATCTGCGGACTTTTGCTGCGAATAGCTTAAGGGCCTTTTCTTTTTCCTGTGTCATAAATCGCACCTTCCATCTGTTATTCTTATACCGTCTCTTGTATAGAGTCTCTTAACTCTCTTGCCGACGACACATGTTATCTCGTAGTTAATGGTACCTATCCTCTCAGCAAGTTCATCTGCCAGTCTATCCTTGCCGAAGACTATAACCTCGTCCCCAACCTTGGGTCTTATCTTAAGGTCAGTGGTATCTACCATGCACATATCCATACAGACATTGCCGACTATAGGGCATCTTACGCCGTCAACTAACAGCTCAAAACCGTTGGAGAGCCTCCTTGAGAGACCGTCTGCATAACCTATGCCGACAGTGGTGATCTCAGATGGCCTGTCTGATACAAAGTTTCTGCCATAGCTTACAGAAGTTCCCTCGGGAACCTGTTTTACGTGGATGACCTTGGCATACCAGGTCATTACCGGCACGAGATCTATCTTCTCCTTAGGTTCAGGACATCCGGGGGGCATTAGTCCATACAGGATTATGCCGGCTCTCACCATATCGAGATGCATCTCGGGAAATCTCAATATGCCTGCGCTGTTACATATATGCTTCTTGGTAAAGGTAACGCCTCTTGCCTCAAGCTCTCCTACCTGTCTCATGAACTGCTCATACTGGAATCTCGTATAAGCATCGTCATCCGTATCAGCCACGGCAAAATGGGAGAATATACCATAAGGGATAATTCCCGGGAGGCTTACGCACTTAAGGATCTCCTCGGTAGCCGTGCCGTCTGTGGGAAAACCTATCCTGCCCATGCCGGTATCCAGCTTAATGTGGATCCTGGCGCTCTTGCCCTGCTTTACTGCCTCATCAGAGATCGCCCTGGCTGTTTCATATGAATAAACCGCCTGGTCCACGTCATACCTGACAGCGTCACCAAAACGGCTTACATCTGTAAATCCTAATGTCATCATGGGAGCAGTGATTCCGCGTTGTCTCAGCTCAACTGCCTCATCTATAGTAGCAAGACAAAGTCCGGAAGCACCTGCCTTAATGAGGGCATCTGCTATCTCAAGAGCTCCATGGCCATAAGCATCCGCCTTGACCACAGCCATGATGTCAGTGCCCTCACGGGTAACTCTTCTTATCTCGGAGAAATTATGCTCAAGTGCGCTGAGATCTATCTCAACGCAAGACCTGTCATACATATCACTCTTGATATCCAAGTTCATGACCAACCTGCTTCTTCAAACGCTTCCGTCAGATACATCTCCAGATCTGTCGGCAGCATTGCTCTCTTGCCGTTCTCATATGCCGAGATCATCCCCGCAAGGGAATGGATCTTGACTGCGCAAACAGCTGCCTGCTCTCCTGTCATGCCCTGGGCCAGAAGCCCGCACATCAGACCTGCCAGAAAATCTCCGCTGCCGCCCTTTGCAAGGCCGCTGTTTTCACAACTACTAATATACTTTTTGCCATTATCTAGGGCAATTATTGTTTTATGGTTTTTTAATACTGCAATACACTTGTTTTGTAGTGCAAATTGTACACAAGCTTCTTCCATATCTTCTTCATCAGGATATTGGGTCCCCGTAAGCCTTGTAAACTCTCCTACGTGGGGAGTAAGCAAAACAGGGGTCTTGCGGCTCCTTATAAGGGGGTAGAGCTCCTCTTTGTGCCTTGATAGCATGGTAATAGCAGAAGCATCTATTACCAGGGAGGGTGCGTTTACAATAAAGTATTCAAGGAGTGCAAAGGAAACTTTGTCACCGGTATCAAGGCCGGGCCCTATCAAAACAGCAGATGAACGCTTAAGCAGGCCTTCTGCCTGCCTTAACGCACCTGCTACCGTATCTTCTCTTCTTGCGAGGATACAGCAGGGGTGGTTTACCCTTACACTGCTAAGGCCGAGATCTGTTGAACAGGCGATTACCATCCCGCATCCGGACCTTAAGGCAGCCCCTGAAGCGATATCCAATGCTCCGGACATATAATCAGATCCGGCACATATAAGCGCTGTTCCGAATGTCCCCTTGTGACCTGTCTCAGGTCTTTTGGGCGCCATGGAGGCGGTAAGCTCAGTTGTTATCTCAATTGGATCTGCCATTCTTCTCTTCATCCTTATTGGGGACTAGGTCTTCGTTCCTGATCTTCTCGATGGAGCTGATATCGAAGGGAGTCTCCTGATATACATAGTAGTTGAGCCAGTTGGTATACATGAGAGTAGCAGAAGACCTCCACTTAAGGACAGGACCCTTGGCCGGATCGTTGTCTTCGTAGTAGTTTACGGGCAGCTGGGTATCGATCCCGGCTGCATGGTCTCTTTTGTATTCCCTGTCCAGAGTGTCCTTATCGTACTCGGAATGTCCGGTTATGAATATCTGTCTGCCGTGAAGATCTGATACGGCGTAGATGCCGCATTCATCGGATTCGGATAGTATCCTCAATTCCTTGATGGGCTCTATCTCTTCTCTTCTTACCTCAGTATATCTGGAGTGAGGCACATAGAAATAGTCGTCAAATCCTCTAAAGAGCTTGACCGGACGCACATATGTCATCGAATGCTCAAAAACGCCAAAGACCTTCTGATCCAGAACATGCTTTGGCACACCGTAATGGTAGTAGAGTCCTGCAAAAGCGCCCCAGCATAAATGAAGGGTTGAATATACATGGGTCTTGCTCCACTCCATGATCCTGCACATCTCAGGCCAGTAGTCCACTTCCTCAAAGGGGAGTTTCTCTATCGGGGCACCTGTTATGATCATACCGTCGAAATATTCCTTCTCGATCTCATCGAATGTCCTGTAGTACTTGATCAGGTGCTCCCTGCTGGTGTTCTTGGATACATGGGAAGCCATGCACATAAGCTCGATATCCACCTGGATAGGCGAATTGGAAAGAGCTCTCAGTAATTGGGTCTCTGTTGTTATCTTGTCGGGCATCAGGTTCAGGATAATGATCCTTATAGGTCTTATATCCTGGGTCAGAGCCCTGTTTTCTTCCATAACGAAGATCCTCTCCTGCTCAAGCACATGCCTGGCAGGGAGATTATCTGCTATACGTATCGGCATTGTTATACTCCTATAAACTCATTCAAGATAGATTCGGTAGGAACCTGTTCCGGGCTTATGACCGGGATCTTCTCGAGATGGCCGATCAGCTTTGAAGCTCTGGCCATAGCCTGTGACAGATCTGCAAACGGCTTGCCGGTAACGGATCTCTCCATAAATACATTAGGCGCGATGGTGCCCTTGATCGCCTGGTCCATCGCATCTCTAAGATCACCCAGCGCAAGAGGGGCTATGACGAGGCTCTCGTATGCCAGGAAGGAATTGATATGGTAATCAGCCCTGGTCAGATACTCCGTGTAGTAAGCATCCTCGCTCTTCTCGATCATGGGCCAGTAGTCAATGGTTGCAAGAGCGTGAGCCTCCCTGTGACGGCGGTCTCTTACGATCCTCCGAAGGAGCCTTATCTCATTGCTGTCCATAAGTTTTGTATCACAGTAGACATTGCCATAGGGCATGATAAAGACCTTGGCGCATGCGCTGTCCTCGATATCGCCGGAGATCCTGCCGTTTAAGCCGTGAAGGCCCTCGACCACAAGAATGCCGCCTTCATCCATCTTGATCGCATTCTCCGGTGCGCCATCTGTCTGCGTCCTGGTATGGAAATCAAAAAACGGCGGTATGACCTCCTCGCCTGCTAATATACGCTTTATATCATCTGCAGCTCTTGCAACATCAAGAGTGTCGATAGACTCATAATCAGGCCTGCCGTCTCTGTCAAAGGTGGGCTCACTTATGTTGTAATAGTCGTCCAAAGACAGCTGGTAGCCCTTGCGGCCATGCGCAGTGAGAGCCTTGGACAGGCGGTTTGTAAATGTGGTCTTGCCTGACGATGTAGGTCCTGACACAAATATCGCATGCTTATTAGGGTCAGAGCAGATGTCACTGCAGATCGTATCGATCCTGCTTAGGAACAGTTTCTCTGATTCGTTTATAAATACAGGCAGCTTAGCTACGCCAAGCTGTTCTTCGAGCTCTTCAACCGTTATGTCCAATTTGTCTCTAAGCTCTGCCATATAATTTGCCTCCTGAAAGATAATTACGGCGGTTATCTTCTCGCCGGAAAGAATCTCTTGATTATAAGAACGTTGATAAGCCAGTCCCAGCAGTACTGAACTATCCTGTATAACAGGTAGATAAGTCCGGGGAGAGCCAAGAGCACAACTACTGCAAGTATTACTGAGCCTACTACATGAAGCCCTCCGGCAAGAACACCTATTACCGTTGAGAATGAACCGGAACTTCCTGCATATTTAGCGGTATAAGTCTCAAGTGTGGAATTAAGATAATCTATGACGCTCGTCTGCACATCATCTGTTCCGACGGTTATCCTGGGAAGTATCCTGCTTACCGTGTAACTTAACACAAGATATGAATTAAAGAGTTTCTCTAATAATATTAAGATCTTGCCCCACAAGGGCATTCGATAGTAGCGGTAACAGATGAAGGGACTTGCAACCATGAGAAGGATAAGGAGCACCAGCTGCAATGTGCCGAATCTGCCTATTCCGATATACAGTCTGCCCGTTACATAAGAGAGCAGAACTATAGCCTCAGTAAGAATGCCGTAGAGAACAAACAGTCCGAAATGCTTTCTGTTCTCAAAGTCGGTATCGCTCCAAAGCTTACCAAGCAGAAGTCCTTCAAGATAATCCAAAACAAATACTCCTTAAATTAAACCTGCATCACAGGCTAATCTAGGTAATTATATCACATAAGGGGATATATTTGAGGTCTTATCTGAGAGTAAAACGGCAGCCTGTCGTCTTCTCTATAAGAGCCTTAAGGCTGTTCCATTTCTTGGGAAAATGCTGGGATGCGCCGCTGGTAAGCTTGGTCCCGTCCTCAAACTCCAGACTGATCTTCCACTCGCCGGGAAGTACGCTCTTATCGCCATACTTATCCAGGTCCTTGCCGGAGTTATATGCCTCCATCCAGCCTATGACACCAATAGCAGGGATTGCCTCTCTTACTGTCTCTACGGTCTCTTCATTCATTGCACGGGTGAAATTGTTATTCCACATATAGTTGTCGCGCCAGGAGATCACATTCTTTCTGAAATCATACTTGACCGTATAGCCCTCATTTGCAAAAGTCATGATGCTGACTTCGATAATAGCTATAGACCCCGTCCTGTCTTCAGATTCCATCAATGCTCCTTAATCTATTGCGATGCCAAACACGTTACCCGATGTGGTACCGACAACCATCATTCCCTGATAAACGATAGGAGATGCCTCGATAGAGAGTCCTGACGAACTGGCATTCTCGGATCCCGCGTTCACCTGAGTCTGAATATATGTGATCCTCTCGCCTGTCTTGCCGTTGATCAGATGCACCTGCCCAAAGCTGTCGCAGATAACGATATAGGCGTTGCCCCCCTCATCGTAGAAATCAACCGGCGAACTGTACGAATAGATGTTCATATTATATTCCCAAACCACGGTACCTAAGTCCTTGTCATATGCAACAAGTTTATTACCGCTCATGAGCCCGTTTGTCATACTAAATGAGAAAATTACGAGATTGGAAATATTCAGTTTGCCGATTATGGGGTTGCCGAAGCATCCGCCGCTCTGATCGGACTCTGAGGTCTCGCCGTTGTAGGTATAGCATGGTTCTGAGCTCTGCCATACCACCTCGCCGGTAAGGCCGTTTATCTTGTAGATATAAGCAGCGCCGGAATACTGGCCCGTGCCGCCCTGGTTATCGACCTCGGTCCCGATATAAACATAGGGAATGCCGTCTTCTTCATCTACTACAGGCGTAACGTCCGAATCGTCGCCCAATACCCTCGTCCATACCATGTTCATGGAATTAAGATCCAGACAGCAGAGGTTCATGGTATTGTCCACAAAATATCCGTAGCCGCCGTAGGTTGCGATAGAACTCTCGACACCCATGTGCGAGGATGTATTGTCGCTGAATATATATTTATATCCTGTAACGACCGGAGCAACAGATATAGCCCCTGCACCATCATAAACCGTATTAAGGTCAAAGGTGTAGATTATTCCGTTCTCGCAGGGCCAGACAAGAGTGTCCGTATTGCCGTCTATTATAGGCGAGGAATCGAAAGCTCCCCAGGCGCTCCTGTAGGCTCCGTCCTCCGATCCGTCGTAGGAGAATACCAGGGATCCGTCAATAAGAGAATATATATACATGCCGAAGGTATTGCCTCCGTTATTATCTGTCTGACCTACATATAGCAGAGGATAGCCTCTGGGATCCAATGCGGGAGTTCCCTTGATAGAGCAACCCACATCGATGGGGTCCCTCGTCATCTCACCTGTCTGGAGATTGAAGAAATATATCTTGCCGTCTAATGCTGCGCAGATGACTTCAACCAGATTCATCTGCTGGCGGGCAGAATCGTACATATTCATTGCGGTGCGCATGCTGTCAGGCCACTCTACTGCCAGGGGCTGACCGGTCCATCGCATACCCTGCCACTCAAAGTTCATGGTAGATGCCAGGAGACTGCCTATGCCGTCAAACTCCCACCTCTGGGTAAGGTGACCGTTAGTAATGGGCGTATAGCCGTAAGACGCGCAATTCCTGAAGTTATTACCTCTGTATGTAAATATGCCGGACAGGGATCCGTAGTAAACGGGATCTCCAAACCAGACCGGCTGCTCTCTCGTATATTCCTCTGTTATCTGTCCTGCGACGGAGACCTGCTGGGCGATGCCTCGTGCCTGAGGCTGTGCATCAGATACTACAGGAAGATCTGTTGCTGTATTGATAGTCGCGCTCTCGGGATAGAGGATCGGATTCTGATATGAGGTTATGGGAGGGATTGGCGAAGGGGTGGGGGTTGCAACCGAGATATATGCACTAGGCACGGCAGAAGCATCTGTTGATATAGTTTCGCTGACATTCTGTTTGCGGAAGTATACAACAGCCAGTATGCCGGTAAGGATCACGAACAATAGAGTGATCACTACCACCAGAGTCATGGTGCCCTCATTGGGATCACGCTGCGGTTTGTAGTAACTGTTATCCGGTTCTATGAATTGATCACCGCGGCTCATATAGCCTCTCTTCTCCTCCAATATAGTCTTCAGCTCCAAAAAGCTAAAGCATATTGTAACACGGCTGACACATTATCTCAATCAGGCAGGCTTTTTGCCAGTTCCGTAAGCTTCTTGAGCCTGTGGTTCATGCCCGATTTGCCGATAGGAGGATCCATCATCTGACCGAGTTCCGCTATGGAGGCGCCCGGATTTTCGATATGGGCTGTGGCCGCCTGCATAAGGTCCGGCGTAAGCTTATATCTTAAGTCGGAGTTCAAGAGTTTCTTTATAAGGGCATTTCTCTGGGCCCCTGCATCAGACTGCCTCTTGAAGTTTCCGGCATCGCAGTTTACCCGCCTTATTACCGAGTTGTTAAGATCCTTGCTGCACCTTATGTTCTCAAAGTCCAGCATGGCACCGGTAGCGCCTATGTGCCCAAGAAAATCTGATACCATATCTCCTGCCTTGAAGTAGACTGCTATAAATCCCTCCCTGTGCTTGATCACGGGAGTAATGCCCCAGAGTCCCAGCATCCTGGTCAGGAGCATGACTATATCTTCGCTTACTATATGAAACTCTACCCTGTAGCTCTTATTGGGATCCGAACAATAACCTGATGTCAGGAACATGCCTCTTACAAAATACTCGGCAAACAGGGCATTCATGGGGAGTATGTCCCTTGCCTCCTCTGTAAAGCACTGGCCGAAAAGATCAGCAAAACTGCCCCGGCTTACGGGACTTAATTCTATCTTGTTTCCGGAGCATCTGAAAGCTATCCCCTCTTCTGCAAGAAGCCTTACTATATGTTCCTTGACCTCAGGAATAAACTTGATCTCGAAAGACGGGGACTTTATGCCCTCTGTCGCACCGGCACAAAAGAGCCCTGCGATCTCAGCCTGTCTGCTGTTAATGTCAGAGGGCGAAGACCTGGTTATATCCTGCTTGATCCTAACTGAGAAACTTGTTTCCTTCATGGTCCGGACCTTAGCTGTACCGCTTCTCTTCCTTGCCTATGTCTCTGTGATTCAATATGACGTTATAACCCTTGTCCTTGAGCTGCTCGCTCAATCTCGCAGCGCAATAGACCGATCTGTGCCTGCCGCCGGTGCAGCCTACGCCAACGTGGACCCTGCCCTTGCCCTCACGGACAAAAGAAGGGATCGTAAACTCCAGCATATCGGACATCTTAAGGAGAAATTCGTCGGTTTCCTTGAAGGTCTTTAAATATTCGCCTATCTTCGCATCCTTGCCGGTCAGGTTTCGCAGCTCATCCACATAGTACGGATTAGGCAGGAACCTTACGTCAAAGACATAGTCGCAGTCTGCGGGGAGGCCGTACTTAAAACCGAAGGATTCAATAAAGATGGATATTCCCGTGCCTTCGTCCTGAACGATGATATTTCCAAGCTGCTCTCTTAATAGAGCAGGAGTAAGCATCGAGGTGTCGATAACATTATCTGCCATGGCTCTTATATTGGTAAGCCTTGACCTCTCCTCTGCAATGGCCTCGATAAGAGACAGCGAACCTGACAGGGGGTGTTTTCTCCTTGTCTGCTGATATCTTCCTATAAGAACGGAATCTGATGCCTCGAGGAAAACGATCTTATAAACGCAGCCCATCCGGTCGATCTCTCTTGTAGCGCTCTCAAAACCGTCCAGAAATTCTTGGGACCTGCAGTCAACTACAAAGGCAAGCTTGTTTATACCGAAGTCCTCGCTTCCTGAACCCTTGATAAAGCCCTTTACCAGGTCCGGGAGAACATAGGGCGGACAGTTGTCCACACAGAAGAATCCGGAATCCTCCAAGAATTTGACCGCCTGAGTCTTGCCGGCACCACTCATGCCGGTGAGGAATATAAGTTCCATCTATTGCCACTTCCTTTATTCGAAACGTCCGATGAGCCTTACTTCCGGCTCAAGCCTGACACCGGTCTTTTCGAAGACCGTATCAGACACGTAATTGATAAGCCTGTATACATCCTGAGCGCTTGCCCTGCCCTCGTTATTAACTATGAACCCCGAGTGCTTTGGGGACACCTGCGCCCCTGAATCGTCTAAGGCAAAACCCTTGAGATCCGCATCCTGAATGAGCTTGCCTGCAAAATAACCTTCCGGTCTTTTGAATGTGGAGCCTGCACTCGGCACATCTATGGGCTGGCTTGTGGCTCTCTTTACTCTGAGTTCTTCGGCATATGCTCTTATCCGCTCGGGGTCTCCCTTGGTAAGCCTGACTTTGAGTCCTAATACGATGAGGTCTCCTCTTTCTTCAAAGATACTTGTTCTGTAGCCGAAACCACAAGAATCCTTATCTATGGTCTTGACTTCACCTGCTTCAAGATATGTTACCGATAAAGCTATATCCTTGATCTCCCTGCCATAGGCTCCTGCGTTCATGAAGACACCGCCTCCCACAGAGCCCGGTATGCCGCAGCAGAATTCGGCTCCTTCAAGCCCTTCCTTCACTGCGATATTGCCCAGCATCGCAAGGGGCGCACCGGCGCCGCAGTCGATGTCGACGGTACCGTCGCCGTTATCCATGAGAGCTATCTCGCCAAGTTTTTTACCAAGCTTTATGACCAGACCGTCAAAGCCTGAATCCGAAACCAGGATATTGGATCCCATGCCCATGACAAATACAGGCAGGTTATTCTCCCCTGCATAGTCCAAAAGCTGCTTTACCTCAGTAAAACTGGAAGGCTCAGCCAGGTATCTTGCCTCGCCGCCGCAGCGGAAAGTCGTCATCTTCTTTAAGGAGACATGCTCCTTTAAATCTATCTTATTCAAGCGGTGTACCCGGGAATACCCTTGAGACAAGATTCTGGGCGGCGTTATAGCCCATCTTCTTGACTCTGTAGTTAATTGCTGCAGCTTCAACGATTATGGCGAGGTTACGTCCCGGTCCTACAGGGATCGTGACAGAGGGCACCTTGATGCCCAGGATCTCCGTCGTCTCATCGTTTAAGCCTAATCTGTCGTATGTCTTCTTCTCGTCCCAGAGCTCTAAGTTGATAACAAAATCTATAGCTTCCTGCATCTTGACCGAAGATACACCGTAGAGCTCTTTAACGTCTAATATGCCGATGCCTCTTATCTCGATAAGGTGTCTTATGACCTCCGGAGCTCTGCCCACAAGAGTGGTCTCTGAGACCTTACGGATCTCTATCTGGTCATCTGCTATGAGGCGGTTGCCTCTCTTTACTATCTCGAGTGCGGTCTCGGACTTACCTACCCCGGACTCGCCCAGGATCAGGATACCTTCACCATAGACCTCAACCAGAACGCCGTGCATTGACACGCGGGGCGCAAGCTCCATCTTAAGGTACTTGACGAGCTCTGACGAGAAATCGGATGTAGCTTGATTGGTACGCAAGATCGGGGTCTTATATTCCCTGGCAGCATCCAATATCTCCTTATGGACCTTATGGTCACGGGTGATCACTACTGCAGGGATCTTCTTTTCAAGGAGGCCTGATATGGACTTATAGCGCGCCTCGGGATCCAGGTGGTCCAAGTATGCATGCTCCATGTTGCCGATTATCTGGATACGGTCAGGCCCGAAATGCTCGTAATAGCCTGCAAGCTGGAGTCCCGGTCTGGTACAGTCTGCAACAAGCAGCCTGCGCTCGTTTATGTCCTCGGAATCGTATACGACCTCCAGGTCAAACGCCTTTACAACCTCCGATAAAAACACACTCGAAAATGGCATCTAAACCTCCATCATAGACTGATCTCAATACTGTGGGACTTGCCGTCAGTAAATACCGGTATCCTTGTGCCGGCGTTACCAACTCCGTCCACCTTGATGTTTGTGCCTTCCTTGCTTCTCCTGAAGCCCTCAGGCTTTGTTATCCTGATGTCGTAATTAGCCTTGGCGCCGGATACTCTTATCTCCATGGATGTATCGCTATTGCGCAGGAGCGGCTCACATATTAGTCCTTCGGAAGTAAACTCAACACCGAAGCACTGGAACAGGCTGAGCAGGAGCCATGTGGATGTACCTGACAATGTAGGTCCGATATTCTCGCCTGACTGGCTGTTATTGTACTGTGTGCACCATCTGGGGTTGCCGCAGCTGAAGAACGGTGTAGCCAGGGTCTTGAAGGGAAGGATCTTGTCTATTATCCAGTAAGCCGTTTCTGTAAGACGCTCGGCAAGTGCCGTATCCTCAACTGTATTTGCTGCCTTGAGCATTGCAGAGCAGGCCATCATATTGGCATGCTTGAATACACCGCCGTTCTCACGGTCGCCCGGATAGTATAGGGCAACGTCGATCTTAGGTGCGATCTTGGAATAATCAACTGTAGAGCAGAGTCTGAAGCCGTAGGGTGACTTAAGATACTTATCGAGGGAATCAAGCATGGTGCTTATCTGTTCCTCGCTTGCAACCCCTGCAAGAAGTGACCAGGAGAATGAATTGAGGAAGTAAGAACCCGGGTGACCCTCTTCGACGCTGAGGCCGTCACCTGCTGCGCCCAGATACTTAAGCTCCGGCTTGTCAGTGCGGTTGAACAGTACTCTTGCAAAGAAATCGTTCTTCCAGCAGTTATCTCTAAGCTTTGCTGCAAGATCAGAAGACATTGCCTTAAGCTCTTCGGCAAATGCGATATCGCCTGTCTTCTCAAACATGGACTTGCCACAGTCTATTGCAACCTTAAGGAGGAAGCCGTTCATGACAGACTCGGAATACTCTGAATCGTAAGGAACTTCGCCATATGCCTTGCCGGATGCTTCAAGCTGCTTCTTATAATCTGCGATCTTCTCCTTACCGGAGATACAGTCCGGATCTACTCTCAGGCAGTCATTCCAGTCAGCTCTGTCAATGAGAGGGATGCCGTGACGGCCGAGGGAGATCTTGCCGCTGTATGTAAGGATAGCCTTGAGAGTATCCGAGAGCTTACGCTTAACGCCCGGATCATTCTTCTTCTCCTTAGTGCCGGCCATAACGAATTCCTCGTTAAGGAAATCGTAGTCACCTGTAAGACCTAAATACCTGTCAATAGCCTGCAGGAGCCAGAGTCCGTCGTCTGACCACCAGCCGGGTTCCTTGCCGATCCAGTAGAAGTTGTGGTTTGTATAGCCTTCCTCGTAAACGTTCTCGATCCAGCCTGCGAGCATCTTCTTGACGAAGCCTGTCTCGCCCATGCCTGCAAAATAGTACATGGATGCAAAGATATCCTGGATCTCACGGAAACCTATCTCTCTATACCCCTTCTGTGTCCAATCAAGAGATCTGGATACGAATGTCTGGTAGAAGACCTGGAAGGGCAGATTGTTATTGACGTAAGCCTCGAAGTCCTTATCTTCGTGCTTTATCTGCATATAGCCTGCATATTTGCCTGTAAAATCTATTACTGACTTAAGGTCATTTACGAGATTATCCTTATCTGCTATATAGGCTGCAACTGCCTCAGCCTCGATGCCGGGAGTTACGTCAGGGATAAAGTCGTCATTAACAGCATCAGAGGACAGGCATGTCAGATTGTCTGCTCTAACCTTGGATCCGGCCTTGACCGTAAAGGGGATCGACATGGCAAAGAAGCCCGGTCCCTTCCTTGAAGGTCTTGATGCAAGAGGATCGATGAACTCAGGATCTGCCAGGCTGCCGCTGCCTACGAAATCACCGTATCTTACACAGTACTGATCGGGGAAGATCACGCCCTCGTCAGTATGTACTACGGTCTCTGCAAATCTTACATTACCCTTTGTCCACTTGGGGTTAGGGTTGAAGCTAACGGCGCGGATCTCGTTATCCTCATTAAAGTAGATCTCGGACTGAGCTACTACAGTAGAGAAGATAACATCTTCAGAAAGAGCATGTGTCTCGTTTGTACCGAACATGCCGGTATAAACGATCCTTAAGTCCATATCCTCTGCTGAACCATTCTCTATGTCGATCATCTGTGCCTCGGTTGCAAGAGGCATTCCCTCGTGCTGGGGAACGATAAAGATCGTCCTTGTGATCTTAAGACCGGACTTAAGCTCATAGCTTATTACCGTACGGTTCTGTGAATGTACTGTCTTAACAGACTTAAGCCCCTCTGCCTTTGCCTCTCCGGACCAGAAGATCTTCTTGCCTCCCGATACCAGATAGAACTGCCTGTTTGCAGGAAAACCGTTCTCTTCAGGAAGATAGTCCCACCTTGTGGCAAGCACCTGACAGTCTGCATGTGAGCGGAAAGAACCGCCGCCGAGGCTTCCTACGGTGCTCTTAGGTGTAGACTGCAGAGGATGGTCGAAGGTGATCCTGTTGCCTATGAGCATATTGGTATAGTAGTGAGGTCCAGGAGCAGGAGAAGCCGGATCGAATTCCAGCTCGCCGTTCTCATTGAGAACGCCGCCCCATCTGGAAGAGCCGTCTATATAGTTTAAGACTGCGCTTTTTACATCGCTTTCAAGAGCAAGATCAGATATCTCGCCGCCCAGCTCTTTGTATGCTGATATATCGCCGTCTGCATATGCGAAGAGAACGCTGAAGCCCCTACCGGTAATGTCCTTGAGAGTAGCATATACCTCATCGCAACCTGCAATAACGCTTGCAATAACTGAATCGAAATCAAGTCCTGAAACACCGAATACAACAGGTTCCTTGCCAAATCTGATATACTGCGCAGACTTGCCGCCTATTGCCTTATCCCCGAATTTCTTTGTCAGCAATTCTGCTGCCGGACAAAGCTCTTCTCTAGCCTTCTCGCCTCTAAATCCCATAAGAAGCTACCTCCCGAAAATACTTAATGTCGATTATAACAGTAAACCCCGCCGCACAAAAGGTGCAACGGGGTTTCTTGCCCGTTATTTAACTAATATGACAGAGTTTTGATCAACCGAGAACAACCTCGACCTTGTGAGTCTTGCCGTCACCGCATACAGGTACGATGCAGCCCTCAACTGCCACGCCGTCAACAGTAAGTGACTTAACGCCCTTGTTAACGTGATCAGGGTTCTTGACCTCGATCTCATATGTATCACCTCTGAACTGACGGGAAGCCTTGAAGCCGTCCCATGCAGCAGGGATGGAAGGATCTACTCTGAGGCCGTCAAACTCAGGCTTAACGCCTAAGATGTACTGCGAGATAGCAACCATGTTCCAAGCTGCTGTACCTGTGAGCCATGAGTTCTTGCCCTGACCGAAGTTCTTAGCGTCCTTACCGCCGATCATCTGACCATATACGTAAGGCTCTGTCTTATGGATATCTGATGTCTCCTCAGTAAATGCAGGAGCGATCTTTGAATAGTACTCGAATGCCTTGTCACCCCTGCCTGCATAAGCCTCGGCGCAGATGATCCATGCATTGTTGTGTGTGAAGATACCCGCGTTCTCCTTGTATCCACCCGGATATGTGGAGATCTCGCCGTACTGAACATAGTACTTTGTGAATGCAGGGTTGTTGAGTACGAGACCGAACTCGCAGTTGAGGTACTTGTCGATGGAATTGAGAGTCTTGATGTCAGCGCCCTCTTCCTTACCGATCTCAGACATAACAGCGAAGCCCTGGGGCTCGATGAAGATCTTACCTTCTTCACACTCTTTGGAACCCATCTTCTCGCCGTTTGCATCGTAAGCTCTGATGAACCAGTCGCCGTCAAACGCGCTCTCCATAACGTTCTTCTTCATCTTGTCGATCTCGGCCTGAGCTTTGCTTGCTTCTTCAGTCTTGCCTAAATGCTCTAAGATGCCGACATATGCAGGACCTGTATATGTGAAGAGAGCTGCTACCATTACAGACTCAGCGACCTTGGAGTAACCGCCCTCAGCTGCAAACTTAGGGTTGGTGTATGTCTGGAAGGACTCACCGGGTGTGTCAGAGAAGCAGGAGAGGTTGATACAGTCGTTCCAGTCTGCACGCATTGCAAGAGGCAGTCCGTGAGGTCCAAGATTATTAACGATGTGATAGAAGGATGCTGTGAGGTGATCGAGCATCGGCCTTGCGAGTGATTCGTCGTTGTCGTAAGGAACGGACTCGTCTAAGATCGTCCAGTCGCCTGTCTCCTTGATGTAGGAAGCAACAGAGAGGATCATCCAGAGCGGATCATCGGAGAAGTCGCCGCCGATATCGGAGTTACCCTTCTTTGTAAGAGGCTGATACTGGTGATAGCATCCGCCGTCAGGAAGCTGTGTTGCAGCAAGATCGATAAGTCTTGCTCTTGCTCTCTCAGGGATCTGGTGTACGAAGCCAAGGATATCCTGATTTGAATCTCTGAAGCCCATACCTCTGCCGATACCTGATTCGAAGTAGGAAGCAGAACGTGAGAGGTTGAATGTAACCATGCACTGATACTGATTCCAAATGTTGACCATACGGTTGACCTTATCGTCGGGTGTGTCAACGTTGAATACGCTAAGGAGCCTCTCCCATGCAGCCTTAAGCTCGTCAAGTCCGGCCTGAACCTTCTCAGGTGTGTTGAACTTATCGATCATGGCATAAGCCTTCTCCTTATTGAGGACCCATGCCTCTCTTGTAAGGAGACCTTCAGGCTTTGTATCAGCGAACTTCTTGTCAAAAGGATTCTCTGCATAGCCTAAGATGTAGATGAGAGTCTTGCTCTCGCCCGGAGCAAGAGTGATCTTCTTATAGTGTGAAGCAACCGGAGACCAGCCGTCTGCGAATGAGTTGGAAGGCTTATCCTCCATAACTGTTACAGGATTCTCCCAGCCGTTGTAGATGCTGCCTAAGAATGAATCACGGTCTGTATCATAGCCGTCGATCTCATCGTTTACTGTATAGAATGCGTAGTGATTACGCCTGTCTCTATACTCTGTTACATGGTAAATGGTAGAACCCTCGATCTCTACTCTACCTGTTGAGAAGTTTCTCTGGAAGTTTGTGCAGTCATCCTGAGCATCCCAGAGGCACCACTCTGCCATTGAGAAGATGCTGAAGTTCTTAGCTTCGCTGCCTTCGTTTGTGAGTACGACCTGCTGAACCTCGCCATCGTAATCCTGAGGTACAAAGAATGTAACTTCTGCGCGAAGATCGTTCTTCTTACCATTAATAATGGTATAGCCCATACCGTGACGGCACTCGTATTCATCAAGCTCAGTCTTAACAGGAGACCACCCAGGATTCCAGACTGTTCCGCCGTCGTTGATGTAGAAGTAACGTCCGCCCATATCGAGAGGTACATTGTTATAACGATAACGTGTGATCCTGCGAAGCCTTGCATCCTTATAGAAACTATAACCGCCTGCGGTGTTTGAGATCAGGGAGAAGAAGCCCTGATTGCCTAAATAGTTGATCCATGGATAAGGTGTTCTTGGGGTATTGATGACATATTCCTTGCGCGCGTCATCGAAATGTCCAAATTTCATAGTCGTGCCTCCACTTGTAATTTTTCATAAAAATGTCTCTATATTCTACACTATCGCTCGTTAAATATGAACAAAGACTTTTATCAAATATGTTAAAATTCTCATTTTTCGGATTATCTCCTCTCCTAAGCAAATAATATGAACAAATAGTTTTGTCAAATGTGTAAACAATGCGAGCCTGACGATAAGACCTTCCCGTAGAGAAAGTGGTGTTCCCGCCACTGTGCCGCACTTATCGCATTTGATCCTCCACAGAAAATTCACGATTCTTGCAACTATATTTAGTTGCTTTTTCTTGGCTCTTCACGTTTTTTGTGGGATTAGCATAAAGTTGTGTGGCATTGAAATATAACGAACAAGAATAAAGAAGTAGTCATCGTTGCGGTAACCATAACCAACACGCTTGGCTACTTTTATCTTGTTGTTAAGGCCTTCCAGTTTACCGGTGCTTATAGGATGAGTAGCATGGGAAATCAGACCCTCCAGACGTTTCTGCTTAAGCTCCGCAAAGTGAACTAATGCATCTATGCCGCTCTCTTTTGCTGCTTCAAACCAGGATGTCCATCTGTCTCTGGCTTCCTTCGGGTCACTAAGCTCAAAGAGCCTGCACATCTCTTCCTTCATTGCGTAGCAAACAGCAAGATCGTTATGTTCTTCAAGGATTGTATTCAAGGCAGACTTCCTGCTATCAGAAAGATTCTTGCTGTTGGTAAGGATGGACCAGCGAGAGTTCTTAAGGGTACTGTATGCCTTCTGTTCTTCATTGTATTCTGCCTTCAGTTTTCTTCTTATATCAGGATCAGCCTCTCCATCACGGATTTCCTTAATGTCCTTGGCTAGCTCTTGATGTTTCCTGGCTTCATTAAGTCTCACAACTCCGAGCACTTCTTTGCCGAATTGCGCCTGCATATGGTACCTGTCGTAAACGATATCTACTTCCGGCATATATTCTTCTACGAGTTTGTTATAAGATGCATTCATATCCATTGCAAAGGCTTTGACGTTGCTGAGATAGTCCATATCGTATTCAAGGAAGAACTTCCTAAAATCTTCCGTTGCTCTACCTTTACCGACCCAGAGAATATCTCCTGTCTCAAGATCCATTACACAGGTTGCATAGGTATGGCCTTTATGTATAGCGAATTCATCTACTGCAAGGTATGTCGGCTTATAACCTTGTTCTTTAAGCAATCTGGCTCTCGTCTCCAATGAGTCTTCCATAACGTGAGTATGTATCTTGCGGATGGTATTCCAGTGGATTCCTGTGAACTGGGATACAGAACTTATTGCCAGACCAAAAGATAACAGTGTCTTTACACACTGTGCAGCTCTTGTTGTTACTCGAGCATCTGGGTCTTTAAAACATATATCCTCATTGAATACTTTGTGGCAGCACCGGCATTTATACTTATGGTATGTGACGGAGAGCAATTGCTTATACCCAGGCCAGATGGGCATATCTATAAGCTTTGTAGTGTAGTTGTCATGAACTTCTACGGTGCTCTTTCCACAGTATATACAAAAGACCTCTTTGGACTCCTGCTCACTTTTGAAGTCCAACCATAGTTCTTTATCGTTGTTCTCAAATCTGAATTTCTTACAAATATACTGTTGGAATCTGAGTTCAATCTTTGTATTATTAACATCTAGGAGCATAAGT
>DJYO01000027.1 GCA_002450155.1 Mageeibacillus sp. UBA6976 | reverse complement strand
TCAGCGAAACGACTTTTTACAGAAACAGTCAACTATGCTTGTGAGCGAAAACCAAACTATCTGCATAGAGGACTTAAATGTAAAAGGAATGATCCGTAATCATAAACTTGCAAAATCCATAGCAAGTGCATCATGGTCAAAGTTCTTTACTATGCTTGAATACAAGGCTTTGTGGTACGGAAACGACATAATCAAAGTACCTACTATGTACCCAAGCAGTCAGACCTGCTCATGTTGCGGATACAAAAATCCACTGGTAAAGAATCTCTCTATTAGAGAATGGGAATGTCCTAATTGCCATACAAAGCACAACAGGGACACCAACGCAAGCATAAACATCTTAAAAAAGGGGCTTTCAGTAGCCTGAATACCGACAAATACCGTAGGGCATACGGAAATTTACGCTTGTGGAGACCGTGTAAAACTAAAGCTTTTGTAGCAATGTAGTGGTCGCTGAAACAAGAATCCAACGACTTTAGACAGTCGTGTGGAGTGTCAAATGCGTTATATACAAAAATTTGTCTCTATTTTCAATTGACTAAAAAGGTAGGTAATTTTATTATATTGTATATGGAAAGGCGTGTCAGACTACAGATCATAGCATTATCAGGTGTCTTCGCGGCATTGGTATTTGCAGGCACTCAGTTAAGGGTCCCCACAGGGATCGGATATATTAATCTGGGTGATGCAGTTATACTTGTTGTGTCGTATCTTTTGGGACCTTTTGCATTCTTTGCATCTTCTATCGGTTCTGCCATAGCTGATCTCGTTGCAGGCTACCCGATATATATATTGCCCACCTTTGTGATAAAGGGGCTTATGGGACTTACGGCAGGCTATATCATGTCGGCAGCATCCGGTAAAAAGATCATTACAAGACTCCTTGCGGGACTTGCCGCAGAAGCAATTATGGAACTTGGTTATTTTGTCTTTGAGATATTTATATATGGTATTGCGGCAGCTGCAGGCTCACTTGTACCTAATCTTATACAGGCAGCAGGTGCCATTATACTTGGAATTCCGGTTACACTCCTGATAAAGAATCGTTTTTATGATAAACTTAAGTCCGATAAGTGATCGGAGGAGTTATGTCATACAAGGTTTTGATCATCGGGTGCGGCAGAGTTGCAGTTAAGCACCTTAAAGCTATATCGTCGCTTAAAGAACTGGAGCTCGCAGCGGTAGTGGATACTAATGAGGAATCTGCAAAAAAGCTTCTTGGCTCAGTATCAGGCTTTGCTTCAACAAAGATATACAGTGATTACAAGCAGGCAATAGAGGAGATAAAGCCGGATATAACTGCGGTAACCGTTCCTTCAGGTCTTCATTATCAGATAGCTTCCTTTGCCATGGAGAATGGAAGTAATCTTCTCCTGGAGAAGCCTATGACAATGTCTTCTGCCCAGTCCCGTGAGATATACGATATATCCCGGAGGACAGGACGTAAGATCGCCATGGGACATATATACAGATATCTTCCCATTGTAGGTCTTGTCAGAGATGACATAAATAACGGCAGGTTTGGCAAGGTAACTCACGGTTCTATCTATGTCAGATGGGGACACGGAGAGGATTATTACTCAAGCGCAGCCTGGAGAGGCACCTGGAAGAGTGACGGCGGCGCTATGATGAATCAGACTATCCATGCGATCGATCTTCTCGTGTGGCTCATGGGAAGTGAGCCTGTGGAAGCCCAGGCAATGCTTGCGAAGCGCTTAAGGAATATCGAAGCTGAAGATCTCGGTATGGCTATCTTAAGGCTTGAGAATGGCGCTCTCGCATCTGTCGAGGGAACAACATCCACTTTAGAATCGAAACATGACGCTGAGTTTTCTGTTTTCTGTGAGAACGGCAGTATATCAATGGGTCTTTCTTCAGGAAAGCCCCATATCGGCATTTTCGAGAAGAAGGCAAACGGCAAAGTTAAAAAACTCAACGGTTATTATATTAGAAAACAGTTTAAGGAAGGCGGCATCTTTTCATATAAGTGCGCGCTTAATCCGCATCTGGGCATATATAAGGATCTTGCTGACAGCCTGACTGAAGACAGGGAACCTCTTGCTGATGCATATGCAGGATATTCTTCTGTTGATACGCTCATGGGCATTTACAGATCAGCAAAACTAAAGCAGCCGGTCGAACTTCCGCTCAAGGAAGATTTCTCTTCCGTTGACATGGCCGGATTCTTTGAAGAATAAGACTGATCAGCATAAGAGGGATAGCTATGGACGGATCAGGCGATCTTATCGTTAAGATACTCACCAAGATAGATGATTTTATGTACTATCCGCTCCTGCTCATAGTATTGTGTCTGGCGGCTGTTTATTTTACGGTCAGGACCAGGTTTGTTCAGGCAAGGCAATTCAAGGAATCCGTAAAGATAATAATGGATAAGCCCGCTGATTCTTCCGGTATCTCTTCGTTTCAGGCTCTGATGGTATCAACTGCATCAAGAGTCGGCACGGGCAACATAATAGGTGTTTCGACAGCTTTGTGTTTAGGCGGTCCGGGCGCTGTGTTCTGGATGCAGCTGTTGGCTTTTCTCGGCGCTTCATCAGCTTTTATCGAGAGTACATTGGCGCAGATCTACAAAAAGAAAAACCATAAAACAGGGGACTGCTTCGGAGGCCCGGCATACTATATCGAGACAGCGCTGAAAAACAGATTCCTGGCCGGCACTTTTGTAGTGTTCCTGATCGCAACTTACGCTTTTGGTTTCAATCTTCTTTGTTCTTATAATCTTCAGTCTTCATTTGAGATCTACGGCTTCTACGATAAGAACGTGACTCCCTGGATAGTAGGCGGAGTGCTTGCAGTACTCGTTGCGGTCTGCCTTTTGGGCGGAGGAAAGAGGATAGTTCTGATAACCGAGAAACTGGTGCCTTTTATGGGTATAGTCTATGTTCTCGCTTCTTTGATAGTACTTGTCGTGCATATCAACATCCTGCCTTCGGTCGTGGTAATGATCTTTAAAGATGCTTTCAATTTCAAGGCCATTTTCGGCGGACTTGGCGGGTCATGCATGATCTACGGAATAAAAAGAGGCCTTTATTCCAATGAGGCTGGTGTCGGTTCTGCACCGAATGCATCGGCTTCCGCAAATGTCTCCCATCCGGTCAAGCAAGGTCTTGTACAGATGCTTTCCGTTTATATAGATACATTACTCCTTTGTACTGCATCGGCATTGATGTGTCTTGGCTCTGGGATCGTTCCCGAAGAATCCATAAGCGGAGCTCCATACGTACAGAATGCGCTCTCAACGGTGTTCGGAGGATTCGGTCCTGTCTTTATAACGATCTCTCTTGCATTGTTCGCATTTACGACACTTATAGGAAACCTCTTTTATGTTGATAACGGACTTGCATATCTGAATGGCAAGAAAATGCCCGGCAAAAAGGCGATGACTGTTTTTCACATGTTATGCGTGGTCATTGTATTTGTAGGTGCGGTTACACCTATGGATGCTGCCTGGGCGCTTGCCGATATTACCATGGGAGGCATGACGCTGATCAATCTTCCTGCATGCATCATTTTAGGAGGGATCGTAATAAAGGCTCTGAAGGACTACGAGAATCAGAAAAAGGAAGGAAAAGACCCTGTATTCAAAGCCAAAGACATCGGGCTTGATGACAGCAATCTCGATTTTTGGAAGTAAAAACAGGGTGGTTCATATGCTGTTCTTTCAGTGCTTTTCCTGAAGAACAGAAATATTAAGCAAATTTGCGAGAATAACGGAAAAAAGTTATTGACTTAGCAATATCGAATGGCTATAATAACTTGCGTTGCGTTAAGCACCTCTAGCTCAGATGGTAGAGCAACTGACTCTTAATCAGTGGGCCCAGGGTTCGAGTCCCTGGAGGTGCACCATAATAAGACTGTGAAGTAACTATGACTTCGCAGTCTTTTTTGTTACCATATGTTATGAGGTGATTCATTATGGATATGATAGATATTATTCTTGATAAGCGTTACGGCAGAAAACTTACAGATGAGCAGATAGCTTATTTTGTTAAGGGTGCAACTGACGGCTCTATACCTGATTATCAGCTCTCCAGCTTCCTTATGGCTGTGGTATTGAACGGCATGGACGAACATGAGATGACAAGTCTTACCCTTGCCATGGCAAGATCCGGTGATATCAATGACCTGTCATATGTAGACGGTATACCTGTAGACAAGCATTCTACTGGAGGTGTAGGAGACAAGATAACGCCGATCCTCATCCCTTTGCTTGCATCCTTCGGAGTTACGACCGTTAAGCTTTCAGGCAGAGGATTAGGCCATACCGGTGGAACTGTAGATAAATTTGAATCCATCCGTGGTTTTAATGCCGAGATCCCCTTCGATAAGATAAGAGATATGGTCAAGGCCAGCGGCATGTTCATATCAGGACAGACACCTAATCTTGCCCCGGCGGATAAGGTGCTTTATTCCTTAAGAGATGTTACGGGAACCGTAGATTCGATCCCGCTTATTGCATCCAGTATCATGAGCAAGAAGATAGCGGGCGGAGCCAAGGCTCTTGTTCTCGATGTCACATGCGGAAGCGGCGCATATATGAAGACTGAGGAAAGAGCAAGAGAACTGGCAGAGGCCATGATCAAGATAGGCAAGCTTGCAGGTATAGATACCTGTTGCGTTATAACAGACATGGATCAGCCTCTCGGAAGATGTGTGGGCAATACTCTTGAGATGCAAGAAGTATACGAGGTCCTTACAGGCAGGGGATCTGACGATGTTATCCAGATAGTTACGACAATAGCATCCAAGCTCATAACCATGGCTTCTAAGGATAACGGAATGAATGAGGAGGAGCTTAAGGCAGAGTGCGCTGCAAGGCTTAAGGACGGCAGAGCCCTGTCCCATTACGTAGAACTTGTATTGTCTCAGGGCGGGTCCGTTAATTCCAACGGCTCACCTTTATATGTGGAATATCCCTTCGAGTCCATGTATGTCACAAGCCCCGAATCAGGCTATATAACAAGGATCAGAGCCGACATCATAGGCAAGGCTTCGGTCATGCTCGGTGCAGGGAGATTATCTAAGGATGATACCATCGATCATGGCGCAGGTATCTGCTTTTATGCCAAGGTAGGTGATAAGGTAAAGAGGGGAGACAGGCTCTGCTCCCTTTGCATAGGCGAGAATTCCAAGCTTCCTGATGAAGTCTTATATGATGTAATGGATCTTGTTCACGAGGCTTATGAGTATAGTGACAGCGCTCCGGAGAAATCCAGCGTAATAATTGATGTCTTGTCTTAAATCCTCACTGGTGTATAATACGAACAAATGTTTTAAGATGAGAGGGTATTTATGGCTGAACCTACTGTAACCAGAATAATCGGTATCGATCCCGGTTATGCCATCACGGGTTACGGCATAATTGATAAAGTAGGCAATAAGATCAAATGCATTGATTACGGCGTTATAGAGACCAAGGCCCATACTGACTTCCCCTTAAGGCTTCTTGCTATAAGTGACAAGGTCAGGTTTATCCTGGAACAGTTCAAACCGCAGTATATGTCTATAGAAGAACTCTTTATGGGACAGAACCATACTACTGTAGTGGGCACAGCACAGGCGAGGGGAGTGGTAGTAGCCGAAGCTGCGAGAGCAGGGCTCGAGGTATTTGAATTTACTCCCGGACAGGTCAAGCTTGCCATTACAGGCTACGGCAAGGCGGAGAAGAAACAGATGCAGATGATGACTAAGTCCATCTTAGACCTCGATGAGATCCCTAAGCCTGACGATGCTGCAGACGGTCTTGCCCTTGCAATATGTCTTGCAAATACCGGGGTGAGATTTGCCGGCAAGGCTGTATCAGGCTATCAGTACGGAAGATACGGTTATTCCAAGAGGAACGAATTCGGTTAGGAGATATTATGTACTCATATATTAAGGGAACTATTGAATCAAGGAACGATACACAGATAGTAATAGATAATAACGGTATCGGCTATCTTATCAATTGTCCGATAATGATATCCTCAGCCCTGGGCAAGATCGGGGAGGAAGTCAAGGTTTATGTATATCAGAGCGTAAGAGAGGATGACATATCTTTATATGGCTTCTCGGACAGAGCCCAGAAGGATATATTCCTTAAGCTGCTTACGGTATCAGGCATAGGCCCCAAGGTAGCTCATACGATCTGCTCTACGATCACTCCTGAACAGATCGCCTGTGCAGTCATGAGCGGTGATATACATCTCCTTACATCCGTTAAGGGCCTCGGCAAGAAGACAGCTGAGAGGATAGTATTGGAGCTTAAGGACAAGCTTAAGGAACATCAGAGTGCCATGGGAGCCGTAGCGCCCAAGCTGGTATCAGGCAGCGCTGCCCCCGCATCTGTTACCGCAGATGCTATGGGTGCATTACTTGTGTTAGGATATAAAGAGCAGGAGGCGAGTGAAGCCGTATCTGCAGCCTATGAGGAGGGCATCACTCTCGAAGCCCTCATCAGGAAATCTCTTAAGATAGCATCGGGAAGTAAGATAACATGAGTGACGGAAGCTACGGGTATGAGGAAGAACGCATCTTAGGGAGAGTCAGTCTGCCTTCGGACGGTGACGATAAGGCCTTAAGACCTACCAGGCTTGAAGATTATGCAGGTCAGGATAAGATCAAGACTAATCTCAAGATATTTATCGATGCGGCGAAGAAGAGGGGAGAGGCATTAGACCACGTGCTCCTCTACGGTCCTCCCGGTCTCGGCAAGACTACTCTTGCAGGGATCATAGCAAATGAGATGGGTGTAGGTCTCCACATTACCACAGGTCCTTCTATAGAGAAGGCCGGTGATCTTGCCGCTATCTTAACCAACCTCGAAGAGAACGAGGTCTTATTTATCGATGAGATCCACAGACTCAGTAAGAGCGTTGAGGAGGTCTTATATCCTGCTATGGAGGATTTTAAGCTCGATCTCATGATCGGCAAGGGACCTGCTGCCAGATCCATGAGGCTCGATCTGCCTCATTTTACTCTTATTGGCGCAACCACCAGGGCCGGCATGATATCCAATCCTCTCCGTGACCGTTTTGGTATGGTATCGAGATTAGAGCTCTATGAGACTGAGGATCTTATGCAGATCCTTAACCGCGATGCTTCGTTGTTAGGCATAGCGATCAATGAGGATGGTCTGCGTAATATCGCTTCGAGATCCAGAGGTACGCCGAGGATCGCCATCAGGCTCCTTAAGCGTATGAGGGATTTTGCCTCTTATATGGAGAAGGATGTTATCGATAAGGAGGTATCTGACTTCGGCCTTGAGAGACTGGATATCGATTCCATCGGACTTGATGCCATAGACAGGCGGATGCTCATGACGATCGCCGATGTCTTCAGGGGCGGCCCGGTAGGTCTTGAGACACTGGCTGCCACAACGGGGGAGGATCAGATAACGATAGAGGATGTCTACGAGCCCTTCCTTTTGCAGAACGGTTTCATCCAGAAGACGCCTAGAGGCAGGATGCTTACCGTAAGAGCCTTCGAGCATCTAAAACTCCCTGTGCCGCCTAATCTTTATACGAATGCTGCTCCTGTAAATAACAATATAACTATCGAAGAGTGGACTTCTTCACTTGATAAAGGGGAAGATAACTGATGGCTATGCTCCTTCATGCATGTTGCGGCCCTTGTGCGATGTATCCGCTGGAGCTCCTGACTGGTAAGGGAGAAAGCCTTGATCTATTCTGGTATAATCCCAATATCCATCCTCAGTTTGAATGGGACAGAAGGCTTGCTAATCTTGGCCTTGCAGCTGATCACTACAAGATAAGACTTATCAAGGACGATGATCACTGCGAGCAGGAATACTGGGAATCCAAGACCTATCTTAAAGAATATGAGACAAGGTGCGATATGTGTTACGACATAAGGATGGATGCAGTTGCAAGATATGCTTCGGAGAATGGCTACGATTCCTTTTGTACCACGCTTCTGGTAAGTCCCTATCAGCAGCATGAGAAAATAGCAAAGATAGCTCAGGACAAGGCTTCCAAGTATAATGTGGATTTTGAATACATCGATTTCAGACCGGGATTCAGGCAGGGGCAGGATATGGCAAGACAGATCGGACTGTACCGTCAGAAATTCTGCGGCTGCATCTTCTCTCTTGAAGAATCCAAATTCCGTGATAAGATCTACAGATCTTTTGAGTAGGATCAGAGGTTTTAATTGACAGATCTAAAGGCTAAGTTTATAGGTGACCGCAAGTTCTACCGTATGCTTGCAGGAATAGCTCTGCCCATTATGGTGCAGAACGGCATTACCAACTTTGTATCTCTGCTGGATAACCTTATGGTAGGCAGGCTTGGTACAGAGTCTGTATCTGCTGTTGCAATAGTAAACCAGATAATGTTCGTATATTACCTCTGCATATTCGGCGGACTGTCAGGGGCGGGGATCTTTACCGCTCAGTTCTTCGGTAAGACGGATGATGAGGGAATAAGAAATACAGTCAGATACAAGCTGATGTTAGGTACACTTCTTGTAATAATATCTGCCCTGATAATGGGACTTAAAGGAGACGGCATAATCTCTTTATTCCTCCACGAGAGCAGTGACGGCGGCGATCTGGCGCTTACACTTGATCTCGGCCTTCAGTATCTTCATATAATAATGATCACATTGCCCCTTGTAATGCTTACCAATGTTTATGCGGGCACTCTAAGGGAATGCGGGCAGACTGTTATTCCCATGAACGCCGGACTTATTTCCGTAGCAGTCAATCTGGTGTTTAATTATCTGTTTATCTACGGCAAATTCGGGTTCCCGGAGTTAGGTGTCAGGGGAGCAGCTTTTGCTACGGTTATTGCAAGGGTCGTGGAATTCCTGGTAATAAGGATCTGGATCTTAAAGAACAGAGACAGGCTGTCTTACTTTAGGGGGGTATATAAGACTTTTAAGGTACCTTTGAACCAGCTTAAGTCCTTTGTAGTTACAGGCATGCCTTTGCTTGTTAACGAGACTTTATGGTCGCTTGGAATATTCTTCTTAAGTCAGGCATATTCCCTTAGAGGACTTAATGTGGTAGCAGGGCAGAATATAGCTAATACCATCAATAACGTGTTTAATATTGCCTTCATAGCAACGGGTGATGCAGTTGCAATAATCGTCGGCAAGTATCTCGGTGCCGGAGATATGGAGAAAGCTAGGGATACGGACAACAAGATAATTGCAACATCCATTATCGTTGCTGCTGTATTAGGCATTTTCCTTTTGGCTACGGCAGGACTCTATCCGATCCCGTATAATGTTACAGACGAAGCCAAGGCACTTGGAACTCTGTTCATAATGGTCCAGGCAGTGTTCTATCCAAAGGATGCCTTCCTGCATACTTCATATTTCACCATCAGGGCAGGAGGCAAGACTCTTGTTACATTCCTGTTTGACTCGGTGTTCATGGTGGTTGTATCCGTGCCTGTGGCTTTTATCCTGAGCTATTTCACATCAATGAATGTAATTATGATATTTGCGGTCGTTCATGCTCTGGATTTTATCAAGTGCATAATAGGCTATGTCATCCTGCGTAAAGGACTTTGGATGCGTAATATCGTATCTAAGATCTAGGAAGGATCCTTGCAGTCCACGACTATTGAATAGTATTCCTTGTATATGACCATTCCGGGCTTGGCTCCGGGGATCTTTTTGACATGGGATACAGGGCAGTAGTCTACCTCTGCCTTGATAAATCCCGGCTTTGAGCCTTTGCCTTCAAGGTGTTCTTCGAGTATGGTGCTCTTGGAATAAAAGGCTGCAAGCTCAGCTGCCTCTATCACGGCATTGTCTGAAGGCATATCTTCGCCGGGACGGACCTTCAATATGACATGGGTACCGGGGAGTCCCTTGATATGGAACCACCAGTCCTGCTTTGAAGCTATCTGGAAGGTGAGCTTATCGTTCTGGATATTGTTCCTGCCGGATAAGATCTCATAGCCGTCAGAGGTGATCCTCTTTCTGAAAGAGACTTCCTTCTTCTTAGAGCTTATCTTCTTATTGCGGTCCTGAGCCCTCTTTGCCGCTTCTCTTAACGCTCTTGATGAAGCCTTGCCGGATTTGGCGATGCCTACCTGCTTATTAGGGTCTCCGGTATTCTGGACAGGCTTTGCTTTCTTTATCTGACTCGATTCTTCCTTGATCTCTTCTTCCAATGCTTCCAGGTCTTCTTCGCAGGAAGCTGATTCAATAGCTGTCTTAAGGGATCTTAGATAGGCGAGCCCAAGGTCATCTTCTCTGATATATTCCTCTGCGAGCTCGGCTTTTCTCTTTGCCTTGCGGAATCTCTTGTAGTATTCTTGGGAATTATCCGAAGCCCCCATCGAAGGATCAAGGGGTATGGTTATGTCTTCCGGAGGATCTTTCTCATAGTTTGTGCAGACAAGCTCTGCAGCCTGAGGTTTTACCATATATTTGTAGGTAAGGATAAGGTCTCCGTAGAGCTTATATTTTCCGGCCATTGCACCCTCGGCCAGATCCTTGTCGTGGACATCCCGCTTCTTTATAAGACGGGAGATGGCACTGTTTACGATCTGCATCAGACGGTGCCTTCTTGCTTCCAGGTCTATGCCGGACTCTTTAGCCTTATAGAAGATATCAAGAGCCTCTGACAGATTCCTGACTTCGCGGGTCTTCTCGTAGCCCACAAGAGCCATGGGGGCAAATTCACAGGGCTCTCCTTCGGGACCGTAGAAAACTCTGGGGGTATAAGTGTTATTGATCACATCTTCAAAGAAAAGCCGGCATTCCTTATTAAGAGATTCTATCTCAGCTTCGCCAAGATCATGGCAGGGGATACGTTCGTCAATTCCTGCTTTGTGGCAAAGCTGCCTTGCCAGAAGAGGGGACATACCCTTAATTGAATTTACTAAAGCCTTTTCTATAGGCCGGGCTTTCTCATCCTCCAAAATGCACATCCGGTCCTTATTCAGCATCTCAAGTGCATCGTCCGGCGTGATCTTATCTTGGAGCGGGGGATACTCGTATATCCTTGCAGGCATGATCTCTCTTACTCTTGAGACCTGGTAATCTACATGTATCGCGCTGTCAAGGATCTTGCCGGAACCGTTTATCAGTATGAGATTTGAGAATCTGCCCATAAGCTCTGCCGTAAGAGTAAATTCCTTGTTATCCTTGAGCTCATCTGTATTGGAGCAGTGGAATTCTATGATCCTCTCGTAGCCGGGATTGGTAACGCTTGTTATCCTTGAGCCCGACAGATGCTTTCTCAGCAGCATGCAAAAAGAAGGAGGCATCTGGGGATTTGATCTGGTTGTCTCGGTAAAACCTGCTCTCTGGGAGCCGGGATTGATGGATATAAGAAGTTTGGAGATCCCTTCTCTTGTTCTTATATGCAGTATAAGAGTAAATCTGTCAGGCATAAAGATCTTATCGATACGTCTTCCTTCGAGCATATCGTTAAGTTCACGGGCCAGGAGTTCACAGGTTATACCGTCTAAAGCCAATTTACTATTACTCCGGTTCTTGGTTTTCAGGTGAGGCTGAAGCGCTCTTGAGCAGCATTACTATCCAGATTATAAGACCTATGAGGAGCTCTATGCCTACAAGCATGAAGAATACGTTATATGAATTCCATGATATAAGCAGGTCCAGACCTATAATGAGGACCGTGATAACAAATATCAGCAAGGGCCTGAAGAATCTGGTCTTGCTGAATCTGTGGAACAGATCTTTGAAGGTAACCTGAGGTACCGGCTGTGCCTGTTTCTGCTTCCCGGCATTAGAAGAAGACTTCGGTCTTGAAGCCGAAGTCTTTCTTTTTGTATTGCTTGATGAAGATCTCTTTTGTGCCATTACAGATCGATATTTTCCTTCTCTTTGAGGAGCTTCTTGATCTTCTCTGTAGGATTGATGAGATTAGAAAGTGAAGCATCGTGGTTGATAGCGTCTATGAGGAGAGCTACGAACTTGCACATGTTAACATCTGCATACCAGGGAGCCTGCAGAAGCTCAGGACGGCGGTAGATGAGGTTTGTTGCAAATACCTTGTTGATGATGCCTTCTTCGTAAGCCTTGTTGAAGTTGTCGATGCCTTCGGTAAAGAGGGCAAAGGTAACAGCGCAGAAAACGTTGCGTGCGCCTCTGTCCTTCATGGCACGGGCAATATCGAGCATGGAATCGCCGGATGAGATCATGTCGTCTACGATAAGGATATCCAGACCTTCAACGGAATCTCCGAGGAACTCGTGAGCGATGATGGGGTTTCTGCCGTTGACTACCTGAGTATAGTCTCTTCTCTTATAGAATGTTCCGAGGGGCACTCCGAGGATGGATGCATAATACATTGCTCTGGGGATACCGCCTTCATCAGGGGATACAACGGTGAACTTACCCTTGGAGAATGAGAGGTCAGGAACCTGACGGTACATCTCCTTGATGATCTGATATGTAGTCTGAAGTGATTCAAAGCCTGCGAGAGGGATAGCATTGGCAACTCTCTCGTCGTGGGCATCGAATGTAATGATGTTTGCAACACCGAGATCGTAGAGCTCTTCGAGAGCAAAAGCACAGTCTAATGACTCTCTGGCGTTTCTCTTGTGCTGACGGCTCTCATAAAGGAAAGGCATGATGACATTGATCCTTCTGGACTTACCGGAGCAGGCGAGGATGACTCTCTTAAGATCCTGATAGTGGTCATCAGGTGACATATGGTTATCCATACCATACATCTTATAGGTGCAGGAACAATTGAGGACATCTGAAACAAGATAAAGGTCATGACCTCTTACGGTATTCTTTACAACGGCCTTACCTTCACCGGAGGAGAACCTTACGTTGTCAACGGGGATCCTGTAATCCTCACGGAAGAATCCGGGATATGTATTAACGAACTGCTCCTGCTGATATTCGGAACGTCTCTTGTTCAGGTAGAAGTTGACCTTCTCTGTGAAATCTTCACTTCCTTTGAGGGCGATAAGTCCAATAGGACCTACCGGTGCCATGGGGTTGTCGCCGTATTGGTCGTAACGTGAATAAGCTCTTTCATCAGATGCTGAAGTCATTTTGAATAATCCTGCCTTTCCTATGTGTTATTCACTGAATTCGTCAAATATCTCTCCAAGTCTGATCTGATGTGCAAGCTCAGTCAGACGTGTAGTTGAGTTAATGAGGTCATATACCGATTCATCGAGGTTGAGAGCTTCGATGATGCGGGCGATATAGGGTACCATGTCTGCCTCGAGATACCATTCGTGGCTGAATATCTCTTCGGGATGGTAATTAAGGTTAGTGCAGCAGACTGCCTTGATGATGCCGTCGCTGTATGCCTTGTCGAAGACTTCAAATCCCTCGGTAAAGAGGCCGAAGGGTGCAATGCAGTAGATGTCCTTGGCTCCTTTGGCATGGAGCTTTGCTGCTGTCCTGAGCATTGTTGATCCGGAATTGATCATGTCGTCAATGAGCAGGATGTCTCTTCCTGTTACATCGTCGCCCAGATATCTGAATTCCTTAATGGGGTGCTCGCCGTTTACCTTGACCGTGTAATCCCTGTCACGGTAGAAGATGCCGAGAGGAAGATTAAGATGGGATGAATAGAAGATGCCTCTGCTCATTCCCGATTCATCAGGTGTTACCACGATAGTGCTCTCCTTATCGAGCTTAATGGAACCGAACCTGGTGAGCAGGGAAGAAGTGAGCTTATACTGGCACTTTGGGTATTCAATTGACATGAGAGGCACTGCATTTGCGATTCTGCCGTCATGAGGGTCAAAGATTATGAGATTGGCAACGCCCAGCTTATAGAGCTTCTTGAGCATATCAGCACAATCGTAGGATTCTCTGTGGGAATCTAATTTCTCGCGTCTGCCTTCGTATACAAAGGGCATGATGACATTAATGCGCTTTGCCTTGCCGGAACATACGGATATGATCCTCAGCAGATCCATATAATGGTCATCTGCGCTTATGACGTGAGAACTTGAAGCAAGATTAAACTCTAAATTATGGGAGAGGACATCTGTTATTATAAAGATGTCATGACCTCTGACACTCTCTCCGAGGGTAAATTTGGCTTCGCCGCTCTGGAATCTGGTGTTGGAGGAATCGATAATGTAATTGGTCCTGGCATAACCCGGTGTATCGACATAAGGATTTGTATGTTCCTCAAGCCGCTTCTTACGCTTGCTTGAGAGAACGTCAGAAACCTTGCGGGCAAAATCCCTGTTAGCTGTGTGGGAGATGATACCGATAGGACCAAAGGGTGCAAGAGCAGTCTGTGTATAATCGGAATCCTGATACAAGTTGCTCACTGGTTAGCTACCCCTTTCAAGTGATACTAAAATATTATATGAGAATAATTATTTTTCAAAGTACATTCGTATAAAAAAATGAGTAAAAACTATTCTGATTATTGTTCAAAATTTCAATTCATTCCTGACAAATATTGTGAAAGTCCGTCTCTCAGGTCATCGATTCCGGCTTTGTTTTGGGAGGAAACCGCGTAAATACAGGCATCTTCACGAAAATCAAGGCATCTTGACATCATCTGAAGATTTCTTGATACCTGAGCCTTGCTCATCTTGTCGCATTTGGTAAATACGAGGAAATAAGGAATACCGGAAGCATTAAGGAAATCCAGCATGGCCTTGTCATTGTCGGAGGGTTCATGCCTTATATCTATAAGGTGAAGTACCAGGGCAAACTTCCTTCCGGACCTGAAATAGTTGTCGCAGAGCTCTGAGAATGCCTTGGTCTTTCCTTTGGAAGCTGCAGAATAGCCATAGCCCGGCAGGTCAGTCAGAAGGATCCTGTCATCTATATTGAAGTATATGATCTCTCTCGTCTTGCCGGGGGTCTGGGAGACCTTGGCCAGCTTTTTGTTATTGCCAAGAGCATTGATAAGTGAGGATTTGCCTACATTTGACTTGCCTGACAGCACGATCTCGGGCAATTTGTTATCAGGCAGATCGTTCGGTGTTACAGCAACTTTGATAAATCTCGTCTTATTGAAGTTGATATCGCTCATATGTGTTCTCCGTTTGTCGGTTTTTTACCGTTTTTGTCGGATAAATCCGGTCTTCCAGGGTATTACAATCTGGATATGTTATCTAAGTTAAGGCAAAGAGCAGATACTCTCATGCTGCCTTCGAGGGAAGGTTTAAGCCTTTCTGACAGAAGGCCCCTTCTTATGCCTGCCTGCGCTATGTATATTTCATGCCTGATATCCTACTTTGCAAGTGATATGCAGGCAAGCTTGCCTCTGTTTGTTGCAGCGCTATCCATAACGGCAGGGCTTATAGCCTCAACCTTTATCTTTATCAGGTATAAGCTCCTAAGTCATATCCTTGTATATTGTAGCATAGCTTGTATCAGTGTTTTTCTTGGTCTTTATATCAATATGACCTTAAATAAGACCCTTGATACAGATCCTGTTGGTCTTATTGTTACAAGGATAGACAGAAGGCTCGACGGATCTTTGAGGATCGAATGTGAGACGGATAACGGCTTTCGGGTCATGGTGATACCCAAAATAGCGGACGATATCGGCGAAGGGGACATAATAAGAGTATCAGATGAGCTGCAAGAGCCTTCTTCAGGTTCGAATCCCGGCGGATTCGATTACAGAAGCTATCTAAGGCGCAAAGGCATAAACAGGGTTATGTTTTGTGACAGGGCTGAGCTTATTACGGATAACAAAGGCCTTATATATTCTTTCCTGGAGTTTATTTACCGGATAAGGCTTAGGATCCTGGATAAGCTTTCTCTATACGACCCGGGTAAGAGGATGCTTATTGCAGCTTTATGCCTGGGAGATACTTCACTTCTTGATGAAGAAACCTCTTATAACTTCAAGATGTGTGACTGTTCTCATCTCCTGGCTGTATCAGGAATGCATTTTGCAGGATTTCTGTTTGTATTGCCCTATCTTATCAAGGCTCTTAAGCTCAGGAAGAGCCGGGCGGTACCGGTGTACATACTATTTGCCGTGGCAATAGGGCTCATCACGGGTTTCAGCGAATCTGTCACCAGAGCTTCTATAATGAGCTGCTGCTCATTTGCAGGAAGGGACAGGGTATCTGCGATCTGCCTTGCTGTAATGGTGATGCTCATGGCAGATCCATTTGCGGCATTGTCATCAGGGTTTACCATGAGCTTTGCTTCTTGTATCGCCATAGTGTTTCTTGGGGACAGAGTAAACAAAGGCCTTGAGAAACTCTATATCCCCAAGAGTATCAGAGATGTTATATCTCCTGCATTCTGCGCAAGCCTGGGTCTCATGCCCCTGTGGGATATGACGTCTTACAGGTTAAGTCCGGTCCTGTTTCTTTTGCAGGTACTGGCAGGGGTCATTTGTGAGTTTTGCTGCATCTTCTTTATGCCCTCTCTTATTACGGGGATAACTGCTCCTCTGACTTTTATGCTTGATCTTTTGGCAGGACTCATGGAGAAGGGACGGGTGAAATCAGTTTTCGCATCTGTTCCTCCGGCAGTAACGGGTGGCATCGGGGCTCTGGCACTCCCGGCGGTAGCTGTTTTGCTGGTTCCTGACTGCTTTGCGAGGAGAGTCCTCATAAAGCCTTTATCTATATTGCTTTGCATAACAATAGGTTTTGAGATCGTAAGTTTCTGCAACAGGCCTAAAGCTACGGTAGTATTTGCAGATGTGGGGCAAGGGGATTGCTGCCTTGTTATAACTCCGGATAAGACCTGCCTTATAGATGCCGGTATCTACGAAGAAGGGGATAAGACAGTAAGGGATATCCTTGACTACTATGGCATCGCAAGGGTGGACTATGCCTTCATGAGTCACTGGGATACTGACCATGCTGCAGGGATAGTCGCCCTCATGAGGCAGAATCGGATCGGATCCATATATACTGCTTATACTGATATCGATGAGGATGTATCGGATTTCCTTGCTGCTTTAGATCTCGATCCTTCGTTTGTTGCATGTGTAAATAAAGCCTCAGCCGGTACAAGCTTTGAACTTTCTTCCGAAGTTAGGATAGATATCCTCTATCCCCTTGAAGCTTCAGGGGGAGGCAATGAACAGAGCCTTGTAATGACTCTCAATGCCGGGGATCTTAAGGTGCTCTTTACCGGGGATATCGGGCTTTCCACTGAAGAAGAACTCCTTGACCTTGGCATAGTTCCTGATACAGATATCCTTAAAGTCGCACACCACGGCTCAAGATATTCTACTTCGGCAGCATTTCTTGAAGCTTCGAGCCCTGATATCGCAGTAATATCAGTAGGGGCAGATAACTTCTACGGTCACCCGTCGGATGAGACCCTTGCAAGGCTTGAAGAGCAGGGCATAAGCATATTACGGACTGATACTCAAGGTGCGGTGATAATTGAGGCAAGATAGGTGTAATCAAGGGGGGCTGAAAGATATAGGCAACAATGTGTTACTATATATGCAAACGATCTCGGAGACTAATATGTTACGTAAAATAACTGCATCTACCATAGCTTTTGCAATGCTCTTATCTCTTGCAGGCTGCAATAGGGAGCAAGAGCCGGAGACATCAGAACCTGCTGAGAGCATTGCTTCTGAGACAGAAGCCGCCATTCCTTCTGAATCAGTGCCTTCCGAAGGGTCTGCTTATAAGCTGGTCCCTCAGGGAGAAGACATTACGGCGCCTATCTGGCTTAAGATCCCAAACACCGTGACCCTTGAGAAGGGTGATACCTTTACCGTGGATAATTATCTAAGCTATATAGACGACAGGGATGCTTCGGTAGAGCTTACTGTAACCGGAGAATATGACACATCGGTAATAGGAGAGTACCCCATAAACTTAACTATTACAGATGATGCAGGTAATTCTGCCACCGGTTCTTTCACACTTAAGATAATCGAACCGGTAACAGAGACACAGCAGTCCACGCAACCCACTGAGGATACCCACACTACTATAAGTTACAGCGATTTTGTTGCCAAATACGATTCGGATCAGGTGCTCCTTGGCATCGATGTCTCCAAATGGCAGGGAGAGATCGATTTTAATGCGGTTAAGGCCGCAGGCTGTGATTTCGTAATACTCAGGGCCATGGTCTATAACGAGGGAGAACTGATCGAGGACTCCTACTTCAAGACCAATCTTGAACAGGCCAAGGCAGCCGGACTTCTGGTAGGAGTCTATATCTATACCTTCGGTAATACCGAGGAGATAATAAGGGAGCATGCGGATAAGCTGGCTGAGCTTCTGGACGGAGAAGAACTGGACTTCCCAATAGGATACGACTGGGAGGCCTTTAAGAGATTCCAGCAGTACAATCTGAGCATTCTGGATCTTAATAATCTCTTCTATGCCTTTGCCGATGAGATGAGCAAATACGGTTACGATACCATGCTCTATTCAAGCAAATACTATCTTGAGACCCTCTGGTATCCTCTTACATACGATGTTTGGCTTGCCCACTATACCGAACAGACCTCCTATGAGGGGGACTACATCCTGTGGCAGGTCAATGCCATCGGCAGGATAGACGGCATAGAAGGCGACGTTGATATCGATATCTACTACAAAGACAGGTGAATATATGGCTAAACAGAAGGGACCGCCCAAGGGCGTACTGACATATAAGGAATTCTTCAAGAAACTTAACAGTGATCTTGATTCAATGAGGCTTATCGTCTTATACGGTGATGAACCTTACCTCGCCGAAGGCACCATAAACATGCTCACTAAGAAGCTTATTGCTGACGGGGCAGAAGACATGGATATCTCATATCTGGATACCAGGACCGGCAGCAAGTTTACTTTTGAGGGGCTGGAGGAAATGGCTCTTGCCCCGGCCTGGATGTCTTCAAAAAGACTGGTCATTGTCCGCAGATCCGGTATCTTTGACAAGGAATGTGACGATAAGGCCATAGAGATCCTTAAGAATATACCTGACGGCGCAGTCGTGGTCTTTGCCGAGGACAGCATCGATACAAGACGTAAGATGTTTAAGAGCATCGTGTCCTTTGCTACTGTTGTGCAGATGAACAAGATGGAGCTTGCAGACTGCACGACCTGGATCAAGGGCAGATTCGACAAATTAGGGATAGATACCACTACCGATGCCAGAGCCTCAATGGCTGCAAGATGCGATAACTCTCTTACTATGCTCTCCAAGGAGATAAATAAGATAGCGCTCTACTGCAAGGCGGAGGGTATCAGATCCGTGGATTTTGACGTGGTCGAGGCTATATGCCCTCCGGATCTTACATCAAAGGTGTTTGACATAATGGATGCCTGTGGCTCGGGAGATGCAGCAGGAGCCCTTGCAACCCTTGACAAGCTCATAAGGACCAGAGAACCGGTCCAGAAGATAAATGCCACTTTAGTAAACCATTTACGGAAGCTTATTATCGCCAAGGATACAGATAACCCCTTCGAGCTTAGGGATAAGCTGGGAATAATGCAGTTCCAGGCAGAGAAATTCAGCAGGGAGTGTTCCCACTTTACAATGACCGAGCTTATAGATCTTTATAAGTATGCTGTGATTTCTGACAGCAACGTAAAGCACGGGGAATTAGATGACAGGACGGCTCTTGAGATCCTTGTTATCAAGGCCTGCAAGGCAGCCTGATCCGATATTAAGAATAATTAATATGTAGTCGTGATTGAAATTTCAGGCTCTTTGACTTAAAATTTTTGAGTTTAATAAGATTAAGGAGAGATTTGATGACCAAGATTGCCATGACAACACCTCTCGTCGAGATGGACGGAGACGAGATGACAAGGATTATCTGGAAGCAGATAAAGGATATCTGCATCCTTCCGTTTGTAGATCTTAAGACAGAGTATTTTGATTTAGGTCTTGAGAACAGAGATAAGACAAATGACCAGGTAACAATTGATTCAGCTAACAGGACTAAGGAATTAGGAGTTGCAGTCAAGTGCGCAACCATTACGCCTAATGCCCAGCGAATGACTGAGTATAATCTTCACCAGATGTGGAAGAGCCCTAACGGTACCATCAGAGCTATGCTGGACGGTACGGTGTTCAGATGCCCGATCCTGGTAGACGGTATCAAGCCGTTTGTCACCACATGGAAGAAGCCTATAACCATTGCAAGACATGCTTATGGCGATGTTTACAAGAATACTGAGATCAGGATCGACGGACCTGCAAGGGCAGAGCTGGTCGTAACTTATCCTGACGGCAGGAAGGAGAGCCAGACTGTATTCGAGTATCCCTGCGCAGGCGTTCTGCAGGGTCAGTACAATACCGATAAGTCGATAACGGCTTTTGCCCATGCCTGCTTTAAGTATGCGCTTGATGTTAAGCAGGATCTCTGGTTTGCTACCAAGGATACTATCTCCAAGACATATGATCACAGATTCAAGGATATCTTTGCCGAGCTTTACGAGAATGAGTACAAGGATCAGTTTGAGAAGGCAGGTATTACTTATTTCTATACATTGATCGATGATGCCGTTGCAAGAGTCATGCGTTCTGAGGGCGGATTTGTATGGGCCTGCAAGAACTATGACGGCGACGTAATGAGCGATATGCTCGCATCTGCTTCAGGCTCACTTGCCATGATGACATCTGTACTTGTTGCACCTGACGGAACATGCGAATACGAGGCAGCTCACGGCACGGTAACACGTCACTACTACAGACACCTTAAGGGGGAGAAGACCTCAACAAACCCTATGGCTACTCTCTTTGCCTGGACAGGCGCTTTAAGGAAGAGGGCTCAGCTTGACGGACTTAAGGATCTTGAGGATTTTGCTGACCGCCTCGAGAAAGCATCAATCGATACCATAGAATCAGGTATAATCACAGGTGACCTTAATGCTCTCCTTGACAAGGAAGACAAGAAGGTCGTAACAACAGAAGAATTCCTTACTGCAATTGCAGAAAAACTTTGATTTGGAGGCTTATATGAGTTATTACAAGACATGGATGGACCGCTCGGAGGATGCTGTAAATCAGCAGACTTACGTTGAATACATCAATAAGTATTATGCAATGGAGAAGAATGCTTACGATCTTATCCTGAGCGCATATCCTGAGAATAGTGAGCTTACAAGCGGCAAGGCTAAGGCTCTTGCAATAAAGCTCGGCTTTAATGACGATACCATGGATATCTTCTTAGGCTTCTTAGACGGCATCAAGGCAAGCCTTAATAACGGTGATGCTCTTGATCTTGAGTCTGTAGAAGACGACACAGATATCAGCCTTGATATCAACTACGAGAAGCTTTACTACAACATGCGTGATGCCAAGGCAGACTGGCTCTATGGTCTTAAGGCCTGGAACAAGGTCTTAGATGACGGCAAGATGAAGGAGATAACCAGAGAGTACCGCGAGGCAAACATCGCACACTCCAACAAGATCGGCAGAAATGATCCCTGTCCCTGTGGTTCCGGCAAGAAATACAAGCAGTGCTGCGGACGTAAGATCTGATCTTAAACATCGGGGTATAAGTTTTGAAGAAACTCTTTACCACAAAATGGTTTATAGTTCTACTGGTTTCACTTCTGCTTGTAGCAGGAGTTGTACTTAGCTTTATTCCAAACAGCCCAATAGCTTTTCTAAAGAAGCCTGTATCGGCGGTTGTATCGCCGGTCCAGGCTTTTGTAATGAATTCCGGTAATACCTTATCGGATTTCTGGGCGGCCCTGTCTGACGGTATGGCGATAAGGGAAGAAAATGAGAATCTCAAGGACCAGATAGCAGACTTAAGATATCAGCTCACACAGAATGAAGAGGCTGCTATCAGATATGAAGAGCTCAAGGATGCTTTCCATATAAGAGATACCTTCAGCAATTACGATATCTACGGCGCCCAGGTACTCTCAAGAGAGGCAGATGAGTGGTTCTCGGTAATCCGTGTCGGTGCGGGAACGACAGACGGCATTGTAGCCGAGGAAGGCACTGCATACCCGGTAGTAGATGTTGAGATGAACCTGGTAGGCAGAGTCATTGAGACCGGCAGTGCGGATTCCATGGTCCTCCCGTTGCTTCACGAGGGCTTTACCGTTGCCTGCAAGGTCAATGTAGTCAATGGTGCATCAATGCTGGTATCAGGTGATGCTTCTCTTAAGCATGACGGCCTTTGCCTTGTAACAAGGATAGACAGCGGGGCCACACTGGAGCCGGGTACAGAGATAGTTACTTCCGGCGAGGGCGGACTCTTCCCCGAAGGTATTCCTGTAGGTACTATCGTCGAGGTCGATTATTCAAATCCTCTTGCAGTAACTGCAACATTAAGGCCGAATTCCGATATTGCAGATATAGAGGACGTATTCATTATGATCCCCTATATGACAGAAGAAGTGACAGACGAAGATGCAGAATAAGCTTCCTATAAGAAAGTTGATCGTATATGCGGTCTATATACTGTTATTTACCAGCTTTCAGGTCTCATTCCCGAATGCCATAAGTTTCAGAGGCCAGGTTGCTGACCTGACTTTTGTATTTGTGGTACTGACAGGGTATTATTACGGCTTCTTAGACGGAGCTGTAGTAGGTCTTATCACCGGCATGATCCGTGACTGTTTTGCGTCACCCATCGTTATGGGAATAGACGGCAGGGTACAGCTTGCAACAGGCATAGGTATGCTTGTCTTATTCCTTGCGGGAAGCTACGGTTCTTCATTCTTTAAGCACAGGCTGCACAGGAATTTCTCCTTTGCGCTGCTTGCAGTCCTTAGCGCAACTGTCATATACAAGGTGGTAGGCCATCTCATAGTATTTTTATGGATCAAGCTTCAGGACGGTGCAGTATATACTCTGACTTTGGGCAGGATATTAACGGATTCCCTCCTGCCTCAGTTGCTGCTTAATGTTATAGCCGCTCTGCCGGTTATCCTGCTGCTTAGGTTCTTAGGACCTACAGGCAGGCATAAGGACGATTCCGACGACGTGATCAAGGCATATGGAGAAGACTCATGGCTACCAATCTGACAGGCAATGATTATGGCGCGTTTGACCGCAACTCCAGCAGGGGATCCGAGGATAAGAACAAGGGGCTTATTGAGTTTATTAAGGGCCTTGTAGGCAATAGGTTCCTGATCCTTGCGATGATATTCTCTGTATTCGGAGTAACTATCTTTGTCATGACCATGAGGCTTCAGTTCTCTGACTATCAGAATACCATCTCCGAAGGTTCATCCGGTGTTGTAAGACAGTATATCTCGGCGGCACCGAGAGGTGATATCTATGACAGCAAGGGCGTTCTCCTTGCATCTTCCGTTAAATATAACACGGTCATGATAGCCAATGCCTATTTGGAGGATGCAGAACTTAATGCTCTTTGTCTTGAGCTCAGTTACCTCTTCGATGAATATAACTGCATAAGTGTATGCGGTCTGGATGATTACTTCACTATGGACCCTGAGCCCCGTTTCCTCAAGGAAGAAGAGAAGATAAGGCTCTGGCAGTCCGATACCAATCTTTTTGCCCTTGAGGATTACTCCCAGGGCGTAATAGTAACTTTTACTGATAATTACGTAAAGACCGATCCTGAGGTATTCTTCCTTTATCTGAGACAGAAATTTGGTCTTGATAACAGCTACAGCGATGAGGAAGCATACCGCATAATCAGGATCAGATATCAGATATTCCAGGATAACTGGTCTTTTATAAAGGGAAGTCCTGTCGAGATAGCCATCGATGTGCCGGATGAACTGGTCACCATCTTTAAAGAGCAGAATTACCACTATATGGGCATAGTAACAGGTGAGAAGTATGCCAGAACATATTCTCCTCTCGCTCTCTACAGCTGCCATGTGCTTGGCTATGTCGGAAGGATCTCGCCTGAATCTTATACAAACCTTGCCCAGTTCGGATATACCAGTGACGATATGGTCGGCATGTCAGGCGTTGAATCCCAGATGGAGAGATATCTCCACGGCAGCTCCGGCGTTACTCCTTATAACATCTGGACAGCAGAAGGCGAGGACGGATTCTACGTATCCTCAGATTACGGTATCGCGCCTGAACCGGGTGCTACTGTAAATCTCACCATAGATTCACATCTGCAGGAAGTAGGTACCGAAGCCCTTAAGGACTATATAAACGAAGCTCAGGCAGCAGAAGCCATAGAGCAGACCGGCTATGCCACGGCAAGTTCGGGGGCTTTCGTAATGATGGATGTTAATACCGGTGCGGTTCTTGCCATGGGTTCCTATCCTAACTACGATCCTAATGACTTTATCCTGGCAAACTACGGCGACGAACAGGCTATGGAGCAGGTTAAATACTACCTCGGTATTGACGAGTACGAGGATATCACAGCTGCCGACCTCCCGCTCTGGAACAGAGCCATAATGTCCATGTATGCTCCGGGCTCGACATTTAAGCCCATTACCGCGCTTGCGGGATTAGAGCAGGGGAGGATAACACCCGATTCCAACTGGCTCAGATGTACAAGCCCTATAGATATCGGAGGATGGGTATTTAAATGCCTTGAGTTCTCCACAACGGGTCACGGACCTCTTAACCTTAACTCAGCCATGGCAACATCCTGCAATATCTATTTTATGCTCCTGGGTGTAGATACAGGTATCGATTATATATCTGAGATGGCCCACAGATTCGGCCTTGGAGAGAAGACCGGCATAGATCTCCCCGGTGAGATCTCAGGTGTTATGTCCTCTAGAGAGACCAAGAGACTCCTCCACGAATCTGAATACGATAAGATGTGGTTCCCTTCCAATACGGCTCAGGCTGCTATCGGTCAGTTTGACGACTGCTTTACCATCCTGCAGCTATGCAGATATACCGCAGGAATAGCAACAAACAGGCTGGTAACCCCTTATGTCATCGATTCTGTTGTAGCAAGTGACGGTTCGATCCTCTACAGGGGACAGACAGAATCCGTGGAGCTCAATATCTCCGATTCAAGCATCAATGCCGTAAGAGATGCCATGAGATGCGTTGTTACCGGCACAAGTGCCTGGGACAGTACGGCTCAGAAACAATTCGGTTCTTTCCCCATAGAGATCGTATGTAAGACGGGTACCGCCGAGACAGGTTACGAGGAACTCCGTAAGGAATACTCCAATGGTCTGTTTATTTGCTATGCCCCCAAGGACGATCCCCAGGTAGCCATAGCGCTCATCGTCGAAAAGGGCGAGTGGGGAGCATCCACTATCGTTATCGCCAAGAAACTCCTTAGTGCATACTTTGAATCCCAGTATGATTCATCGGTAGACCTGCACCAGATCAATCCTATCCTTGGAGACTATATTCCCTCGGTTGTACCTACCGAAGGGTGATTTTGGCAAAAAGACAGATTATCTTCTGCAATTTTGTAAGAATTATAAATTGTTTTGGAAGCCCAAATTCTTTATCATTTAGATATAAAGTTTTAATGGAGATTTTTGGGATGAAGATTGTTCTGATGGCTGATAACAGGAAGACAGAGCTTCTCGTTAACTTCTGTATCGCTTACAAGCCACTGCTTGAGAAACATCAGCTTATCTCTGTTTACAACACCGCTAAATTACTTAAGACTACTGCAGATCTGGAGGTATCAGGTCTGTCTGTTGATTATGCTGCAGGCTATGAGCAGCTGGCATCAAGAGCCGAATTCAACGGCATCGACTGTGTTATCTACTTAAGGGACGGCGGTGAGAACAAGAATTCCAATTCTTCACAGCTCTTAGATGTCTGTGACCAGAATACGATCCCTTATGCTACCAATATCGCATCTGCCGAGATCCTTATCACTGCTATCGATGCGGGTGCTCTTGATTATCGTCAGTGGAGCAGCGATTACTCCTCTTCCGTCGGTTGATCCCTTATGAAGATCTGTTGTTTTCCCCAGGGACCGCTTGACTCTAATTGTTATGCGGTCTTAAGTGGTGATACCTCCTTGATCTTTGACCCGTCTGTTAAGCCTGAGAAGGTGCTTGCAGGACTTGCTCCGGAAGCTAAGATCTCAGGGATTCTGATAACTCACGGACATAACGATCACCTTAGGTATATTAGGGAATGGATCACCAGATTCCCGGAAGCCGGGGTCTATATGTCAAAAGAAGATGATTATCTTCTCAAAGACCCTGTATACAACTGCTCTTATATGCTGGGTGAGGATATAATCTATGATTTCCCTTATGAGGACGCTTCCGGTGTTATATCTCTTGGAGCATTCAGTATAAAAGTGATCCCGACCCCCGGCCATACAAAAGGTTCGGTCTGCTATCTTGTCACAGATCCCGGGGAGTCTGCGCTTTTCAGTGGGGATACTCTTTTTGCAGGCAGTATGGGCAGATGTGACATGGAGGGCGGTAATTTCAAGGATATGATGACATCCCTCGGGAAACTGTCAGGATTAGACAGTTCTTTGCCGGTATTCCCGGGACACGGTCCTGATACGACCATAGGTAATGAGATCAGGACTAATCCATATATGAATAGTTAACATTCTATTTTTCTTTTATCGTAATTTTTCTGCTATATTAGAGTTATTAATCCTTAAGTGGTTGGAGGTAATGACTATGGGTAAAATGCGTCTTGTAACACGAAGCGATTTTGATGGCCTTGTATGTGCAATGATCTTAAGAGAGCTTGATCTCATCGGTGATATCAAGTTCGTTCATCCTAAGGATGTCCAGGACGGCAAGGTCGATATCACATCAAATGATATTACAACAAACCTTCCCTATGATCCCAGGGTCGGTCTTGCTTTCGATCATCATGAGAGTGAACTTGCCCGCAATGATATAGATGCGATCAAGGATCAGTATATTTGCAGAGTAGCCAAGTCTGCCGCAAGAGTCGTATATGAATACTACGGCGGAGCAGAGAAGATAAAGACAGTCAGCCCCGAGATGATGGAAGCCGTAGACAAGGGAGACTCAGCAGACTTTACTAAAGATGAGATCCTTAATCCTACAGGCTGGGTCCTTATGGACTTTATCATGGATGCAAGGACCGGTCTCGGACGTTTCCATAATTTCAGGATCTCCAATTATGACCTTATGATGGAGCTCATTGATTACTGCGTAAATCACAGTGTTGAAGATGTGCTCAAACTCCCCGATGTTAAGGAGAGAGTTGATCTTTACTTTGAGCAGCAGGAACTGTTCAAGCAGCAGCTCAAGGATATCGTGGAGATACATGATAAGGTTGCCGTATTGGACTTAAGACCTCTTGAGACTATATACACCGGCAACAGATTCATGATCTATGCTCTTTATCCCGAGATCGAGATGAGCGTTCATGTAGCCTGGGGCTTTAAGAAGCAGAATACCGCTGTCATGATCGGTAAGTCTATAATCAATAAAGCAGGTACAATGGATATCGGTGAGCTCTGTCTTGAATACGGCGGAGGCGGGCATCCCAATGCCGGCACATGTCAGTTGGACAATGACAAGGTTGATGCAGAGCTACCTAATATCATAGCTATGCTCAATACCCATCCTTAAGGAGGGGTTAATCCCAGACGAAATTATCTTTGCCGGCGCCGACCTCGAAGTGGTATTTGGCTATTCCGAGGTCTAATCCGGAGAAAGAACCGTTATCACAGGTGATGTGCACTTTGTTGCCGTCACCTTCTATTATGAATGCCTGTTTGTTATTTGCAGTAGGGGCCAGAAGAACGCAGCCTACACCCTTATAAAACCAGTAGGGAGCATTGCCCCTGTATGTTGATATGTCTTCCAAAGACTTGGATTTATGCGGCTTGCCGTTATTCTCGCCATATCCGATGACGATGATGCCGGGGATAAGATAACCGGGTTTGATATCTGTGTCTTCTCTAATCTCACCCTTGTTTATCACGCCGCTGACCCACCAGGAGTTAAGACCGAGAGTCTGTGCGTAGAGCATGATGTCTGCTCCCACATAGCCAATAGTCTCATCAAGGCCGGGCCTGTTCTTGCCTGAGAGGACGATACAGTTATTGACATTCTTGGTAAATGAGAATTTATATGCAGTATTGATAAACCTGGAGTTGTCCGTTACGAGCTTGAGATCGACATTGTATTCAGCATTAAGCTCTTTGATCCTCGAATTAAGATCCTTGAGGATCTCTGTGGGGATGGGGTCTTTCTTATATATTTTGACTGAGTGTCTCTCCTGAATAGCTTCGTAAATTGTCATCTTGCGCCTCCGGATTTTATTTTATCAAATCAGAAGCATAGTAGCAATTATGGTTAAATCCTATCCTAAATAAAACTGATAATGCTATAATATCCTGCAGATATAGATTCGGGGGATTAATATGAGAAGAGCGATTGCTGCATTTATAGCATTGAGCCTGCTTACCGGTGTTGCTTCATGTTCACTCAAAAGGGAGATAAAGCCTGATGAGCGGACTGCCCAGATTGCTGCCCAGGAGGAATATGAGCTCGATTTCGATTTTGTAGATGAGATCGAAGAAGAAGGTGAGACCACCTGGGTATTTCTCTCAACAGACGGCGTAATCGAGACTCATGTTACCTGGGATGAGGATGCGAAGAAATTTAAGTTTACAGAGACGATCAATCGCCCCGAGCCCTCACAGACTATTGAGATAAATACCACAGATCCTACTCTCCCCACATATCAGACTACAGCTTATACCCAGGCAACCCAGGTAGTTGCCCAGTATCCTGCGATACCCGGCAACTATGGCCTTATAACCGGGTTTACGGCAGCAGGCAGGGAATATGATCTGACAGGGGATCTGGCATCTCTTATTACCTGCGGCGCTGAAGCTGATACAGAAGGCAACAGGGCTGTCATTGCTCCCGGAGAATCAGAATACGGGATAGACATCGTGATCCCCGGTATCAATTGCTGGAGTTCTCCCGATGTGGATCTGAGCAAACCTATGTATATGATAACTGCAACGATCACAAACACTTCTTCAGCAGAGCTCCCGATAGAGCAGTGCAGTATATCAGCTATAGATATCTTTATGTCCTCTTCTTCAGGAAAATCAGATGAGAACATAACTATGAACGGTATGACCGTAGGTGAGTCTTCGACAGCCGACGTGGAGTCTGCCTTTGGCCAGGCTCATTACCGGACAGATAATAAAGTGAATGGCGTTGTCGTAACCAACCTTATGTACGGTCTTGATACGAATGCCAATAAATTTACCATCCTTTATTTCGTCTTTGAGAACGATGTCCTGATACAGATCAATGTGCAATAAGCGTGTCAGCTCTTAAGCTTGTCCAGATAATCGAGCACAAGGAGCCTTCTGGATCTGTCTGTAGGAGATATCAGGAGTTCAGAGTAATGCAGGGTCGGATCTTTGTCTGCATTTGACTCTATAAGCCTGGCGAGTTCTTCTTCGCCATATTCACCGATAACCGCATCTTCAAGGCTTCGAAGGTTCCGGTATTCATCAATATACATCCCGGCTAACATGCAGAGGGCGTCTGTTAAGTCTTTGCGGGTGATATCCGGATCATCCTGCCCGATATAGTATCTGAGTCTGTCTGTCCAGAGCATATTCTGAGGTAATTGATTCCAAAGCATGTAAAGATCCTCCAGTGATCTGATTTGCAAGAGTATAACACCATTAGGGATTAAATTTGGAATATCAGAGCATTACTTAAACATTTTCTTAATTATTATGCTAAAATATTGCAGTTTGAATATTACTCTGTCATGGAGGTTATCATATGAGTGACATGAAGGAGTCCCTTGTATCGATCCGTGAGGAATTCGATAAGGCGATGGAGATGGTTAAGGATTCTGCTGCCGCAGAGCAGATCAGAGTCTCTTTCCTTGGTAAGAAGGGAAAACTCACACAGGTTCTGCGTGGAATGGGTTCTCTTACGGCTGAAGAAAGACCTGTCGTAGGTAAGGTGGCAAACGAAGTGCGTTCCCACATGGAGAATGCTCTTGCCGATCTTGCAGGCAAGGTCAAGGCTGAGGAGCGTGCCCACAAACTTAAGCGCGAGGTAATAGATGTTACTATCCCTTCCTCAATGAAGGGAGCCGGCGCAAGGCATCCTCTCAATATGGCGATAAACGAGATCTCCGAGATCTTCCTTGGTCTCGGTTATTCTATAGCTGAAGGCCCTGAGGTTGAGCTGGATAAATATAACTTTGAGCTCTTAAGGATCCCTGAAGGGCATCCTGCAAGAGATACGCAGGATACGTTCTACTTTAACGATAATGTTCTCTTAAGAACACAGACATCCGGCATGCAGATCAGGATAATGGAGAAGCAGAAGCCGCCTCTTAAGGTTATCTGCCCTGGTAAGGTATACAGATCAGATGCTCTCGATGCCACACATTCTCCTGTATTCCATCAGATAGAAGGTCTGGTGGTAGATAAGGGCGTTACCATGGGCGATCTGGTTGGTTCTTTAAGACTCTTTGCCAAGAAGCTCTTTGGCGAGAAGACGGAGATCCGTCTGAGACCTCACCATTTCCCCTTTACAGAGCCTTCTGTTGAGGTAGATCTCACATGCTGGAAGTGCGGCGGATGCGGATGCAATGTCTGCAAGGGAGAGGGCTGGATCGAGGTCCTCGGCGCAGGTATGGTTCACCCTGAAGTGTTGAAGAATTGTAATATCGACCCTGAAGTTTACAGCGGATTTGCTTTCGGTATCGGTGTCGAGAGGACCGCAATGGGCAGATACGGGATCGACGATATCAGACTCCTTTATGAGAACGATGTCAGATTCTTAGAACAGTTCAAGTAAGGAAGGGGAGGCGAATCAAATGAAAGCTCCGATAATCTGGCTTAAAGATTTCACAGATATAGATGTTGAACCTAAGACTCTTGCCGACATGATGACAATGACAGGGTCAAAGGTTGAAGAATTGATCACTACAGGCGACGACATAGACGGTGTCTATACAGGTAAGATCCTTGAGATCGAGGATCATCCTGATTCTGATCACCTCCACATTCTTAAGGTGGATCTCGGTTCTGATGAGCTGGGAAGAGATCTTAAGATCGTCTGCGGCGCTCCTAATGTTTATGTAGGCATGATCTGTCCTGTTGCTGTTGTAGGCGCCCATCTTCCCGGTGGCGTTCATATAAAGAAGGGCAAGCTTAGAGGTGTTGAGAGCTTCGGTATGTGCTGCTCTGCTGATGAGCTGGGCGTATCTGCCGAAGGACATCCCGGCGCAGAAGAATATGGTCTCTGGAATATGCCACAGGATACTCCCTTAGGAGTGGATATCAAGACACTTCTCGGTTTGGGCAGTGTTACCATCGATTTTGAGATCACATCCAACCGTCCGGACTGCTTCTCCATAGAGGGCCTGGGCAGGGAAGCTGCAGTTACATTAGGCAAACCCTTCAGACCTGTTAAGCCTGAGCTTAAGATAGAAGGCAAGGAAGATATCAATTCCATCGCCAAGGTGGATATCGAGGCTCCCGATCTTTGCTACAGATATACCTCCAGACTTATTGAGGATGTTAAGATCGGACCTTCTCCCGCATGGATGGCTGATAAGCTCACCCAGGCAGGAATGAGACCTATCAATAATATCGTTGACATAACAAACTACGTCTGTCTCGAGCTGGGTCAGCCTATGCATGCTTTTGACCTTAACTATCTTGAGGGACGCCACATTATCGTAAGACGTGCAAAAGACGGCGAGCAGATCAGGACCTTAGACGGTCAGGATCACACCCTGGATTCTTCCATGCTCGTTATAGCAGATGAGAAGAAGGCCTGCGCCATAGCAGGTGTCATGGGCGGCGAGAATTCCGAAGTCCTTCCTGAGACAACGACTATCCTCTTTGAGTCAGCAGTATTTAATGGCGTATCAGTAAGGCGTACTGCGATAGCCAATGGTCTCCGTACAGAGGCTTCTTCAAGATATGAGAAGGGACTTGATCCTGAGAATGCTTTAAGGGCATTGGACCGTGCATGCGAGCTCGTTGAGCTTCTGGGCTGCGGTAAGGTCTCTAAGGGCTATATCGATAACTATCCTACAAAGCGCAGCCTAAACCACATTCCCTTCAGACCTGACAGGATCAACAGCTTTATAGGTATCAATGCTTCCACTGAGTTCATGAGAGATACTCTTACGAGCCTCGGATGCACATTTGCAGAAGAGGACGGCATAGAGAAAGTTATCCCTCCCACATACCGTCCTGACCTTGAAGGCGAGGCAGACATATCAGAAGAGGTAGCAAGATTCTACGGTTATAACAAGATCGAGCCTACCTTGCTGTCCGGCAAGGAGACTACTTTGGGAGGCAGGACTCCTGAGCAGCAGGCAATCGAAAAGATCCGCAATACATTGGTTTATACCGGATTCTACGAAGCTATTACTTACTCATTTGAGTCAGTAACCGATCTGGATAATCTCAACGTTCCTTCTGATTCAGTTCTGAGAAAGCAGCTCAAGATCTCAAATCCTTTGGGCGACGATACTTCAGTAATGAGGACAACAATGCTCCCTTCGATGCTCAAGATCGCATCTAGGAACTATAACAGGGGCGTAGCCGATGCCAAGGTATTTGAGGTCGCTTATGTTTATCTCCCGGTAGATGGCGAGGACCTTCCTTTGGAGAGACGCACTCTTGCAGGCTTTTCATATAAGCCCGGAAACAGTGCAGATACCTTCTACGATGTCAAGGCAGATCTTGAGGAACTGTTTAAGGTATTGGGCATCAGATCCTACTCATTTGAGCCTCTTACAGATAATGTTTCATTCCATCCCGGAAGAACTGCAAAAGTGTTTATAAACGGCAGGGAAGCAGGTATCCTGGGCGTTATCCATCCTGATGTTGCTTCTAACTTCGAAGCACCTGAAGGAACAGTGGCATTTGAGCTTGATGCAATGGCACTTGTTAATGCATCCAAGAGCGCAAGAGTTTATAAGACGCTTCCGAGATTCCCCTCGATTACACGTGACCTCGCTCTTATCTGCAACAGAGAGGTTACTGTAGCAGAGATCATGAAGACTGCAAAGTCCGCGGGTGGCAAGTATCTCAAGGATGTTAAGTTCTTCGATGTATATCAGGACGATAAGCTGGGAATCGGTCTTAAGTCCGTTGCTATCTCCCTTGTGTTCAGAGCAGACGATAAGACCTTATCCGATGAGGATATCCGCAAGGATATAGATAATATCGTGGATAGACTCTCAAGTAAGCTCGGAGCCAAGCTCAGGAGCTGATCCTAAAGAAATAAGCCAGCTGTGGAGCGTCCTTGACGGACGCTCTTTTTTTGTCGGTATTTGTCGGTTTTTGTCGCATTTTTCGCCCCCTTACTGCTTGTATGATTTATGTATAGATCAAATAAGAAAGAGGTGAGTGATTATGTCAACTTTAGAAGCAGCAATATCTGTCAGCGTAATACTGATATTCCTGACTTTCCTGGTAACAGGACCGGAATCCCTGGCGCTTGATGCATTAGACGAGGCAGTAGACGGCGTCCATGAGACCCGTTACTTCCTTGATGAGGACGGGCTTATGGACAGCAGGGTAATAGACGGGACACATGTATATAACACATCCCCGGAGAAGCTAAATACCTATCTTGCGGGAATATCAGATACATACCGCATGTTATACGGCATGGTAGCAGGTTCAGGTGACTGATATGAGACACAGCAAGAGGGGAGCAATAACCATCTTTATTGCATTTATTCTGTCAGCTTTAGTCCTTATCGAATGCACTTTCCTGGTATTTGTCTGGGACCTGGATTACAGGCTTACTCTGAATGAAGCGGCAAGGTCACAGGTCGAGACTATCCTTGCCGAGTATAACAGGCAGCTTCTGGATATATACGGCATATATGCATTCTCAATAGATACCGTCGATTCCGATGTGTTTGATAAGGCGCTTCAAGCGTCAGGATACGATACAGGCGATACGGTTGCGGTATTTGCCGAGAAGGAACTGTCTTCTGAGGACCTTAAGGAAGCTATATCCGTCTACTACGAATACAGAGGCAGTGCCGTATTGATGCAGCTCCTTTATGTGCAGATAGGTGAATTGTTAGAGCAGGCTGATACCTATGGGATAATGGAGACTCTAAGGGGGCTTACTTCCAGTAAGGCGGCAGGTTATATCGAGGATATCCTGAGTGGCGCGTCGACTGTATCTTCTCTTATAGACAAGGCCAAGTCCCTGGACTCGGATTTTGACTATGAGAGTGCCGAGGGAGATACCAGGGGGCTGAGAGGGATCTTATCTGATGTAAGGGAGGCAGATAATGATCTCGAGGACATAGGACTTGATATGAGATTATCCGATCTGTCTTCGCTGATATCAGGTCTTGATACGATCATGGGCATAAGGGACGGCGCGAGCAGCGCTGTCATGACAGTTGCCATACATCCTGCGATAGCCCACTATGCATCCCATAACTTTGACTGCATCGTGCCTAATGAGAACGATACTACCATTAACGGAACCAAGTATACCGATATCCACGATAAGAACTATCTGGATGCGGAATATATCCTGTGCGGGCTGGACGGCAGGCTCGGCGCCGCATTCTGCTCCATGGCGATATACGGAGTGCTCCTTTGCAAGAATGTTATAAGCAACCTTGCAGATGAGACTTTAAGATCTACTCTTGATGTTATTTCCGCAGCTCTGGCGGCGATCCTTGCCGTGGTGACCGAAGGGGTAGTGGTGCTCGATCCGGAGATAATTACAACTATCCTGACCGTTCTGATATCTGCAGCCCAGAGCGTTTATGGTCTGATAGATGTGCTTAAGGGCGGATCGATAACATTGTTTGAAGTTCAGGAAGCAGGTGTGGGGGTAGTGTGCTACAGAGATTTCCTCAATGCGTTCATGATGTTTGTCCCGGATACATACCTTCTTGAACGCATGAGATATGTACTTAACAGAGACTATGGCGAGCTTTATACAGGGGCAAGGGCTGATGTCACATACAGGAATCAGCTTATAAGCATAGATAAGTCCTATGCACTGTATAGATAGGGGGATGTATGAACAAAAGAGGTTCTGTAACACTGGAAGCTGCGATCTCATTTACCGTGACCATAGTCTTTATAGCAGGGATAATAAGTGTAATAGGATTCTACCGCACTGATATACTCATGAAGAGGTCGGTTTCGCAGGCGTGTGAGGAGACGGCTCTCGTCTGCCCTCTCGCAACAACGGCCTCCGATTACGTATCCACAGTGATCAATGCCTTCCCGGATCTGGGGATCGGCGATACAAAGGCGATGAGCGTGGTGAGTACTGTTGCAAAGGTTGTAGCAGGCTGCAATATTGCTTCGGATTTTGTCTTCGAAGATTATCTTACCGAGGCTGTATTTGCAGGGACTGTTGCAAGGAATATCAGAGAGGGCTATATATCCCGTAATTCCGGGTCTGATTTTATGTGTCCTGACGATATAGACGTTAACATCAGATTATCTGAAAACCACAGCATTATCGAGGTCACCTGCGAATACTCAGTATTAACTCTTGCAGGCAGGATAGAAAGGTCCTGCTACGGAGTTATCCCGGTATACGGGGATTTCGATACGTTCTTTGAAGCGGCCAAGGAACAGGAGGATGAAGAGACCGATATATGGAGCATGGATAATTTCAGCAGGGGAGACGGTTTTAGAGAGATATACGGGAGCAATCTGCCCAAGATGTTTCCTACGATAGATAACTATGAAGGGGGCGAGGCCCAGTCTCTCGTAAGTATGGATCTTACGGCTCCCACATATCAGTCAAGTGCCAATATAAACGAGACCCTTGCAGAGCATATAGATAAGCTTGCAGACTTTACTCCGGGAGACTACTCTGTCCAGGGTGAAAGCTACCATATCGGAGGGATCACATCCAGGACCTTAGTGGTGGTAATACCGGAGAATTCACCGGATACAGGGAGGCAGGCTCTTGACCAGGCTTATATCTATGCAGCTGCGCGTGGCGTTGACCTGAGAGTGGAGACATACGGCAATTCTAATAAATATAATTAATATTATAAGTTTCCGGCTTATTGTGTTAGAATATATGAGCAATATTATGCAAGGTGATTATTCGGAGGAACTTATATGAAGAAAAGCGGCCAGGTTAGACGTCCTGAACTTGCCAATTCTACAATAACCACGGACAAGAGCTCCCAGCTGTCCATAGGCGATGAGCTCCGTATTGCAAAGAGAAATCTGTTCTTCAGCAGATGCCTTATAGCGATCCTTATTGTTCTTCTGGTTACGGGTTTGGTCCTGGCCTGGTATTTCGGATATCTGAATCCTCTGTTTAATTATGTGACTGATTCTGTTCAATGATCCGGGGATGACCATTCGATGAGTGATAGATTTGATGCACCTACATTTACTGATGAGGAGATAGAGGATCTTAAGGATCTCTATCAGGCTATACTTACAATGGAAAGCCCCGAGGAGCTCAATTTGTTCCTTACTGACCTTTGCTCAGTGAATGAACTGCATTCTTTCCTTCACAGATGGCAGATCGTCCGCAGGATCGAGCAGGGTAAGAGTTACGAGGAGATAATAAGGGAACTGTCGCCCAAGGAGGAGCCTTCGGAGGAGAATCCTGACAGACAGGGCAGAAAGAACGGAAGAGCCAAGGGCAAGAGCCGTGCAACCACTAAGGTTAGTTCAACGACGATCTCGCGAGTTAAGGCGTGCTATATCAATCCGGACGGGGGATACCGTACAGCATTGAAGCGTCTTGCCGCCAAGAATAAAAGGAAGAATGAGGAGTAAAGTTAGACATGAATCTGATTACCAGTATTTTCGGTACACACAGTGACAGAGAGCTCAAGAGGATAGAGCCTATCGTCAATAAAGTGTTCAGCTATGAGAAAGAATACTCAGACCTTAGCCGCGAGGCTCTTGTAGCCAAGACAGCGGAATTCAAGGAGAGATATCAGGCGGGCGAGACTCTGGACATGCTGCTGCCTGAAGCATTCGCTACAGTAAGAGAGGCAGCATACAGAGTTCTCAAGATGAAGCCCTACAGGGTTCAGGTAATCGGCGGCATAATCCTCCATCAGGGAAGGATCGCAGAGATGAAGACAGGTGAAGGTAAGACCCTTGTTGCAACGATGCCTGTATATCTCAATGCGCTTACCGGCAAGGGCGTACATGTAGTAACGGTAAATGACTACCTTGCTAAGCGTGACTCTGAGTGGATGGGTAAGATCTACCGTTATCTGGGTCTTAGCGTCGGTCTCATAATCCACGACATAAATCCCAAGGACCGCCAGGCAATGTATGCCTGCGATATCGTATACGGTACCAATAACGAGTTCGGTTTCGATTACTTAAGAGACAACATGGTAATCCGTAAGGAGAACCTGGTTCAAAGAGAGCTTAATTATGCCATCGTCGACGAGGTCGACTCGATCCTCATAGACGAAGCAAGAACGCCTCTCATCATATCCGGCAGGGGAACAGAATCTTCGGAGCTTTATAACAAGGCTGATTCATTCGTTAAGACACTTAAGCAGTACATAGTCGTAGAGACAGACGATAAGGTCGATATGGATGATATCGTAGGTGATGCTGACTATGTTACAGACGAGAAGGCAAAGACTTCTGTCCTTACTGCAAACGGTATTGCCAAGGCGGAGAGATACTTTGGCGTAGAAAATCTCTCAGATCCTGATAACTTCGACCTTCAGCACTATATCGGCAATGCTCTTAAGGCTAACGGTAACTTCAAGAAGGACCAGCAGTACATTGTTCAGGACGGCGAGGTTATCATCGTAGACGACTTTACGGGACGTCTTATGCCGGGCAGAAGGTATTCTGACGGTCTCCATCAGGCGATAGAGGCCAAGGAAGGCGTTAAGGTCGCAAGCGAGAATAAGACACTTGCAACCATTACTTTCCAGAATTACTTCCGTATGTACAACAAGCTGTCGGGAATGACAGGTACAGCATATACAGAGGAAGCCGAGTTCCGTCAGATCTACAATCTCGACGTTATCCAGATCCCTACAAATAAGCCTATTGCAAGGATCGACGAATATGATGCCGTATTCAAGACAGAGAATGGTAAGTATCTTGCCTTGCTTCGTGCAGTCAAGGAGGCTCACGACAGAGGACAGCCGGTACTCGTAGGTACAGTTAATGTTGATAAGTCAGAGCTTTTGTCCAGGATATTCAGCAAGTATGGTATCAAGCACAATGTGCTCAATGCCAAGAACCATATGAGAGAGGCTGAGATCGTAGCTCAGGCCGGACGTAAGGGTGCAGTTACCATCGCAACCAACATGGCAGGCCGTGGTACCGATATCATTCTCGGCGGTAACTCTGAGTTCATGGCTCTCCAGGAGATGCGTAAGTTAGGTTATACAGAGGAACTCATAACAGCTTCTACCGCTTATAACGAGACTGACGACGAATTAGTACTTGAAGCAAGAGCCAAGTTTGCCGAGCTTGAGAGCAAGTTTAAGGAGCAGCTCGCTCCTGAAGCTGCCGAAGTAAGAGAGCTCGGAGGTCTCTTTATCGTTGGTACGGAGCGTCACGAATCCAGACGTATCGACAACCAGCTCAAGGGCCGTGCAGGACGTCAGGGTGACCCCGGAAGATCCAAGTTCTACCTCTCTCTCGAAGATGACCTCTTAAGGATCTTTGGCGGAGACAGGGTAACTCAGATCGCTGATTCCTTCGGAATGGCTGATGACATGGAGATCCAGGTCGGATATCTGTCTAAGCTTATCGACAGCTCACAAAAGAAGCTTGAGGCTCTGCATTTCTCACAGAGAAAGAATGTCCTTGAGTACGACGATGTTAATAATATCCAGAGAACTATCACATATGAGCAGAGAAAGCGCATCATCGACGGTGAGGATTGCCACGAGATCTTTATGGGAATGCTGGATGCCGTTGCTGAGAGGATCGTTAATAACTTTGCTCTTGACGGCGTTATCTCTACATCAGAGCGCCTTACACTGGGCCTCCAGCTGGAAGATATCTTCGGAGATATCCCTACGGTATTATCTATCAAGGACGATACACAGGAATTGTCATCCAATGTGGATGAGATCGTTTCAAGTATCTCTTCTGAAGCAAAGAAGGTTCTTGAAGACAAGGAGACTTCAATAGGCTCTGAGATCTTCCGCGAGGCAGAGAGACAGATCCTCTTAAGGACTGTCGATCTTAAGTGGATGGATCACATCGATGCTCTGGATCAGTTATCCCAGTCCATCAGGATGAGAAGTATCGGTCAGCATGATCCGGTAGTCGAGTATAAGCTCGAGGGTTCTGCAATGTTTGAGGAGATGAACGAGAACATCCAGAACGATGCAGTCAAGTTCATCATGAGAGCTAACTTCTCTGAAGAGCACAAGGTAGAGGCAAAGGCTGCAGCAAGACCTACAAGTGAAGGTCACGGCGCTGCTCCTGTAACTGTTAAAGCTGCAAGCAAGCCTATCGAAGGCACAGCTGCAAATCAGGCACCTGCCCAGCCCGCCAGAAGAGATTCACTCAAGGTCGGCAGGAACGATCCGTGCCCTTGCAATTCAGGTAAGAAGTATAAGGATTGCTGCGGTAAGAAGTAATGATCAGGGATAAGGCAGACTATTTAAGAAGAGTTGATGAGGCTGCAGATTACTTAAGATCTGAGCTTAAGGATTCAGGTATCCCGGAGGTCTTGGTTGTCTTAGGATCCGGTTTAGGTCCTCTTACGGATAACTGCGAGATCTTAAAGAGCATACCTTACTCAGATATACCGAATTTTCCGGTATCTACAGCTCCCGGACATGACGGACTTCTTATCTTAGGCAGATTATCAGGATCTTGTGTGCTCATGATGAAGGGCAGATTCCACTACTATGAGGGATATGACCTTTCTGAGGTTACATTCTATGTGCGGGTAATGGGACGTCTCGGCGTTAAGACTATCCTTCTTACCAACGCTGCAGGCGGTATTGACGATGTTACAAAACCACCTTATTTTGTAGCGATCGAAGATCACATATCTTTCGGATGCGAGTCAGTCTTAAGAGGCCCTAATATAGATGAGTTCGGACCAAGATTCCCGGACCAGAGTTTTGTATACGACAGGGAATATCTTGACATATTAAGCTCTTGTGCCGAAGATCTTGATATCCCGTTAAGGCGCGGCATATATGCATACAGCAAGGGTCCCCAGTATGAGACACCTGCTGAGATAAGAGCTCTTAAGCTCATGGGGGCAAGCTGTGTCGGCATGTCCACAGTTCCCGAAGCGATAGCTGCTTCACATATGGGTATTAGGGTTGTCTGCTTCTCTTGCGTGACCAATATGGCAGCAGGGCTTTCCGGCGGGCAGCTTACTGAGGAAGAAGTACTTGTTAATGCAGGCAAGGCTTCAGATGAGAGCTGCAGACTTACAACAGAATTTATTAGGCGGATCACAAACAGCAAAGGAGCCTGAATATGGAGATTCCAGAGTACGATATCAAAGACATAAACCTTGCGCCTTACGGCATGGAGAAGATCGAGTGGGCATACAGGAATATGCCTGTGCTCCGTGCCATAGAGAAAGAGCTTATCGAGCAGCAGACCTTTAAAGGCCTTAAGATCGCAGTATCTGTCCATGTTGAAGCTAAGACGGCATGTCTTGCAAGAGCTCTGGCAAGAGGCGGAGCTGAAGTTGCCTTAACAGGCTGTAATCCCTTGTCTACGCAAGACGATGTAGCTGCCGCTCTGGCTTCTACGGGAATGCATGTCTATACGGTCCATGGCGATAACGAAGAGAATTACATTAAGCATCTTAAGATGGCTCTGGCATTTGGTCCTGATATCGTTATAGATGACGGCGGCGACTTTGCAATGCTCCTTCATTCAGACATGAAGCATCTCGTTCCTAATATCAAGGGCGGCTGCGAAGAGACCACAACAGGCGTACATAGACTTGAGATCCTGAAGAAGCAGGGTCAGCTTGCATATCCGGTTATCGCAGTAAATGACGCCAGGTGCAAGCATTTGTTTGACAACAGGTTCGGTACAGGCCAGTCAGTCTGGACTGCTATTATGGCTACAACAAATCTCGTCGTTGCCGGCAAGACTGTAGTCGTAGCAGGCTTCGGAATGTGCGGCCGGGGAGTTGCTCTGAGAGCCAAGGGCCTTGGTGCCAAGGTTATCGTAACTGAGATCGATCCGGTCAAGGCTTGTGAAGCGATAATGGAAGGCTACACCGTAATGACAATGGATGAGGCTGCTCCAATAGGTGATGTGTTTGTTACTGTTACAGGCTGCAAGGATGTTATCGTGGGAAGACACTTCAATCTCATGAAGGACGGAGCTATCTGCTGCAATGCAGGTCACTTCGACTGCGAAGTAAATGTAGCTCAGTTATCTGATCTGGCAGTTGAGACATCTGAATTAAGACATAACATAATCGGATACAGATTAAGTAACGGCAACACCATCTGCATAATTGCAGAAGGCAGGCTTGTTAACCTGGCATCAGGTGACGGACATCCTGTTGAGATAATGGATATGTCTTTTGCTCTCCAGGCTCAGTCAGCAAGATACATAGCAGAGCAAGAGCAAAAACTCCCCATAGATGTATATCAGACTCCTGAAGTAATAGACAACAGGGTTGCCGAGATCCTGCTTGCTACCAAGGAGATCAATATAGATAAGCTTACAGAAGAACAATACAGGTATGTAAATTCCTGGGACTTCTGATAGAGAGGAAATAATATATGGCACTGAGAAATCTTGTATTAGAGAACGATCCGCTTATACGCAAAGTATCCCGTCCGGTAGATGAGATCACCCCAAGGATACTTAAGCTTCTGGATGATATGGCTGATACTATGTACTACGAGGACAGAGGCATTGGTCTTGCTGCTCCGCAGGTAGGTGTGCTTAGGCGTATCTTTGTAATCGATGTAGGAGATGAACACGGTCTTATCGAGTTCATTAACCCTGAGATCATCGAATCAGACGGCTCACAGGTAGGGAGCGAAGGCTGCCTGTCCGTCCCGGGCAAGACCTGTGAGGTTGACAGACCGAGTCATGTTGTATGCAAGGCTCTTAACAGAGACGGCGAGGAGTTTACCATCGAAGCTACCGGCCTTCTTGCCAGATGCATCTGCCACGAGTATGACCATCTTGACGGTATTCTCTTTATAGATAAATCAGTGGACGGTAACATCTACAGGATTCAAGAGGATGACTGATTTGAACGGCAAAGATCTGAAGATAGTCTTTATGGGTACTCCTGAATTTGCATCTGTGATCCTGGATGCGCTCATAAAAGACGGCTATAACGTCGTTATGACCCTGTGCCAGCCTGACAAGCCTGTTGGCAGAAAGCACGTATTAACCGCTCCTCCCGTAAAGGAATTGTCAGTCCAAAACAACATAACCTGTTATCAGCCCAAGACTCTCAGGGATAAGGAGGCTTTCGATACAATAAAGAGCGTGGCCCCTGACCTTATAGTAACTGCCGCTTACGGCAAGATACTGCCTGCTGATATCTTAAATATCCCGGAATTCGGCTGCCTTAATTGCCATGGAAGCCTGCTTCCTGCAAGAAGAGGTGCAGCTCCGGTTCAAAGGGCTATCCTTGAAGGGGACAAAGTCACCGGTGTAACCATAATGAAGATGGACGAAGGCATGGATACCGGAGATATCCTGTCTGAAGTTAAGGTCGATATCGATCCCGATATCCATACTTCAGGGCTTATGGATCTGCTTGCAAAAAAGAGCGCAGAGCTTCTCCCGACTGTTATCGAAGACTATATAAACGGCCGGATAACTCCTGTTAAACAGGATGAGAGCTTAGCAACATCCTGTCCTCCCATCAGATCTGAAGAAGGTTATTTTACATGGGATCAGGATGCTTTATGTATCCATAACCGTGTAAGAGCCTTAAGCACATGGCCCGGGGCATATACTCTTACTGCTGATGGAAAAAAGTTCAAGGTCTATGATTCCAGAGTATATGATGCGGATCTAGGTGATGATGCCTTGCCCGGTACAGTCTTAAAAGCCGGCAAGGGAGATCTTATTGTAAGATGCGGCAGGGGTGCGATCAAACTCCTTGTCATTCAGACCGAAGGCGGCAAGAGACTCAATGCATCGGACTGCGCCCATAATTATGTAACAGGGGCCATGATTTGCTGAGGAACAGAAAATGAAGAACGAGATAAGATACAAGAAGAAAGAAATCAGCAGGCTCATAGAGCAGGGTAATGAGCGGGAATTATGCTTCCTTATGCTCTACGAAGTATATGAGAATGGTGCTTTCTCCAATCTTGTTATCAAGAAGGCAGACAAAGTTGCAAGAGAATACGGCAAGTCTTTAGATTTTGTAAGAGCCATGCTCTATGGCACAGTGACTTACACATTTACCATAGATTTCTTGGTAAGACATATCTGCAAGGAAGCCTGTGAAGAGATGGATCCTGTCTCAAGATGTGCCATAAGGATGGCGGTATGGCAGATGCAGTTTGGGGATAATATCCCGGATTATGCGGCCTGTGATTCATCTGTTGAGATCGTTAAGAAATATAATCCCAAGGCTGCAGGCTTTGTAAATGCACTCTTAAGAAAGTACTGCAAGGCGCCTGAAGCGAAGAAATATGTAGAACAGTATAAGCCCGGCATCAGGGTATCTCTTAAGCCTGAGATCTATGGCATATTAAAGAACGATTTTGGTAAGCAGAGAGCCTTTGAGATAGGTAAGGCTTTCCTTCTGCCTCCGAGGGTAACTGTCCGTTTCGATACAAACAGATACGAAAGAGAAGAGATCATCTTAAGTTTTGCCAGGGACGGCATTGCCGCTGTTCCCGGCAGGTTTATGCCTTGCTGCCTTGAGATATCAGGTAATCTCAGGAACCTTGAATCAACAGAGGCCTTTACGAAATATGGTGTCTTTGTTCAGGGCGAGGGCGCTATGCTGGCTTCTTTTATCGCAGCTCCCCAAAAAGGCGATAAGATACTCGACTGCTGCGCAGCACCCGGCGGCAAGACTACCCATATGGCTGAACTTGCAGGTGGCGAATGCGAGATAACAGCTCTTGATATTAATGAATCAAGGACTGAGCTCATAAATGAGAACTGCAAGAGACTCGGGATAGGCTGCGTTAAGACTGTCTGCATGGATGCATCCAAGATATCTAAGGATAAGGATAACCGCAAGAGTTTTGATATCGTCTTGTGTGACGTACCCTGCAGCGGCCTTGGCCTTATCGGCAAAAAGCCTGATATCCGTGAAAGGATGACCTTTGACAATATGGAGGCTTTGCTTCCTGTTCAATATGACATCCTTGACCATGCATGCAAGATGGTAAAACCCGGTGGCGCTCTTATCTATTGCACCTGCACTCTTAACAGCGATGAGAACTCAGAGCAGGTAACGAGATTTATCGATGAACATAAGGATTTCCACACTGTATCTATCCTGGATTATCTGCCCGATAACATATACATGGATAATGACAGAAGAGATGATGCGGCTTCGGGTATGATAACTATCTGCCCGGATACTGACGGCTGCGAAGGCTTCTTTATCTGCCGTATGGAACGTGATGCTGATGAGTGATAAGAGATTCTGTCTTGACCTTAATAGCGAGGATATCAAAGCCTGGTGCAAAGAAGCAGGCGTTCCTTCTTTCAGGGCTGATCAGATCTATAAGTGGATCAGCTCCGGCGTTATCAATACAAGTGACATGACAAATATCCCAAAAGACTTAAGAGCCAAACTTGAAGAGAATTTTATATTCAACAGTTTTGAAGTTATAGCAAGCTTTGAATCAAAGATAGACGGGACACGCAAATTCGTATACAGATTAAGCGATGACAATGTTATCGAGACTGTTGTGATGCGTTATAAGACGGGGCTTTCTGTCTGCATATCCTCTCAGGCAGGATGCAAGATGGGATGCGATTTCTGCGCATCGGCAAAACTGGGATTCGGCAGATCCCTTACCAGCGGTGAGCTCCTTGCCCAGGTTGTCTTATCCCAGAGACTAATGGGGGAGAGGATAAGAAGCGTAGTTGTAATGGGAATAGGCGAGCCCTTCGATAACTACGATAATCTCATCGGATTTATTAAGCTTGCGACAGACCCTCAGGGCCTTAATCTCGGTGCCAGGCACATTACTATATCTACATGTGGGATCATACCCAAGATAGAAGAATTTACTAAGCTGTCATCCCAGGTTAACCTCGCCATATCGCTTCATTCTCCTGACGATGAACTAAGAAAGAAGATAATGCCGATCGCAAGGCGTTATCCTATTAAAGACCTTATAGACAGCTGCAGGGCATATACGCTCAAGACGCATAGAAGGATAACCTTTGAGTACAGTCTTTTCGAAGGGGTGAACGATTCGGATGCCCATGCAAGGGCTCTTGCAAAGCTGCTTGGCGGCATGCTCTGTAATGTTAATCTTATCGCAGCAAATGAGTTCCCGGGCTCTGATTACAGACGTCCTTCAAAGGACAGGGTCGCAAGGTTCAAGCAGATCCTTACCGAGCACGGAATAAATGCAACCTTAAGACGTGAGATGGGGACGGATATAATGGCGGCGTGTGGCCAGTTAAGACGCAGTACTGTGGAGGGTGGTAAGTCTTGATCTGCTTTGGCTTAACGGCAAAAGGTCCCGTAAGGGAGAATAACGAGGATTATTTCTCATATCTTGAGACAAGCGGTTTTACGTGTCTTGCCATTGCAGATGGTCTTGGCGGTGAGAATTCAGGTGAGGTCGCAAGCCATATCGCGGTAACTGAATCCCTGGAATACTTAAAGCAACATATCCCGGACATTAAGAACGAAGAAGAGATACAAGATCTTATCAGCAGGGCCTTCAACAAGGCTAATGTCAAAGTGCTGCTTGATTCCCTCGAGAATAGGGAACGCCTTGGAATGTGCACGACGCTTACTGTTGCTGTCATTAAGGATACCAAGGTTACCATAGGACATATTGGCGATACAAGGTGCTATCTCATGCATGGTTCGGGGATAATGAAGCTTACCCGTGACCATAATGAAGCAGCAATGCTGGTAAGCAGGGGAGAGATAGGCGAAGATGAAGCTATGTCTCATCCCGGGAGAAACAAGCTGTTTAATGTCGTGGGTATAAACAAGTTTTTAAATCCCGACATTTACAGTTATAATATAATTTACGGTGATATGCTTATTCTTTGCTCTGACGGGCTTTACTCATCTTTTACCGATGACGGACTGGCAGGGATCATAAGGAATAACAAATCAGATCTTGAAGCACTGTCAGAAAAACTGATCTCAGAGGCAGTAGTCAAGGGCAGCAAAGATAACCTGACCGTGTTAATTGCAAATACAAGCCGGAAATAGGCATCAGGAGAGTAATATGGCAGATCAAGCACGTGGCCCGGAAGGCCAGATATTTGCTAACAGATACAGGATAGTCAAGCTGATAGGCAGCGGCGGTATGGCTAATGTATATCTCGGTATAGACATGAATACCGGGGCTAATGTAGCAATCAAGATCCTTAAGCCCGAGTTCTCAACAGATGATGAATTCATAAGGAGATTCGATACGGAGGCAAAGGCCGTATCAAGTCTTCAGCAGAACAATATAGTTAAAGTCTACGGTGTAGGCCATGAGGGCAGTTTCAGGTATATCGTACAGGAATATATAGACGGTATTACCGTTAAGGAGCTCATAAACCAGAACGGACATCTGGACTGGCGCAATGCCGTTCCGATCGTTATCCAGATCGGTGTAGCCCTTGAATTTGCTCATACTCACGGCGTTGTTCACAGAGATATCAAGCCTCAGAATATCCTTATCACAAGGGATAAGATCGCCAAGATCACGGACTTCGGTATAGCAAGGGCTGCCTCGAGCACCACCATCACGATGACCGGCGGTGCAATGGGATCTGTTCACTATTTCTCGCCTGAGCAGGCAAGAGGCGGTAATGTAGGTCCACAGTCTGATATCTATTCTCTGGGTGTAACTCTCTTTGAGATGGTAACAGGAAGAGTTCCTTTTGACGGTGAATCCAATGTTGCTATCGCAGTCAAGCATCTGCAGGAGACACCTCCGCTTGCTTCATCTGTAATGCCGGGAATACCTGCAGGTCTTGATGCCATCATCAACAAGTGTATGCAGAAGGTACCGGAGAAGAGATATCTGTCCATGAATCAGCTCGTAAATGAGCTGGATTCATTACTTGTAGATCCTAATGGCATCTACGGTGTCATAAGCAATATTCCCGAGCCTGAGACAAGCGAACCCAATATTTCCTTCAGGCAGGAGCCTAATTACAACAAGATCTCCGAGATCGAGAAGAGTGCCGAATCAAGAAGGCTCTCCAGATTCAGGGACAATATACTCCTTGTCCTTATAATCGTTGCTATCGTAGCCGTGCTTTTCTCTTTGGGATATCTGGTGGTCAATGCGGTGCGCAATAATACGGAGATAGCACAGAATACGGATTATACTGTCAAGAACTATGTTGGGCTCAAAGCGGACGAAGCGATAGAAGAGCTTGACGCTAATAATGTAGCTTACGAGATAACATACGAAGAGACAGAGGAATATGAACCGGGGATCGTTATCGCACAGAGTATCGATGAGGGCGTAGTGATCTCTACTACGGGCGGCATAAGCAAGCTTATTCTCACTGTATCTTCTGCCCCTGATTCTATAATCCTGTCAGATTATTCGGGAATGAATTTCCAGGATGCCTATACGTCCATAAGCGGTTTTGACCTGAATGTATCTTTAAGGTCCGAGGCTTCTGACGATGTGGATCCCGGTCTTGTAATCAGGACAGAACCTGAGGCCGGTTCATCACTCAATAAGGGTGATTCTGTTGTCATCATCTATGCTACTGAACCTACCAGCAGTGTTGTGCCTGATGTTAAGGGCTTTACTGTAGAGCAGGCATCTGCGGCATTAAGCGATGCAGGTCTTCAGTATGCGCTTGAGGGAAGCCCTGAAGTAATGGCTCTCCCCGCATCTTCACAGATAGTAATGCTTACGGATCCTGCCGCAGGTACACCTGTTGCAAGAAGGGCATCCGTTAAGCTCTACATTGGAACGCAGGAAGACTTTAATAACGGCGGAACTCCTACTCCCACACCTCCACAGTCTGTAGTAAATGTTCAGATCGCAGGCAATACAGGCGGTACTGTAACAGGCGGAGGTACATATCCTGAGGGCACACAGGTTACGCTGACGGCTATGCCTGCCGAAGGCTACCAGTTTGACTCCTGGCTTGACGGATTTGGCAATACAGTTGCATTCTCAACAACATTTACATTTGTTTCTACCGGCGGTGAGACTACATATACGGCTGTATTTAAGGCTGCGCCTACTCCCACTCCGCTTCCTACGGCAACTCCTATTCCGACTCCGACTCCGGAGCCTGTACAAACAGACCCTCCGGCTCCGGTCGTACCTGATCAGAATAACGGTGGAGGGGTATAGTGCCTGATAGCGATACATTGCAGGGCATAATAACCAAGGGCGTCGGCGGATCTTATACAGTAAGATCTTCCGGTGTCAGGTATTCCTGTCAGATAAGAGGAATATTCAGAGGCAGGGGGATAAAGCCTCAGCCCGGTGACAAGGTCCTGATCGAAGAATCGGGAGACCCGGATCTGCCCTATGTGATAACTGAGCTGCTTCCAAGGAGAAACTATCTTATGAGGCCGCCTATAGCAAATGTTGACTATCTTCTGCTGACATTTGCGGCTTATGATCCCGAGCCGGATCTGATGCTCCTGGATAAGCTCCTTATAATCTGCGGTAACTGGGGCATCACACCTATAATAATCTTTACCAAAGAAGATCTTGGATCTGAAAGCTGCGCCAGATTATATAAGACATATACAGATGCAGGATATAAGGTGTTTGTGTCTTCTTCCGATAGTCCGGTCAGATCCGGCGATATAATGACCGTTACAGGAGACGGCCTTGCTGCTTTTGCAGGACCTTCAGGTGTTGGCAAGAGCACTCTTTGCAACAGCATCCTTGGTATTAACATAATGGATGTAGGCGAGATCTCAGACAAGCTTAGAAGGGGCAGGCATACTACAAGACATGTAGAGCTTTTTGATTTCGGCGAGGGCTTTCTGACAGATACTCCGGGCTTTACGTCACTTTCTCTGGAGCAGGCGGGGATAGATTATAGGCAGGTCATCTTAGGTTACCCTGAGATCGCAAGATTTGCTTCAGGCTGCAGATTCGATAACTGCAGACATGTATCCGAAGACGGATGCGTTGTAAGGGAACATCTTGCAGAAGGGGATATTGATAAGGACAGATATACGCGTTATTGTTCTTTCAGCGAACAGTTATACAGTGAACGAAATAATTATAAGAGGAGAAAGCAAAGTGAACAGTTTTGATATTGCACCTTCGATCTTAAGTGCTGATTTCGGTTATCTTATGAGAGACATAGATAATCTTAAGGGTACATGCGAGTACCTCCATCTCGATGTAATGGACGGTCATTATGTAAATAATCTCTCGATAGGCGTCCCTGTCATAAAGTCTATAAGAAAGCATTCTGACCTTATATTTGATACGCACCTTATGATCACTGATCCTGAGAGGTATATCAAAGCTTTTGCAGATGCAGGAAGTGATATGATCACTTTCCATATCGAGTGTACAAAAGACTGCGGAAGTCTCATAGATTCCATCCGTGCATTAGGCTGCAAAGCAGGTATAGCGATCCATCCGGATACACCCATTGAGGAGATCCTGCCCTGGGCAGATAAGTGCGATCTTATCCTGGTCATGTCAGTACGCCCGGGATTCGGCGGTCAGGGATATCTCGAAGGTTCCACAGAGAGGATCCGCAGGGTAAGGGAAGCGATCGATGCTGCAGGAGCTGATACCATCCTGTCTGTTGACGGCGGCATCAACCTTAAGACTGTGAGAGAGGCTTACGATGCAGGGGCAAGGCTCCTGGTTGCAGGCAATGCCGTATTTGGGGCAGAAGATCCTGCCAAGGCTGTTACAGGGCTCAAAGAATGCATTACTGTATAATCACATCCGGACCTGTATCTGACCTAGCAGCATCAAGGGTAAGAGAAGATCATACCGTCTTCTGCGCAGACGGCGGAGCAGACTTTTGCCTGAAGAATAACATCATTCCCGATAAGGCTTTTGGAGACATGGATTCGATTACTGCCGAAGGCCTTGCATTCCTTAAGGAGAATAAGATAGAGCCCGAGGTCTTCCCGGTGGAGAAGGACTGGACTGACACCGAGATCTGCCTCAAAAATATACCTGAGGGAAGCGACATTCTGATTATCTGCCCCATTAATTCCGGCAGGATAGATCATGTTATCGCCAATATCCAGCTGGCAATAAGCTTTAAACCTTACATGAAGAACATTGTCATAACTGACGGCATAACGGATATCTATCCCATGAACGGCAAAACAGATCTTGCGTTTAATGTTACAGATCTTGCTGATCCCGTTATATCCCTTGTGCCCATGGATTTTGATATCCCGGTTACAGATATAAGGTCAGAGGGTCTGTATTATCCCTTTAATGGAGAAGACTATAGTGCAGGTAAGAGCATTACCTTCAGTAATCATCCGGCAGAAGGGGCAGATACAGTTAAGATCTCTATCAGTTCCGGGCATTTGGCTGTTATCGTAACCCGCTCAGTATAAGGCTTTAAGTGCTTAAAGCTTGCTGTAGATTTTGGTTTTTACCCCTCATAATTGAGACTTTTGGATATTGAATGAGACTGGGCAAGCCTCTAATATTTAGGCTACCCGATTTAGAACGCACCGCAGATACGGTGCGTTTTTTATTGGGAATTTCCAAGGAGGTCATCGATATGATGGATTTTGAAGAGTTTAGGAAGAGGGTGCTTGAGGAGTTCCTGGATTATATGCCGGAGCGGTATTACGACTGCAAGCTCGTAGAGCACAAGGTAAACAAGGTCAATGAGGAATTGACGGGGATAATCATAACTCCCAAGGAGAAGAAGGGGTCGTTTATTGCCCCGACTTTCTATCTTGAGAGGATGTACGATCAATATCTTGAAGAGGGCAATTTCGAACGGACTATGGCAAATCAGGCTAAGTATCTTGAAGAATCGATCAAGTCTGTTCCCAGTATCCCGGATCTTTCCAATTTATCAAGGTATAAGGATAAGGTTATCTTTCAGCTGATATCCAAGGACATGAACGAAGCGCTGATCGATAAGTGTCCCCACAGGGATTTCGAGGACCTGTCGGTCATATACCGGGCCATAACTCATGTTGACGGTCACGGGCTGTCAGGCTTTCTTATCACCAATGAGGTTGCATCAAGTGCAGGCTGGGACGAACCAGAGCTTTTTGAGTGTGCCAAGAAGAATACGCCTCATATGCTTCCCTTTATGGTGGAACGCATAGAGCAGACCCTTATGAGGCTCATAAGCCGTAACAGCGGCAATGATAAGAACATAAACGAAGAATTCCCCGGTTTTAACATGGTCCCAAATAATGAGCGTGTTTACATAGTGACCAACAGTATAGGTTACTTCGGGGCAGATGCCTTGCTCTATCCGGATGTTATCAAGAGGGCGGCAGACATTATAGGAACAGACTGCTACGTACTGCCTTCATCGATACACGATCTTATTATCCTGTCATCTGAATTCTATAACGGACAGAATAAGCTCTTAGATCTTGTACGAGAGACTAATCTAACTCAGGTCGCACCTAAGGAGCGCTTATCTGACAGCATCTACTACTATTCCAGAGAGAACAATCAGATCAAGAGGATAAGCAGTTGTGAGGTGGTCGCATAAGGGAGGTCTTAAGATGGGTGTTAGAAACAATCAGGCATACAGGCTTATTGCAATGCTTGTTATGCTTACCGTAATACTTACATATTACGGTACTTCAATGGTCCTGGCAGCGCCGGAATATACTCCGCCGCTGTACATGGACGCATACGATTTTACAGGAAATACAGGCAGCATTTCCGAGTGGTTTCCCTGGTCTGCCGAGGAGACTCGAGGCAGGATCCTGTCATGTGCCGCAAGATATAACGGCAGACCGTATGAGGAGATGGACTGCACGAATTATCTTGCAAGAGTGCTCCTTGATGCAGGCTGCTGTAATTTCAGGGGATATCTTGCATGTGACGGCAATATGCAAGTGCAAGAGTACCTCAAGATGTTTGCAGGAGAGATAGAGACGGGAGATCCTAATGTTCAGCGTAAGGGAATAGCAGGATCTGCACCATTCAATGCCACAGGCTGGTCTGATGCTGACATAGATAACTGGGTAAGCTCTAACTCCGTTCCGGGTGATGTGCTCCTGTTCTACGATCAGGACGGCAAGAACCTGCACATAGGTGTTTATTCAGGCATCAAGGACGGAAGTGACGGACACGGTGCATACATGTGGCATTCAGATCCCGATTCCGGTGTCTCCGAGAAGAGAGTAGCTCACATAATCGGGGCGCTCAAGCTGGGCAAGATAATAACTTATATGCAGCGGTTCAGGACTACGCCAATTAATGCATATGCCAATATGTACATAGATAAGCGTACAGCCTCGGGCTCGAGGCTTGCAGGCGCAACTTTCAGCGTATATGCATCCCTGGAAGATGCGATGGCAGGCAGAAACAGTATAGGCAGGGTAACAGACGACGATCTGGACGGGATACTTACCAATTACTATGGTAACGACGGCTCTGCAAGGATAAGTCTTGACTTCGATACAAGAGACAATGAGGGGTATTACAGATTCTTGTATCTCAAGGAGACTTTCTGTCCTTATCTTCTGCTGGACGGCAGCAATCGTGTGGATCTTCGGAGTAACGGCTGGGGATCAGACGGTGAGCCCCAGGTATCAGATATCAATCCGGAATACCGTTTCTTCGATGAGAACGTATATCAGGTGGACCTGAATCTTTATAACGTGAACACGGCTTCTGGAACAATGAGTTATAAGATCAGGAAGATAGACGGAGGCGGTGTATGGACTGAGCTCTATAACGCGACGATAGATAACTATAAGCTCTCAGGTGAGAGCATAAGGGTAACCAATCAGGTAACAACCGATCAGACAGCCGGAAGTCAGGCCGGTTTTATGGTGGAGAGTTCTTCTGTATCCATTACCAAGAATACTACGACCGGCCTTAATATCAATTCGACAGTATTCAGTCTCTACGACGGTAATACCCTTGTAGCTGTCTATAAATATGCCTCCGGCGCATGGAACTGGTACACCGCTTCGGGAGTTAAGGTTACAGGCAGGTATTTCCCCATAAGGAAAGACGTAAACTATACACTATACGAGGATTTTACCGTTCCTCAGTTTAAATGCATTGACGGCAATACCATTAACTATTCTGTAGAGAACAAGACTTCCGGCTGGACCAGGAAATCTGCGACCAGGTATTCCTATACATTCAGATCAGAAGCGAATAAGGTCTACGACTTTACTGCAACTAACGACCATAACAACGGAGGTATTGCAGTAAATAAGACTGTCAAGGATGCCTCGGACGAAGCAAAGGGCTTTAGATTTGAGCTCTGGAATACCCAGGGCACCATCAAACTCGCAAACGGTGTGACTGATGCTTCAGGAAGAGTCATCTGGACTACGGGCTCAGGAGGTAATCTTTCTGTTTTATATGTTCCGCAAGGTTCATATCAGTTAAGAGAGATAGTACCTACTGACAGATACTACGGCGGCAGCAGGGCCTCTTATACATACTTTACTCCCGTAGGTTTTACCGCCTCTTCAGACGGGACATACTGGTATAAGAACATATCAACTTCCACAGGTACTACGGTTACCCAGAGTGTAGGTAATGACAGGGGCCAGGCAAATATCGTGGTAGGCAAGGTGAGTGAAGACGGCCATATAGCAGATATCAGATTCAATATATACTACGGCGGCAACGGAGCGGAGCCCGACTGGCAGAATACAGCCTGCGAGATCAAGACAACTGATAGTGACGGCATAGCCAGGTTTAACGACCTTCCTCTCGGCTGGTACAGGATAAAGGAGATAACTCCCGACGGATATAAGTGCTATTGGGAAGGTGAGGATACTGAATACAAGGTAATACATCTGGCTCCTAGCTCTGACAATCAGACTGTATCAGTTACATGCAATAACAGGATATATGTCAATGTAAATATCGATAAGACTGATTCTGTAACAGGGGAGATAATATCAGGATACGAAGGATCTCCCGTCACATTTACTCTTTATGAGGATACTAATGCAAACGGCATATTAGACGAAGATGAGGAAGATACGGCATCAACTATAGAAGATGACGATAACGACGGAAGACTTAAGATAGAAGGCCTGTTCTCGGGGGCATATCTGCTGACAGAATCCCAGGCTCCTTATGGATATTACGTATATAGCGAGCCTTATGCATTCACCGTATCTGAAGCCAAGGATCTGGATATAGCTATAGAGCAGGTTCCTTATACGGCATCGGTTAGAGTCATCAAGACTGATATCGCAACCGGAGAATATATCGGAGGTGCAGGTTTTACCATATATGAGGATACTGACGGCAACGGACTGCATTCAGAAGATGAAAGACAGGCATTAAGCATATCTTCTGACGGTTCCGGAGCATCTGATGCTGTATTTACTGAAGACGGAGGAACTTATACTGTTAGAGGATTAAGACCCGGAAACTATGTCATAGTAGAGACAAGCCTTCCTGAAGGATATCTATATACAGATGCTGAAGGCAATGCTTCTTCTGAGCCTGATTATGTGGCTATAACCATAGAAAGCTGTGATACGTGTGCAGAAGATTTTGAGGTCAAAATCGCTGAAGTCTTTATATCTAATATAGCAGGTGAGGTAAATGTATTTAAGACAGATAATGAAGGACTAAGCCTTGAGGGCGCAGAATTTAAAGTATATAAAGACCGGGATCTTACCGGATACATAGGTACATTATCCTATATAGAGAACGAGGGAGTATACAGGTTAAGGAAACTGTCAGAGGGTACATACTATCTTGTTGAAACGAAAGCACCGGAAGGATATATCACGGATAAAACTGTCTATGAATTCAGCATTACTCCGGAATCCTGCTCGCCATTTGTTTCCAACTTCTTTGCAGAAGAGTATCAGCTGGACGGCTGCTTTGTGAATGTAACCCCGATCCTCGGGACTACGCTGCATGACGAAACACTGGGACTTGAATCGTCTCATATCCTAAGCAGGGGCGATCAGGTTGAACTAATAGATTATTGCGAGGTCGGAGGCCTTAATATAGGTGACAGCTACAGCCTTACCGGAACCCTGATGCGTAAAGATACCGGATCGCAGCTCCTGAATTCTGAAGGAGAGGCTTATATATCGGAGGTTAGCTTTATAGCTCAGGAAAGAACCCAGATAGTAGAAGTGCCTTTTACCATAGACACATCCGATCTGCAGGGAGTATCTATAGTTGCCTTTGAGACGATTACTGACGGAGAAGCAACATATGAACACAGCGACATAGATGATGAAGGACAGACTCTTACCATGCCTGATATGGGAACTGATGCTTCAGATCTTGCTACAGGAACTCACGCGCTGGCGGTCAAGGAGGACTTCGATATATCTGACCGCGTCAGCTATACAGGTCTTGAACCGGGAATAGAATATACAGTTACCGGATATCTCATCAACAAAGAAACGGGAGCCAGGCTTAAGGATCTTGAGGGTAATGATATAAGCTCTACTGTGACTTTTACACCGGACTTACCCGATGGAGAGGTAGATGTGGTATTTGAAGGTATAAAGATACCCATGGATGTTAAGGACACAGTGGTATTTGAATACCTGTATTTCGAAGACACACTGATCTGTGAGCATTCGGATATCGATGATGAGGACCAGACTCTTACAAGGTCCAGCGTGATTACCACGGCAAGAAACGGTGAAGATTCCAAAACCATGAGGTCCGGACGCAATGTAACTCTGATCGACAGAGTAACATACTCAGGACTTGAGGCAGGGAATGAATATGAGATCGTTGCAACACTTTATATGAATGACGGAACTCCGGTAATGAGAAATGGCGAGATAGTAACATCGAGCCTTACATTTACTCCTGAGAATCCTGACGGAGTTATCGAAGTACCGGTAAAGCTTAATACACGTGGCATGGCTGAAGGTGATGTAGTAGTTATCTTTGAGAATGTCTACGATAAGGCAACAGCTGAAGAGATCGAAGCCGGCATTCAGACCGAGGATGTCGAGATCGCAAGGCATAACGATCTTAATTCAAGAGAGCAGAGCATCACTGTAAAAAATCTCCCCAGCACGGGAGAAGAGAGGCAGGAGCATATCCTCATAGCAGTATTGATCGCCGTAATGGGCGTGACAGGTGCCTGCGCTCTCATCACCAGAGGAAGGAGGAAAGAAATGAATGAATAAGAAGGTCTTAGTGGCAGGAATCGTGATCTGTCTGTTATCTGCACTAACGGCTGTTATCTATATAACAAAAGAGCCTGTTAAGAGTCTTGTAAGACAGATAGTAATAAATAAGGTGATATCAGACATTGAAGGAACTGATATGTCAGATCCGGTATTTAATGTTCCTGCCACGGATCTTCTTGCCGTAAACGGTGAAGAAGACCTTAGCATTGATCTGTCAGGATATGATGAGACATGCGAGCTTCATCTGGCAGGGCTTCTGGAGATACCTTCCATAGATGTCAAAGAGCCCTGCTGGATCGAATGCAGCAGGCAGGCTTTAAGATATGGTGTAAGTATATGGCCGGATTCAGCGATGCCGTGGATGAACGGCAACTGTACTATATTAGGTCACAGGAACCGTCATATATCGACCATATTCTGCCGTCTTCAGGAGATCGGGATCGGAGCTTCGGTCTTCTTCACTTTACCTACGGGTGAGATATTAAGATACAAGGTATATAACACCGCTAATGCTGCACCTCAGGAGATAGAAGCACTTATCTGCAGGCGGGCCAGCAAGGAGCGGCAGCTGACAATAATAACCTGCGCCACTGAATTGGGCGCAGGTTATCGTTTTCTAGCTATTTGCAGACCGTCTGATTAGAGGCTTGCTCTATGCTCTAAGCCAAGTTCTTCAGCAATTGCGAAGAAAGCCTTCCTTGAATTCAGTATCGTCTGTTCAGATACGCAGAAGGCGAGACGGCAATATCCGGGATAAGAGAATGAAGAACCCTTTACCAGGAGGAGATTCTTTTTGGCGCAGATCTCTGCAAACTCATTATCGTCAAGTCCCTTGGGCGTGTTCATGAAGATATAGAGAGCACCGCCCGGTTTAACGGCATCGAAACCGGCATCAACGATATTGGAATAGAGGAGATTTCTTCTGTGCTCATAGTTTGCAACATCGACTTTGGCATATAGTGATCTCTCGATTACCTTCTGCCAGATAGCGGGAGCATTAACGCTTCCTAATGTACGGTTAGATATCGTGATAGCCTGGGTAAGGTCGTCGTAATCCTCGTTGTTGGGAGATACGAGAGCATAACCTATACGCTCACCGGGAAGTGACAGTGACTTGCTCCAGGAGAAGCAGACGATAAGATTCTTGATATACTTGAGAGCGCAGGGAACTTCGTTGCCATCGTATGCAAGATCGATATAGGGTTCATCGGATATAACATGGATAACATGATCCTTGCTGAGGAGCATATCGTTGAGCTCTGTAAGGAGCTTGGCAGGATAAACAACACCGGAAGGATTGTTAGGTGAGTTGATGATGATAGCCTTGGTCTTGGGCGTGATAGCGTCAGAGATCCTGTCAATTACAGGCATAAAGACTTCGTTGGTGGGAACAATGACTACCTTACCGTTGTGGTTTTTGATGTAGCCGTTATATTCCATAAAGAAGGGAGCGAGTACGATTACTTCATCCCCGGGATCCAGGAGAGAGTGGAGGACATCGTTCATTGCAGCTGCTGCACCTACAGTCATGCAGACAGCACCACTTCCGATATCAAGTCCTGACTCGTCAGACCTTTTCTTTGCAATGGCAGCTCTGGTCGATTCATAGCCGCTGTTGCTCATGTAGCCGTGCATTCCGGGAGTCGGATTGTTAGCAAGGTCAGCCAAAGCTTCAGTTACTTCCTTCGGAGGTTCGAGATCAGGATTGCCGATGGAGAAATCAAATACATTCTCTGCACCATAGATCGCCTTAAGTCTCTGGCCTTCTTCGAACATCTTGCGGATCTCGGATCCGCCTGCTAATTGTTGTTTGATGGAACTGGATATCATAATGCACCTCAATAGTATGGATTTTTGAGCCTGTTTATAAAGAAACGCTCAGATATGGCTTTCTCATAAACGTGGGTCTGGAATATATTGAAACCGCAGTTTCGAAATTCATTTATCATCTCAAGATCCGCTATCTTCTCGCAGATAACAGTGATCTTAAGCTTATTTGCCAGTTCCAACATACTCTCGAGAATAATCCTACTCCTTGAGTTGCCAAAATTCAATTTGTCGCAATGGAGTTTGATGCTGTCTATGGGGAGAGTACCCAGGAGGTTAATGGTCTGGGGGTTGATGATGAAGTCATCTATGGTGATAGATACTCCGGCAAGTTTAAGCTTTGCTGCAGCATTTTCAATCAGCTTGACTTCAGGAATGGACTCGGGGACCTTGAACTCGATCCCAAGACTGCCTGCAGGGAGCTCGTATTTGCTGACTGTATCTATCAGTCTGCCGATGACCGCTTCGTCACTCATGCTGACTGTTGAGATATTGCAGTTGATCGGCACAAGGGGAGTATTGTTCTTGAGCTGATTTGAGATAAAAGCACAGGTCTTATCCAGAATATACTGATCGAGCTTTGATATAAGGCCGTCGCTGCCTGCTGCGTCTATGAATTTAGAGGGTATGATGATGCTTCCGTCCTTGACCCATCTTGCGAGAGCCTCTGCTGCAACGATCTTATTGCTGTCCTCCGTTGCCTTTACGACCGGCTGATAGTAGACCAGGAATTTGTCGTTAAGCAGATCCTTCTCCATATTGAGGATGAATTCCGGACTGATGACCGGGCTTGAATCCTCCAGGACAGGCCAGATAGTATAATCCTTGCCGGTATGTCTTGCCGAAGTAAGACATCTTGAAGCATTGTTCATGATCACATAGCCGTTAACATAGCTGTTATCGATATAAACGATACCGGCTCTTGCAGCAACGCTGTGAATATATGAGTCGTTCTTGAAGTGGAAGGTGATCTTGACGCCCTGGATAAAGCTGATGAATTCCTTGAGCCTGTCAGCCTTGAGGTATACGGCGAAATTGTCGCCGCCTATATGGGCAGCAAATTCGCCGTCTTCTGTGTTGACGAATTCCTTGAGCTTTACAGCATATTCATTGAGTATGCGTCCTGCCACCTCACCGCCGAAGAAACGGTTCAGTCTGGAGTTCTGCTTGATGTTGAAGTAAGAGAAAAAGTATTCGTTGTCTCTTACATCGGTGGCGGTCGTATCATTTAGGAACTTGATAAGATAGTTGAGGTTGGGGATGCCTGAATTCTCCTCATAGTAGCGGATGCTGTAGAAAGCCTCTATGGTATAGCGGTAGGCAACATAGAGATCGACACTTGATACAAAACAATCGAAGGCATACTTTGTGGATTCATTAAGGTCAGGGGAGTATTTCTTAAAGAAGATCCTGAGCACGCTCTTGATATCTTCGTTGATGTCCCTTGTGACTTCATGGTAATTGATCTCAGGTTCCGAGGAGCTTATATAGACTATATGCTTCTTGGTAAGCGAACCGGCTGTGTATATGTAGTGTTCTATCTTGCAGATGTTTAATCTGTCGGCTACTTTGGCAAAAATATCGCTTGAGAAGGTGTTGCCGTCGTAATCCTTCAGGCTGTCGTAGAATTCGGCAAACTCCTTGTATCTGTCTTCCATAAATGTGTACCAACTTCAAAGAAATATATAGCTTAATAATAATAGGCGCTACTGCAAGTTGCAATAGAAAACTAGGAAACTAAAAGATGTGAAAGGAGTGTCCAAAATGCAGAATGACAGGAGAACGAGGAAACGCAAGATAGGAGATGCAGCTGAGCAGGCTGTCGCGGACAAGCTTACCAGAGACGGATTTAAAGTGATCTGCAGAAACTATGATGTGCATAATGTGGGGGAACTGGATCTGGTCATGGAGAAAGACCGGGATATCTATGTGGTGGAAGTAAGGTCCAGACTAAATTCAGGACCCTATCCGTCGTCTCTTGAGTCTGTTGATTACAAAAAGAGGCGGAAGATAATAAGATGCACCGGATATATGCTCTCCCATTACGGTCTTACTGACAGAAATGTTGTATTTTTGATAGGGCAGGTAACTCATAACCGTGTCGGGTTAGTACAAAATGTAGAAATTATCCCTTTTTAATAAACAACAATGAAATTTTATTGCCTGGAAATTGCATTTTAAATATAATTACTTCGGTCTTGAGAGGTATTATGCATTTATGCTGCAAGTTTGCTCTCTCAAAATTTCATTTCAGAAAGAAGGCTCGTGATGAAGAGTTATAAGGAAATGTCAGTTGAAGAACTGACACAGCAAAGAGCGGAGCTCACCAAGCTCTACGAGGAATACAAGACTATGGATCTGTCACTTGATATGACCAGAGGTAAGCCTTCTCCCGAACAGCTTGATCTGTCTAATCACATGTATGATGTGCTTTCTTCAACAGATTTTAAGTCCTGCAAGAATGAGGATGTCCGCAACTATGGTGTGCCTGCCGGCATCGAAGATGTAAGGAAGGTTTTTGCTGAGATCCTTGGAACAGACAAGGATAATCTGTTCATGGGCAATTCTTCATCACTTAATCAGATGTTCGACGCTATCATGAGAGCTATGGTCTTTGGCGAGGTTGATTCTCCCAAGCCCTGGTCTCAGGTAGAGGGCCGCAAATGGCTTTGCCCTGTGCCCGGTTACGACCGTCACTTCAGGGTAACAGAGAAGTTAGGCTTTGAGCTTATTGCCGTGCCTATAACAGACGAAGGTCCTGATATGGATATCGTTGAGAAGCTTGTATCAGACGAGAAGGTGCTTGGTATCTGGTGCGTTCCCTGCTACAGCAATCCGGACGGCATCGTCTATTCAGAAGAAACCTGCAGGAGACTTGCCTCTATGAAGACAGGCGCAAAAGACTTCAGGATCTTCTGGGATAATGCTTATGTTGTTCACCATCTTGCTGAGGACGAATCCCAGTGGGGCTCAGTCCCTGATATTCTCTCACTCTGTGCAGAGGCAGGTAATCCCAACAGAGTCTATGAATTCGCATCTTCTTCCAAGATCACTTTTGCAGGCGGCGGTATATCCTGCTTTGCAGCGAATAAAGAAAATATGGATTATTCCAAAAAGATACTTGGAGTACAGGCTATCTGCACCAATAAGGTAAACCAGCTGGCTCATGCAAGATTCCTGCCTGATAAAGAGGCGGTATTAGGTCAGATGAGAAAGCATGCTGCTATCTTAAGACCTAAGTTTGCGGCTGTAAGCGAGATCCTGGAAAATGAGCTTGGCTTTGAAAAGGATATCTGGCACTGGACAGATCCCAAGGGCGGCTACTTTATAAACTTCTACTGTCTGCCCGGCACAGCAACAAACATCGTTGCCATGTGCAAAGAAGCAGGCGTTTCTCTTACTCCTGCAGGCGCAAGCTACCCTTATGGCAAGGATCCTGATGACGCAAGCATCAGACTTTCTCCTTCCTATCCTCCGGTAGAGGATCTGCGCACGGCCACCAAGATCCTTACCGTATGTGCTAAAATAACTGCTATCGATAAATTACTTGAGGAGTGACGATATGAAAGATATCTATGAGAGCCCGCTTAATTCAAGATATGCAAGCAAGGAGATGCAGTACATCTTCTCGCCTGATAAGAAGTTCCGTACATGGAGACTTCTCTGGATAGCTCTTGCTGAGTCTGAGAAAGAGCTCGGTCTCGATATTACAGATGAACAGATCGAGGAGCTTAAGGCTCACAAAGACGAGATCAATTACGAGCTCGCAGCAGAAGAAGAGAAGAAAGTTCGCCACGATGTTATGGCTCATGTACATGCTTATGGTGCTCAGTGCCCCAAAGCCAAGGGCATCATCCACCTGGGTGCTACTTCCTGCTATGTCGGTGATAACACAGATATCATCCTCATGCGTGAGGCTCTTGAGCTTACACGCAAGAGACTTGTAGTAACTATCGCAAAGCTTGCTGATTTTGCTGACAAGTACAAGGCTCTTCCTACTCTGGGCTTTACACATTTCCAGCCCGCACAGCTTGTTACTGTAGGTAAGAGGGCAACACTCTGGCTTCAGGATCTTACTTTCGATCTTGCAGAAGTCGAGCATGTCTTATCAGGACTTAAGCTCCTCGGATGCAAGGGAACTACAGGTACACAGGCAAGCTTCCTTGAGCTCTTCAACGGTGACCACGACAAGTGCGTTGAACTTGATAAGAAGATCTGCGCCAAGATGGGCTTTGAGTCCTCTTACTATGTATCAGGTCAGACATATTCCCGTAAGGTAGACTCTCTTGTAATGAATGCTCTTTGCGGTATTGCCCAGTCAGCTCACAAGTTCTCCAACGATATAAGGCTCCTTCAGCACTTAAAGGAGATCGAGGAACCCCATGAGTCCGGGCAGATCGGTTCTTCTGCCATGGCTTACAAGAGAAATCCTATGAGATCAGAGAGAATGGCTTCGCTTGCAAGATATGTTATCTCTGTGTCTACATCTCCCATGATGACAGCTTCAGAGCAGTGGTTTGAGAGAACACTTGATGACTCTGCTAATAAGAGAATATCCATTCCCGAGGCATTCCTTGCAGTTGACGCCATCCTCGGCATCTATGCGAATGTTGCATCGGGACTTGTTGTATACGATAAGATCATCGAGCGCCATATAAGAGAAGAAATCCCGTTCATGGCAACGGAGAATATCCTTATGGACGCAACAAAGAACGGCGGAGACCGTCAGGATCTCCACGAGAATATCAGACTTAAGTCTATCGAAGCAGGCAGGGTCGTTAAGGTCGAAGGCAAGTCTAACAATATGCTGGAGCTCATTGCCGCAGATCCTGCATTCAAGGTTGACTACGACAGACTTAAGGAACTTACAGATCCTAAGCTTTATATCGGCAGATGCCCCGAGCAGGTCGACACATTCCTTAATGAGTGCGTAAGACCACTTATCGAGGCTCACAAGTCTGATCTTGATATCGGAGAGCAAGAACTTAAGGTCTGATATGATTTATTTTGACAACAGCGCAACGACTTTCCCGTCAAACCGGGTAAGGAGCGTAATAAATGAATATCTTGCTGATGAGGTCTCGGGCAACCCGGGATCTCTTCATACACTGGGGGTAAATGCAGACAGGCTCTATAATGAGTGTGCAGCTGATATTGCCGGGCTCCTTGGTGCATCAGCAGATGAGATCATTTTTACCTCCTGCGCGACTGAGAGCGCAAATACTGCTATCAGAGGTTATCTTTCAAGGAATAAGAGAGCAGGTTCGAGGGTCATATCCACAGCAACTGAGCACAAGGCTACTCTTGAATGCCTGGATCTCCTTAAGGAACAGGGCTACGAGATAGTTTATCTCCCGGTTAACAAAGAAGGCAAACCGGATCTTAACATGCTTGAAGAAGAACTGGGTAAGGGTGATGTGGCCTTGCTTTGTTTTACATACGTAAATAACGAGACAGGTTCCGTTCTCCCCATAAATGAGATAACCGGCATCAGGAATAAGATAAGCCGCGGCACTGCAATCTATCTTGATGCCGTGCAGGCATTGGGCAAGATCAGGATCGACCTAAAGAAAATGGGAGTCGATATGTGTTCATTCTCCGGTCATAAGATCCATTCTGTAAAAGGAACAGGCATCTTATATCTCAGATCCGGAGTCAGGATAGACCCTTTGATCTACGGTGGCGGTCAGCAGAAGAATATGAGATCCGGAACTCAGAGTCTGCTTCTTGCCAAAGCATTTGAAGAGGCACTCAAGGAAGCATCCGAGAAAATGGAAGATTCCTATAAGACGGTATCTGAGATAAATGCGTATCTAAGATCTGAACTTGCCAAGCGCGGTGCGGTAATACTCTCAGCTGAAGATAGCGTGCCCTATGTGCTCAATGTGTCTTTCAGGAGTTTTGAATCCGAGACCATGCTCCATTGCCTGGAGATGTATGATATCTATGTTTCTACTGTTTCGGCTTGCTCGAGCAAAGCCAAGAAGGTATCCTATGTCCTGCTCGCCTGCGGAGTTGACCGCAAGATCGCTGCCAATGCTGTAAGGCTGAGTTTCTCGCGTTATAATACTATGGATGAAGCCAGGGAATTCATTAAGGCCGTAGATGAGATCTACGACAGATACCTTGTACTACACTGATACTAAGAGGTCTAGCTATGTCTAATGTTTTGCTCGCCAGGATGGGTGAGATCACTCTCAAAGGATTGAACAGAGGTTCATTCGAGGTCCAGCTCAAGAATAATCTCAAATACCGTCTTAAGAAATTCGGCAGTCTTAAGATATTCCAGAATCAGAGCCGCATCTGGATCGAACCTGCCGAAGAGGACAACCCGTATTTTGCAAGTGAGAACGATGCAAAAGAGATAATGAAGGCAGTGACCCAGGTCTTCGGTATCGTCTCTGTAAGCCTTGCAAGAAAGTTTGAGGGCGGTTTTGATGAGATAGTCTCCAATACCAAAGAGTATGTAACTGAGCTCCTTGAGAATAATCCGGACTATAAGACCTTCAAGGTGGAGTCCAAGCGCGGTAATAAGGCATTCCCCATGAACTCTCCTGAGATATGTACCGAGCTCGGCTATCAGATCCTTGTAAACTTCCCGGATCTTAAGGTCGATGTCAAGAAGCCGGACTTTATCATCAATGTTGAGATAAGGGAATATAACTATATCTATTCAGGTAAGATGATGGCCCACAGAGGTCTTCCTGTAGGAACATCCGGCAAGGGAATGCTCCTTTTGTCAGGCGGTATCGACAGCCCGGTGGCAGGCTTTATGATGGCTTCCCGCGGAATGCCCTTGGAAGCTGTGTATTTCCATTCATATCCTTATACCAGCGAGCAGGCGCTGCAGAAGGTAATAGATCTTGCCAAGATCGTATCCGGATTCTCCGGCCGTATGAAGCTCCATGTCGTAAACTTTACCCAGATCCAGCTCGATATGTATAAGAATTCTCCCCAGGAGATGCTCACGATAACCATGCGCAGAGTGATGCTCCAGATCGCAGAGAGGCTTGCACTTAAGAATAACTGCAAGTGCCTTATTACAGGTGAGAGCCTGGGACAGGTCGCATCCCAGACACTTGAAGCTATCCAGGCTACCAATGAAGTTGTCAAGATGCCTGTCTTAAGACCTCTTATCGGTATGGATAAGCAGGCTACATGCGATATCTCAAGACAGATCGGTGCCTTTGAGACATCTATCCTTCCTTATGAGGACTGCTGTACAGTTTTTGTCGCTAAGCATCCTAAGACTCATCCTCATCCCGAAGATGTTGCCCTGGCAGAGAAGGATCTTGATATCGAAGCAATGGTAGAAGCAGGCGTTAACGGAACAGAGGTTATCGAGATAAACCCTTTTGACTGATATGAAGATAGGTAAGCTTACAGATGAACAATTAGAGAGCCTGGTCTTATCCAGACTTCCGAAACTCTCCAAGAACACCTTGCAGGGAGCGGGTATTGGTGCTGACTGCGCCTGGGTAAGGGTAGGAGAGGATATGATGGTAACCTCATCAGATCCTATAACCGCCGGAGGAACCAAGTCAGGCACTCTTGCGATACATGTATCCTGCAACGACATTGCAGCATGCGGCATACATCCTGCAGGTATCCTTATAGTTATAATTGCGCCCCCGTCTGCTACAGAAGAGGACATTAAGGATATCGTTATACAGGCAAGTTGTGAAGCATCGCGTCTTGGTGTGGATATCGTTGGCGGACATACTGAAGTATCTGACAGTGTCAATAAATTCATCGTGATCTCAACAGCTTACGGCATCGCAGTTAAGGGCAGCTCTATTCCACTGGGCAGGGCCATGCCGGGAGATAAACTGATCATTACGAAGACTGCTGCTATAGAGGGCACCTATATTGTCGCAAATGAACATCAGGACAAGATCTACGGCAAGGTCAGAGATGAATACATAACTGAAGCTATGGGTTATTCGGATCTTATCTCGGTTGTTAAGGAAGGCAGCATCTGCGGCAGTATCAGAGCCAGGGATGCCAAGGTCAGAGAAGACGGCTATTACAGATCTGCAGTAGATCTTATGCATGATGTTACCGAGGGCGGAGTATTTGGCGCTGCATTTGAGATGGCAGATTTCTCCCGTACCGGAGTAATAGTTGATAAGCGCAAGGTTCCGTTTACTGATTGCTCAAAGGCTATCTGCGATGTGCTTGATATCGACCCTTACCGTCTTATATCTTCCGGAGCACTCATGATCGCAACCTCTGAGCCTGAGACCGTTATTGAAAGGCTTGAGCAAAATGGCGTCAAGGCTACTGTTATCGGAGAGTTTACTGATTCGGGCAAAGCAGAATATATAGATCTTGACGGAAGCATAAGACCTCTTCCTCCGCCCGGTGCTGACGAGATATACAAAGTCGTATAAGCTTTGTTTGTTATCGTTTACTTAATCGTCTTTTTATATTAGAATATTCGGCGTTAGATTTATTATCCCTAAGGAGGAGCATTCGTAATGTACGACCATATTAAGTTTGAAGACCCTGAAGTTTATTCAGCAATCTGGCAGGAGATCGGACGTCAGCGCGATAAGATCGAGCTTATCGCTTCTGAGAACATCGTATCAGAGGCAGTTCTTGAGGCAGCAGGCTCTCCTCTTACCAATAAGTATGCTGAAGGTTATCCGGGAAAGCGTTACTATGGCGGATGCGAATATGTAGATATCGTTGAGCAGCTCGCGATCGACAGAGCTAAGCAGCTCTTTGGTGCTGAGCATGTTAATGTTCAGCCTCATTCCGGTGCTCAGGCAAATACTGCAGTTTACTTTGCAATGCTCGAACCCGGTGATACGATCTTAGGTCTTGACCTCTCTCACGGCGGCCACCTTACCCATGGTATGAAGATCAATGTATCCGGCAAGACATATCATTCCGAATTCTATACAGTTGATCCTGAGACACAGACACTCAATTACGATGCTATCCTCGAGAAAGCTAAAGAAGTTAAGCCTAAGATGATCGTTGCAGGTGCTTCCGCTTATCCCAGGATCATCGACTTTAAGAAGTTCAGAGAGATCGCTGACGAGGTAGGTGCTTATCTCTTCGTCGATATGGCTCATATTGCAGGCCTTGTTGCTGCAGGACTTCACCCGAATCCGGTTCCCTATGCAGACTTCGTTACTACCACAACACACAAGACCTTAAGAGGTCCCCGTGGCGGTATCATCATGTGCAAGGAGGAGTATGCCAAGAAGATCAATTCCGCAGTATTCCCCGGACAGCAGGGCGGCCCCCTCATGCACATCATTGCTGCCAAGGCAGTTGCTTTCAAGGAAGCTCTCTCTCCTGAATTCAGAGAATATGCCGGCAATATCGTTAAGAATGCAAAGGCAATGTCTGAGCAGCTCTTAAGCCGCGGCGTTAACCTCGTTTCCGGCGGTACAGATAACCACCTTATGCTCATTGATCTGAGAGGCACAGGTGTATCAGGCAAGGATCTCCAGGAGAGATTAGACAACTGCAATATCACAGCAAACAAGAATACGATCCCCTTCGATCCTGAGAAGGCTACTATTACATCCGGCGTTCGTGTCGGTACACCTGCTGTTACAACAAGAGGCTTCGGTGAGGAAGACTGCCGCATCGTTGCAGACTGTATCGCAGACTGTATCTTCGATTACGAGAATAAGAAGGATGATGTTATCGCAAGAGTCAAGTCTCTTACAGATAAGTATCCTCTCTATCCTGAGATGAAGCAGTCTTGAGTGCAGGATATAAAGACAATTCAGAGCCGTTAGCCTACAGGATGTCTCCCAGGACCCTGGATGAATATTCAGGGCAGGATCACATCGTAGGTTCCGGCAGATTACTTAGACGAATGATTGAGGCAGACAGATTGTCCTCAATCATTTTATATGGCCCGCCGGGAGTAGGTAAGACTGCTCTTGCAAGGGTTATAGCAAATACGACCAGCTCCAGGTTTGCTAGGCTAAATGCCGTCACATCCGGTGTATCAGACATTAAGGCTGTAGTTGCCGATGCTTCAAATCCTCTTCTGTCCGAAGGGCGCAAGACAGTACTCTTCATCGATGAGATCCACAGGTTCAATAAGCTCCAGCAGGATGCTCTCCTGCCTTATGTTGAAGACGGGACTGTTATTCTTATTGGTGCTACTACGGAGAATCCTTTTTTCGAAGTCAATAAGGCTCTTGTATCAAGATCTACGGTATTCCAGCTAAAGCCTCTTGAAGCAACAGACATCCTTAAGGTCCTGAGGAGCGCCGTAACAGACAAAGAGCGCGGTTATGGCGACATCGAGATCAATGTGTCGGATGAGACCTTGCTCAAGATAGCCGAGACTTCAAATGGCGACTGCAGGACTGCCCTTAATTCCTTGGAACTGGCTGTTATCACAACTCCGCCGTCTGCTACGGGGGCAATAGTAATTACTGACGAAGTAATGAAAGAATGCATGCAGAACCGCAAGGTCATCTTTGATAAGGATGGCGAGTCTCATTACGACAATATCAGCGCCATGATCAAGTCCATGAGAGGCTCGGATCCTGACGCTGCCATACTCTATCTTGCAAGGGCTCTTAAGGCCGGGGAGGATATAGAATTCCTGGCCAGGAGGATCATGATCTGTGCAGCTGAAGATGTGGGACTTGCCAATCCAAATGCTCTTCTCATAGCAGTTGCCGCTTATCAGTGTGCCAGGTCAGTAGGTATGCCGGAAGCAAGGATCCCTCTTGCCGAGGCCTGTATTACAGTTGCTGCTTCACCTAAGTCCAATGCGTCATATCTTGCGATAGATAAGGCTCTTGCTGATGTGGAGAATACTGATACAGGTGTTGTCCCCATGCATCTTCGTAATGCGCCGGTAAAGGGGATGGAAGATCTGGGATATCATCAGGGTTATAAATATCCCCACGATTATCCCGATCATATAACTCCGCAGCAGTACATGACAGATAAGACATTGGGCAGAAGTTACTACGAGCCCACTAATATCGGCTACGAGGAAAAGATCGCAGCCTATCTAAAATTTGTGAGGGATCATACATGAAGAAAGTAATCGCTACGATCATTATAATGTCAGCTATGCTATTTAGCCTTACATCCTGCACCAAACTTCCGCTTACAGGTATGGATATTGCAGATCCGGTTACGATGGAGCAGCTTAATACCGACGGGGAATATGTATCCCGCGGCTTTATCGAGAGCATCTTTAACGATAACGAGGAGATGTTCAATTCATGTTTTCCCGAAGGATTCATAGAGAGTATCAATGCTGATTCTGATACAACAGTATTCGAGGAATATAAATCCGTTCTCACCATAGATGGCGATTTCCTCGGAACTATGTTCGAAGCCTATAACAACTACACGGCAGAAGAGGGCTACGACGAAGATGAGATGAGACTCAGCATCTCCCTTATTACAGGTATTCCTGAGGAGGATATAGGAGATCTGCAGATCGATAAGATCAAGGTCTATTTCAGAGACGATGAGGGCAATGCAGCCCAGAGCATCTATTTCCTCGTTTATTCCTATCAGGGCAGCTGGTATATGTACAATGTTCAGAACGAGGATGCGGAGTTTAAGAACTGATGAGATTTGTTATCCAGTGTGTTAGTGAAGCTTCGGTAGCCATAGACGGCGAGATCTGCGGTAAGATAGATAAGGGATTTTGTGTTTTTGCCGGAATAGGTGAGGGAGACGATGAAACCGTCGCAGATAAGCTCATAGATAAGATGCTGAAACTGCGGATCTTCCAGGACAGTGAAGGCAAGACAAATCTTAACATCGAACAGGTCCAAGGGAGCATTCTCGTTATATCTCAGTTTACTCTGTATGCTGACTGCAGGAAGGGCAACAGACCAAGCTTTGTAAACGCAATGCAGCCGGATAGAGCTAATGAGCTTTATGAATATATCGTAGGTGAATTGAGGAAACAAAACTCAAATGTACAGACCGGAAGATTCGGCAGTGACATGAAGGTTAGTCTTGTAAATGACGGACCGTTTACTATAATCCTTGATTCAGACGAGATACTCAAGAAAAGGTAAGACCCCTAAATGTAAACTAATTAATATATTTCTGGCAGAATAAATGATAGAATATTAGGGTATTCAATTTTATTGTGTCAGGAGATAATTAATGGCTAATTCAAATGGCGGTTATGGTGACGGCGGAGAGATACTCAGTTGTTCTTTCTGCGGTAAGTCTGAGTATGAGGTGCCCCGTCTCTTCTCGGGTGCGGGATGCTATATCTGCATAGACTGTATCAGAACGGCTTACGGCATAGTTGCCGAAGAAGAGAAGGTTAATAAGAAGCGCAAAATGCGCACCTCTAAACCTAAGAAACTTGTTACACCCCATCAGATCAAAGACAGTCTCGATCAGTATGTCGTTGGACAGGATGAAGCTAAGATCGCTCTTTCTGTTGCTGTTTATAATCATTACAAGAGAGTTTTCTCGGATTTTCCCTCAGATGATACGGAGATCCAGAAGAGTAATATACTGCTCCTCGGACCTACAGGTTCAGGCAAGACACTTCTTGCACAGACTCTTGCGAGAGTCCTGAATGTGCCTTTTGCCGTAGCTGACGCTACAAGTCTTACACAGGCAGGTTATGTAGGCGAGGACGTTGAGAATATCCTCCTAAACCTCATTATTGCTGCAGATTACGATATTGAGCGTGCACAGGTAGGTATCGTCTATATTGACGAGATAGATAAGATCGCCAAGAAATCCGAGAATGTCTCTATCACAAGAGATGTCAGCGGCGAGGGCGTACAGCAGGCTCTCCTTAAGATCCTTGAGAGCACAGTTGCAAATGTACCTCCCAAGGGCGGAAGAAAGCATCCTAACGAGGAGTGCCTCAAGATCGATACTACGAATATCCTCTTTATATGCGGCGGTGCCTTTGACGGCCTTGACGAGATCATCGCAGGCAGAGTTGAGAACAGGCAGTTCGGTTTTGATGCTGATGTAAAGGCAAAGTCAGATATGCACAGCGGTGCATTCTACCACGAGGTTAAGCCCGATGACCTTATGAAGTTTGGCCTTATACCTGAATTCATCGGCCGTGTTCCGGTTACAGTAGCGCTTGATAAGCTCACGACAGAGGATCTTGTCAGGGTAATGACCGAACCTAAGAATGCCATCATCAAGCAGTATGTCAAGATGCTCAAGATGGATGATGTGGATCTCGTATTTGAACCGGAAGCAATAACAGCCATAGCTGAGAAGGCTATAAGCCAGAACACCGGTGCAAGAGGCCTGAGGTCCATCATCGAAGAGACGATGAGAAATGTTATGTTCGATATCCCTTCCCAGAAGGATGTTAAGACCTGCGTCATCAAGACGGAGTGTATTACCGAGGGCAAGCAGCCCATGCTTATATACAAGAACGGCTCTTCGGTATCAAAGGATAATGGCGACGACGGTATGGACGCTAATGCCGGCTAAACATAAAGGAGGAATTTCATATGGCAGAATCGTATAACATTTGTCTTGATATCGGTGGCACAAAGATCTTAGGTGTTATCTTTAACAGCAAGAAGGAGATCATCTACCGTCTTAAGAAGAAGACTAAAGCCGGTGGAGATTCCTCACAGAATGTAGAAGAAGTTATCGTAAGTGTTGTTAAGGAGCTTATCTCCGAGTCAGGCATTAAGAAGAATCAGATAAATGCCATTGCAGCAGGCGCTCCCGGTGTCATCAATCAGAAGACAGGGGTAGTCTTGTTCTCACCAAATCTTCCCTGGAGAAACTATAACATCAGGAAGCCTATTGAGGATGAGTTTAATGCTCCTTTCTATATCGGCAACGATGTTAATGTTGGTGTTCTGGGTGAGTATAAGTACGGTGCTGCCAAGGGATACAAGAATGTTGTCGGCCTTTTTGTCGGAACAGGCATGGGCGGCGGCCTTATATTGAACGGCAAGCTCTTTACGGGCAATGAGTTCAAGGCTGCAGAGTACGGTCACATGATCCTTGATCCCGAAGGACCTTTATGCAACTGCGGTCAGAGGGGATGCCTTGAAGCATTCTCAAGCAAGCAGGGCATGAGTGCATACATAAGGCAGCAGACTTCCAGAGGCAGGGAGTCCATGCTTGGAGAAGCCGTTCAGGGCGGAGTGTTCAAGTCCAAGCTCTTAAAGCAGGCTTTATCAGAAGGCGACCCCGTTGCCACAGAGGCTGTAGACAGAGCATGCCATTATCTTGCAATCGCGTCCGGGAATCTGGTCAATACATTCAGTCCCGATATCGTTGTTTATGGAGGCGGAGTCATCGAAGCTGTAGGAGATATCTTCCTGGACAAGATCCTTAGCGAAGTAGACAGATACTGCATGCCTTCCATAAGAGAGACAGTAGAATTCAAGAAGGCTGCTTTAGGTGATGATTCTATCCTCTATGGCGCGCTTTCCATGATAGACAAGGGCTAAACATATTAATCTAGTGCTTATCTATAAACCTGCTGATACATTTGCTTGATCAGCAGGTTTATTTCTTTATTGCAGTTATTTTATGCTATAATTAATCGTTTAAAGATTCGCTTTGAAAGAAGGTAAGACTATTCATATGGCCAGGATAGACAGTATAAGTAAGACTTTTGACCCCAATGAGGCAGAATCCCGTTTATATAACAACTGGATGAATAAGGGTTATTTCAAGCCCTCTGAAGATAAGTCCAAAAAGAAGTTCAGTATTGTTATGCCCCCTCCGAACATCACCGGACAGCTCCACATGGGTCACGCCCTTGATAACACACTGCAGGATATCCTTACACGTTTTAAGAGAATGAACGGATATGCTGCACTCTGGGTACCGGGCACAGACCATGCATCTATCGCAACCGAGGCTAAGATCGTTGAGCAGATGCGTAAGGAAGGTATCTTCAAGGAGGATCTGGGAAGAGAGAAATTCTTAGAGCGTGCCTGGGACTGGAAGGCTAAGTACGGCGGCAGGATCGTTGAACAGCTCAAGAAGATGGGGTCTTCCTGCGACTGGTCCAGAGAGCGTTTCACTATGGACGAGGGATGCTCTGAGGCTGTCAAGGATGTTTTCGTAAAATACTACGAGCAGGGTCTTATCTACAGAGGTGAGAGGATAATCAACTGGTGTCCTCATTGCCTTACATCCATCTCTAACGCAGAGGTTGAGTACGAGGATCAGAAGGGCCATTTCTGGCATCTGCGCTATCCTCTTGAAGATGGAACCGGCTATGTTGAGCTTGCAACTACAAGACCTGAGACGCTCCTCGGCGATACAGCCGTTGCAGTTAACCCTAAGGATGAGAGATACAAGGATATCGTAGGTAAGATGCTTATCCTGCCTCTTGTAGGCCGTAAGATCCCTGTTATTGCAGATGATTATGTTGATATCGAATTTGGTACAGGTGTAGTTAAGATCACTCCTGCCCACGACCCTAACGACTTTGAAGTCGGACTCCGTCACGGCCTCGAGGTTATAACTGTCCTTACTGAAGATGCCAAGATCACTGAGGATTATCCCAAGTATGCCGGCATGGACAGATACGAGGCAAGAGAAGCTATCGTTAAGGATCTGGAGGAAGGCGGATACCTCATCAAGACTGAAGAGTACAGCCATAATGTTGGTACATGCTACCGCTGCGGTACAACGATCGAACCACGCGTATCACTCCAGTGGTTTGTTAAGATGGAAGAGCTTGCTAAGCCTGCAATAGAGGCTGTTAAGGACGGCAGGATCAGATTTGTTCCTGAGAGGTTTAACAAGAACTATTTCAACTGGATGGAGGATATTCGTGACTGGTGTATCTCCAGACAGCTCTGGTGGGGTCACAGGATCCCTGCATTTTACTGTGATGACTGCGGTGAGATCGTGGTTTCCAAGGAAGAAGCATGTGTATGTCCTAAGTGCGGCAAGCCTATGAGACAGGATCCTGATACTCTTGATACCTGGTTCTCATCTGCGCTCTGGCCTTTCTCCACTCTCGGATGGCCTGAGGATACAGAGGATCTTAAGAGATTCTATCCTACAGATACACTTGTTACAGGTTATGACATTATCACTTTCTGGGTATCCAGGATGATAGTTGCCGGTATGGCACATATGAACGAGATCCCTTTCAAGGATATCCTTATCCACGGTCTTGTAAGAGATTCCCAGGGCAGAAAGATGAGTAAGTCCTTAGGTAACGGTATCGATCCTCTGGAGATAATAGACAAGAGTGGTGCCGATGCCCTGAGATTTGCTCTCGTTACAGGTAACGCTCCCGGTAATGACCAGAGGTTCCAGGAAGATAAGATCACAATGGGCAGAAACCTGTCCAACAAGATATGGAATGCCATGAGATTCGTCATTATGAATATGGAAGATGACGTGGATCTCTCAGCTGCCGACCCTTCCAAGTTCACCCTTGAGGACAAGTGGATCTTGACCAAGCTCCACGATGTAACAGCTGAAGTTACATATAACCTTAATAACTATGACTTCGGTGTTGCTCTGTCCAAGATCGTAGACTTTATCTGGGATAACTTCTGCGACTGGTATATCGAGATCTCCAAGAGCAGGCTCTTTGACAAGGAGTGTCCTTCCAGGATCGAGGCCTTGTATATCCTTAACTATGTACTCGGCGAAGCTATGAAGCTGCTCCACCCCTTCATGCCGTTCATTACCGAAGAGGTCTACTCCAATCTGGTATTAACAGATAAGGCTGAATCCATAATGATATCCGACTGGCCTGATGCAGATAAGATCTTTACATCACCAGAGGATGCCGAGATGATGGAGACTCTTATGGATGCCATAAGAGGTATCAGGGCTGTACGTAAGGAGATGGATGTTGCTCCTTCCCGCAAGGCGAGGATAATCGTTGTAACTCCTTCTGATAAGACGGCAAAGATGTTTGTCGACGGAGAGGCTTTCCTTGAGCGTCTTGCATCTGTAAACGGTCTTGAGACACAGAAGGATAAGGAAGGCATACCTGCTACAGCAGTTGCTGCAATGTTCAAGGGCGGTGAGATATATCTCCCCTTGGAAGACCTTATCGATATCAGCAAGGAGCTTGAGCGTCTTTCCAAGGAGAAGGACAGGCTTATGGGTGAGATAAACAGAGTCAAGGGCAAACTCGCCAACGAGAACTTTGTCTCAAGAGCTCCCGAAGCTGTTGTAAATGCCGAGCGTGAGAAGCAGGCTAATTACGAGGAGATGTATAACAGTATCTGTGACAGGATCAAGATGCTGGATAAATAAGGAGGAACCGTTATGGAAACAGAATTTGGTGATGCAGCAAAGATCGCAAAGCTCCCACAGGAAGGCGTACACTGCTACCCCGGAAGCAAGAACAAGATCTCAAGGAACAGGATTTTATCTGCTATCTTCTTTGTAGCTTTCCTTGCAGGTGCTGTTCTGTTTATCCTCAAGGCATCCGGCAATTTTGTATTTATCGCTCTGGGTGTTGTATGTGCGATACTTGCCGTTTGCATGATCCTGGTATTCTGCCAGACTTTCCTTGTAGCTAAATACAGAGTTGCAGTTGACTACAACGACAAGGAAGTTGTCCTCAGATACCGCTACAGCCAGATCAAGATCCCCTTTGAGAATTTCGATGCAAGACAGGGTAAGCCTGATGAGGCTGAGGCTCTTATCGACAAGAACTTTAATAAGGGCGGCAACGAGTATCTTGTATTAGATGATGTATTCCAGGATGCATGCTATCAGACATCCGCCGTAGACCTTGAGAGCAGGGAAGACTTTAATAAGCTTAAGGAAGACTGCTTTGCCATTGCCGATGCTTATGGAGCCAGAAACAGCAAGGACAAGGTCAAGTTCTACTACGAGAAGGATAAGGACGAAAGAACAGATATAGGTGACGAAGATATCGATAAGATCATCGAGGAAGCCCAGAGTGAGAAGGGCGAGGGTGATCTTGCAAACACCGAAGAATAATAGATAAGATCAGTTATCGATCCCTGCGAGCTCAAGTAATCTCTTGAGCTCGTTTCCTTTTATGAGGCGCCATTTACCGCTCTCAAGGCCTCCGAGCTCTATGTTCATGAATCTTATTCTCTTAAGCTTTACCACCCGGAAGCCCAGATACTCGCACATGCGCCTTATCTGTCTGTTAAGGCCCTGGTGCAGGATTATCCTGAATGTCCTTTTATTCTCCGGGATAACGGTGCAGGGGAGGGTTAGGGTCCCAAGTATAGGAATGCCCCTCTCCATCTTGCGGACAAAATCCTCGTTATAGGGCTTATCAAGGGTAACTTTATATTCTTTGTCGTGGTTATTCTCTGCTCTTAAGAGTTTATTTACTATGTCTCCGTTGTTAGTCAGGAGTATCAGCCCGGAGGAATTCTTATCCAGTCTCCCTATGGGGAAGATCCTCATGTCCATTCCGAGAAAGTCGATTATGTTCGAAGGGTCTCTCTTGTCAGTGGTGCAGGTGATTCCAAGAGGCTTGTTAAGCGCTATATAGATCTTAGAGTCCTGGGGGACGATGGCTTTGCCGTCAACATAAACAACATCGCCGGGAAGGACCTTGGCTCCCGATTCAGCTACAGTACCGTTTATGGTAACCTTGCCCTCGCTTATAAGGGTATCAGCCTGCCGCCTTGAGCAAAGACCTGAAGAAGCAATATATTTATTGATCCTGACAGCTTCCTGCTCACTCCCAGACATCTACAGCCTCCGCTTTTGTCAGGGTAAAGGTAAATGTGGCGCCTTCGCCATAGACACTCTTGACCGTGATCGTCTCTCCCATGTATGTCAGGAGCTCACGGGCGATAGCCAGTCCTAAGCCGGAGCCCTTCTTGCCGCGAGCTCTGTCTGCCTTAAAGAACCTGTCGAAAATATGGTCTATGTCATACTCGTGTATGCCCTGTCCTGTATCAGCAACGGAAATATATACTTTCTTCTCTGATTCTATGTAGTCTGTTGCGATAGTGATCGATTTGCCCTTCGGAGTGTATTTCTTGGCATTATCCAGAAGGATTACCAGGATCTGCTCAACTCTGTCGGGATTGCCCATTACAGTAGGGAGCTTGCCGTAATTGTTCTGGATGCCAAAGCTGATACCTGACTCTTCCATAACATTCTTGAATCTGATCTCAACATTGCTTATGAGCTTGTTGATATCGAAGGGGAATGTCCTGAAGGCTAGTGTCCTTGACTGGAGCTTGGACAGCTCGAGCATGTCGTCTATGAGTCTTGACAGACGCATAGTCTCGCTGTGGATTATGTCGTAGTAACGTTGGCGGTCCTCTTCTTTCTTGACCATGCCGTCCTGAAGGGGTTCGATAAGACCGCGCAGTGTCTGCAGAGGTGTCCTGAGCTCGTGGGAGATGTTGGCTACATAATCCTGTCTGAACTGTTCGTTCTTCTGCTGTTCGTAAATATCTCTGAAGAATCCCGTAGCTCCTATTACCTTGGTGGGATCGTTGGCATCGAACTTAGGGATGATCGTGGACTGATATGCATATTCTCTGTGTTCTATAGAGCGCTTCATTACCGTGCCGGTCTTGATGGATTCTTCGAAGTCGTTCCAGATCTCGTCGAAGGGGATGAGCTGCAGTCTCTCTGTAAACAGATTATTCTTATCAGCCCTGTTAAACAGATCCTTGATTACTTCGTTGGTGGTTACAGGCTTACAGTTCTCATCTACTACAACGATACCGTCTGATATCGCATTAAAGATCTCCTGGAGCTGGTTCTTCTCCGCTGTGAGATTGCCGATGGATCTTGACAGCTGGTCTGCAAGGAAGTTGAAAGAGGCACCAAGCTCACCGATCTCGCCCTTGTGTGACTCATCTGCTCTTAAGCTGAAGTTTCCTCTGCCGTATTGCATCGCAATGTCATTGATCTTCTGGATAGGGAGGACCATATGCCTTACGAGCAGGTATGCCGGTACCAGCATCGCCATGGCGGCCATAAGAGTAGACAGGATAAGTATATTGAGATACCTGATTATCAGTCCGTTATAGATGTCTATGTAAGATAAAGACAGGAGATAGCAGTTGTTGCCGTGATAGGTGACAGGCTGTCTTAATACGAGTACGGATTTGTCATACATCTCGGATCTTACTACATAGTAATCCAGCTTCTCATCTATATCCTTGAACACCTCTTCTGAGAGATTTTCAAACACTATATCCCGGCTCTCATCTGTCAGGTTCTGATAATCTTCAGGTGTCCTGTTAAGGACAGCTTTCATATCCTGGGATACAAGATAGTAGTCATGACCGGAGGCATATGTGGTAGTGAAGAAGAAATACATATACTGGTCAGAGTCAAAGAAGCCGGGATAGTTCTCAAAGATATTGACATAGACAGAATTCTGGTTTATGGCTGATTCTGTCTGCATCTGTATCGTTGCCTGTCTTCCTGCGAAGATAAATGCCAGAGTAGCTAGGATAGCTGATGCGAGCAATGCCCACAAGACGAGTCCCATTGTCCTCTTGAGCATTGTGCTTTGAAACATTAATTTACCTCGAACTTATATCCGACACCATAGATGGTCTGTATGCTCCAGGAAGCATTGTCGAACGTAACTTTCTGCCTGATCCTCTTGATATGTGTATCTACAGTTCTGGAATCGCCGTTGTATTCAAGTCCCCAGATCGTCTCCAGGATCTTCTCTCTGTTGTAGACCTGGCCGGGATGAGATGCCAGGAGATAGAGTATCTCAACTTCCTTGGGTGTAAAGGGGATGGACTCTCCGTTGATCCTGACAGAATAGTTATTAAGATTGATATCGAGGCCATCGTAGTGGATGGAGGTGGACTGAACAGCAGGCTGATCGTCTGCTCTGCGCAATACTGCCTTGATCCTGGCGATAACCTCTCTGGGGGAGAAGGGCTTGACGATATAGTCGTCTGCACCGAGCTCAAGACCTACGATCTTATCGATCTCCTCACCCTTTGCCGTAAGCATGATGATAGGAGTGGTATGAGTCTTGCGTACCTCTCTGCAGACATCAAGTCCGCTCATCTCAGGCATCATGACATCAAGAAGGATAAGATCCACATTGGATTCCTCAACCTTCTCAAGGGCTTCTTTGCCGTCATAAGCATCCAAGTGGGCAAAATTGTCGTTATCAAGATATATGGCGAGTGATTCGTGTACAACAGGATCGTCATCACATATTAAGATAGTGGGTGTATTCATATATTCCTCTTATTTTTAGATTATTAACTGATTATATAGCAAAGGGACTGAATATTAAAGTGAATATGTGAAGAGCATTTATCACGAGCATTTATCACGGCTACTTGATTTTTATAACAAAACTGATATTATCACCTTATATCTAAATAGGAGGACTATTATGGTTATTAGTAAAAAAATCATAACCAAGGCTGGCTGTGTAGCTATTGCTGCATCAATGGTTCTTTCCGTTGCCGGCTGTCTTGGTGGTAAGGCTAAGTCCGAAGTTATCGAGGCTGCTGAGAGCTTTGCTGAAGCAGTTAAGAAGGGCGATCCGGACAAGATCATTAAGCTTACAACTGAGAAGAAGGATAGCGAGGTTGCTGAGGGACTTAAGCTTCTCTTGGCAGGCGACACTGATGAGCGCAGTCTCTTCAATGAAGCTGTTCTGAAGACATTTGAGGCTGAGGTTGATGAGTCTTCTGTTTCTGTTGACGGTGAATCTGCTGAAGCAGACATCATCTTCACAATGGTTGACTACAAGACTGTTATCAAGGACGAGTACGAGGATATCGATGAGCTCATTAGCGCTATCGAGGACTGCGATGATACCATCGAGGTTACATTCTCTGCTGAGTTCGAGGCTGACGATGACGAATGGCTCGTATCCAACATCGACGACAAGAGCTTTGGTAAGGTTATGGATTTCGCATCTGCTGAACTCCCTATCGCAGCAAGCTCCAATTTCGTTGATTTCCTTGACTATACAGACTGGTTCTTCGATGACGGAGATGGTGTATATAGCCACTATAATTCTTACATCGAGCTCGATCTGTGGTTCACATCTGACATGTACGAGGTAGACCCTTCTGCTTCTGTTTACTATGAAGCTTATTATGAAGGCTCTCTCGTTTACACAAGTGACCCTGTAACTGTTGGTGGTAACAGCTACATTGAGTGTATCTATGGTGATTCTCAGGGTGCTGAACTTGGTGATGACGGTTACATGCTCCCAGGTGAGTATGAGATCATCGTTTATCTCGAGGATGGCACAGTTTGGACTAGCGATACTTGCGAAGTTGAAGAAGATACTTATGCTTCATCAACAACAACAACATCCGCTTCCTCTGACATCGATAATGGTGACGTCGGAGCTTCCGGTATGTTTGAATTCCAGGATTCTGATTTCGAAGCTAAGGCAATCGAAGCAGGTTGGTGGGATTATGAAGGCACAATGGTAGATGACGGTGTTTTCGCAAGCGATACAGCTACTATTGCTTTCTCTATCAAGGTAGATCCTTCTGAGACAGAGGAAGTTTACTATGCTTACTACTACTCTGAAGATGACGATATGACAGAGGAAGATATGGCAACTCCTGCATACGAAGCTACTATCGCTCCTACTGTATATCCTAATGGTGATACATATTATGACATAGACTATACACCTTCTTCTATGGTTCCCGGTTACTATCTCCTTATCGTAACTGATGCAAACCAGGAGACTGCTTATGTCTTCGCTGCATGCCGAGTATTAGATGTTACATCAGCTGAATACTGATACTGATCACTTGGTTTAGTGTATAATTGGTGGCGTCTTCTTATGAAGGCGCCACTTTTAATTGCGAGGTAACTGTCCTGATGAGAAGTTCATTGCCATATATCCTGACTTCTGCTCTTATATCATCTTTTATACTGTGTTCATGCGGTAATAACGCATTAGAGGTTTTGGAGTCTTCTTCCTTGATATCTGAGACCGGCATATCTTCTTCGGAAACAACTCCTGAAGTTTCAGCTCCTGTATTGGAGAGTGAGACCACAGAGACTTCTATTGCAGCTCCCGGGCAGATCACTGTCTGGGATACAGATGAAGCTGACTATGCCCATGAATCTGTTCAGGAATTTCTTGATAGTGATTTCGAAGCATTGATCGATACAAGTTACAGCGGATGGTGGAATTATAATGACACTATGACGGGCAGCAGCATATATACTGCTGATACTGAGACAGCAGGGTATTCTCTTTCACTTATAGGAGAAGGACCTGAGATTTATTATGCTTATTATGATCCCAATGGAGATTTCCTTTATGGATCCGGTTGTATGCCAAGAGAATATACAGACTTTACAAGCTATGACCTTGACATTGAATGCGAAGACGATTGGGAGACCGGCAGGTATTATCTGATAGTATCACTAGATCCCGGATTTGAGGAGTTGGTATTCAGGGCCTCCTTTGAGCTGCAAGATGCCGGGGAGTGACCTTTTTTTGATTTGACGGGGCTAATGCCTTATAATGCAATAGCAAGATGAATATAAGGATAGGGATGAATCTTTTATGTTTGATATTAGAAAGATGTTAAGAAAGGCTGTCTGCATTGCTGTAATAGCCGGAATGTGTTTTTCCTTCACAGGTTGCTTTACCATCTTAAGGGCAGTAGCCGAGGTTAATGCAGAGGATAAAGTTAAGGATTTCCTGGACGCATTCTTTGAAGATCCGGGAGCCGTGGATTTTGATGAGTATATTGATGATAACGTCAGGTTCTCCCTGGACAGTAATCAGGAATCTTTCTTCTATCTTGCTACAGAAGGCATCACATATTCAATAACTGATACTGATCTTAAGAGCAGCAGAAAAAAGTGTGATATCACAGTTACTTTTAAGCATGCTTACGATATAAGCGATATAGATATCGAAGACGCCCCTTATGAAGAATACGAGATGGAGCTTGATTCTCTCAGTTATGACAAGGTTGAAATAGAATTCTCCCTTGAGCGTGACAGATATGAGCAATGGATCATTACTGATTACAGCGATTTTGAAGATTTCTTTATGGACCCGTTTGAGGATCTTAATATAACAGACGGTCCTGTTACTGATCCAAGTGCCGATCCTGTCAATCCTACAACAGTAACCCCGGCTCCTTCCCAGTGTGCAGGTTCCATGGACGCAACTACTTATGAAGAGATCCAGGCTTCTTATATCTATACAGTTTGGTATGATGTAGAGCTCGATCAGCCGATGGAGCAGGATCAGGTAAGTCCTGAGAAGGCATATGCCATTAAGAATGTATTCTACTTTAACAGGCCTGTTACGGCTACTTTGCATGCAGAGCTCTTTGACCAGCAGGATACACTTATCTTAAGCAAGGACATAGAGCTTAACGGCAATGTTATATGCCCATGTGATTTCAGTGCAGGACTTGAGGGTATGGTTCAGTTTGAAAGCGGAGACTATTACATAGTAATCAGCATGAACGGAAACCAGATCGCAAAGTCAGATATTCTCACGGTCGGATAATATGCTGATAGCTTCTGACTGGAAAGACTACGAGGTCCTATACGCCGGTTCAGGCGAGAAATACGAGCGTTGGGGAGATATTACCTTAAGACGTCCTGATCCGCAGGCTGTATGGCCAGTTATCGAATCAGGAAGGATCATAAGCATGAACGATCTCAAGGAACCTGATGCTCTTTATAACAGGAGCAGAGATGGCGGCGGTTCATGGACCAGACTTTCCAAGCTTCCTAACACATGGGACATTACATATGATTCTCTCGGCAGAAAGCTCAGATTCGGCATAGAGCTTACTTCCTTCAAACATACCGGACTTTTCCCGGAGCAGGCTGTTAACTGGGACTTTTGCGGCAAACTGATCGAGGATGCCAAGCAAAAGGGCAGGGAAAAGATCAGCATACTGAACCTGTTTGCCTATACGGGAGGGGCTACTATTGCAAGTGCATCCCACGGAGCTGATGAAGTAGTACATGTTGATGCCTCTAAGGGCATTATAGCCAAGGCCAAGGATAATGTCAGACTGTCGGGCCTGGAGAGCAGTTACATAAGGTTTATTGCTGATGACTGCCGCAAATTCGTAGAGCGTGAGATAAGGCGCGGCAGGCATTACGACGGAATAATAATGGATCCGCCGTCCTATGGCAGAGGACCCTCCGGAGAACTTTGGAAATTAGAGGATTCCTTCTACGATCTTGCCAAGCTAACATCAGAGCTGTTGTCTGACGAGCCTTTGTTCTTTATAGCCAGCTCATATGCAACTGCCATTACTGCAGCAAGCTCAGGACAGATAATGGAGCTTGCTTTAAGAGAGCATGGCGGCAAGGTCTTTGCAGATGAGATCGGCCTTCCCGTATCCCGTATGGGTATAGCACTGCCTTGTGGTCAGGTGGCCAGATGGACAGCAGGTTAAACATCATCTACGAAGATAACCATATAATCGCAGCCGTTAAGCCGTCAGGCGTCTTATCTCAGTCTGACGGGAGCAATGCCCCTGATATGCTCACTATCCTTAAGGGATATATCAAAGAGAAATACAGTAAGCCGGGAGATGTTTATCTTGGACTGGTCCACCGTCTGGACAGGCCCGTATCAGGTCTCATTGTATTTGCCAGGACAAGCAAAGCGGCATCAAGGCTCTCTTCGCAGATAAGAGAGAAGAAGTTTACCAAGCTGTATCGGGCAGTGGTATCAGGCAGGCTGGAAGGTCAAGGCGTACTGGTTGATTATATCCTGAAGGATCCCAAGACCAATACGGTCACAGTGTCGGATAAGCCGTCGGAGCTTGCAAAGAGAGCAGATCTTGAATATACATCCGCCGGGTTCTGCGATGGATTTACATTAGTAAATATAGCTCTCGGCACAGGCAGGTCACACCAGATAAGGTCTCAGCTCGCTCATGCGGGGCATCCTATCGCAGGTGACAGGAAGTACGGATATAAGGGCAGGGGGAATTGTGATATAGCGCTTCAGGCATATAAGCTGGGATTTACTCATCCGACTCTCAAGGAGTATATGGAATTTGAGATCGAAGCGCCTCAGTCCTGGCCTTGGAATCTTGACTTTAAAGCCGATAAATAATTATAATATACAGTCAAAATTATATTTAAGAGGAAGTCCTTTTATGTACAAGAAAGTATCTAAAGACCTTAACTTTGTAGACAGAGAGAAACAGGTTCTCGAATTCTGGAAGCAGAATGATATTTATAGAAAGAGCCTTAAGCCCAAGAAGGACGGAGCTCCGGTATTTACTTTATACGATGGCCCGCCGACGGCAAACGGCAGACCTCATATCGGTCATATCAAGACAAGAGTTATCAAGGACGTCGTTCCCAGATACCACTCAATGAAGGGTGAGGGAATCTCCTTTAAGGCAGGATGGGATACCCACGGTCTGCCTGTTGAGCTCGAGGTTGAGAAAGCTCTCGGAATAAACGGTAAGCCTCAGATCGAGAATTACGGTGTTGAACCCTTCATCAAGAAGTGCAAGGAGTCCGTCTGGACATATAAGGATCAGTGGGAGCACATGTCTGACAGAGTTGGTTTCTGGGCAGATATGGAGAATCCTTATGTCACATATGACAATAACTATATCGAGTCCGAATGGTGGGCACTTAAGACTATCTGGGATAAGGGCCTTCTTTATAAGGGACACAAGATAGTTCCTTACTGCCCGAGATGCGGTACTGCTCTTTCTTCACACGAGGTAGCTCAGGGTTATAAGACTGTCAAGGAGAGATCTGCGATCGTCAGATTTAAGATCATTGATGAGGATGCTTATTTCCTCGCATGGACTACAACACCCTGGACACTTCCTTCAAACGTAGCTCTGTGTCTTAATCCTGATGCCGAGTACTCCAAGGTCAAGGCAAATGACGGCTATACATACTACATGGCTACAGCTCTTCTTGATGCTGTATTGGGTAAGCTTGCAGAAGACGGCAAGAAGGCTTACGAGATCCTTGAATCCTACAAGGGTACAGATCTTAAGGGTAAGGCTTATGAACCTCTTTACGAGGGCGCTGCCAAGGAAGCAGAAAGCCAGAAGAAGAAGGCTCACTACGCTGTAGTAGATAACTACGTAACCATGGAAGACGGTACAGGTATCGTTCATATCGCACCCGCCTTTGGTGAAGATGACGCAAGAGTAGGCCGTGAGAACGATCTGCCTATGGTACAGTTCGTAGATACAAGAGGTAATCTTACAAGTGAGACTCCTTTTGCCGGCATGTTCGTTAAGGATGCAGATCCCGAGGTCCTTAAGGATCTTGATGCAAGAGGACTCCTTTTTGCTGCACCTAAGTTTGAGCACGAGTATCCTTTCTGCTGGAGATGCGATACTCCGCTTATCTATTTTGCAAGATCCACCTGGTTCATCGAGATGAGCAAGAAGAGAGATGAGCTCCTTAAGTCCAACAATATGGTCAACTGGTACCCTGAGTCCATCAGAGACGGCCGTATGGGTGACTTCCTCAGGAATGTTATCGACTGGGGTATCAGCAGAGAGCGTTACTGGGGCACACCTCTTCCGATCTGGGAGTGCGAGTGCGGCAAGAGACACTGCATCGGTTCTATAGAAGAGCTTAAGTCTATGAGCGACGACTGCCCGGACGATATCGAGCTCCACAAGCCTTATGTTGACAATGTTCATATCAAGTGCCCTGACTGTGGCAAGAACATGACCAGAGTTCCCGAGGTTATCGACTGCTGGTTTGACTCCGGCTCCATGCCTTTTGCCCAGTATCACTATCCTTTTGAGAACAAGGAATACTTTGAGTCACACTATCCCTGCAACTTTATCTCTGAGGCTATCGACCAGACAAGAGGATGGTTCTATTCTCTTATCGCCATAAGCACTGTCCTCTTTGGCAGAGCTCCGTTTGAGAATTGTATCGTAATGGGTCTCGTTCAGGATAAGGATGGCAAGAAGATGAGTAAGCATCTCGGCAATGTCGTAGATCCCTGGGATATCCTTAACAAGCAGGGCGCAGATGCCGCAAGATGGTATTTCTATTCTGCAAACCAGCCCTGGCTTCCTTCCAGATTCTCTGACGATGCTGTTAATGACGGTATCAAGAAGTTTATCGGAACATACTGGAATACATATGCATTCTACGTAATGTATGCTGATATCGATAATTTCGATCCTACCAAGCACGAGCTTAAGAAGGATTCACTCTGCGCAATGGACAGATGGGTATTATCCAGACTCAATACTGTTATTAAGACAGTAAGAGCCAAGATGGACGCTTATGACATCTCTGCTTCAGCAAGAGTTATCCAGGATTTCACAGATGAGCTCTCCAACTGGTATGTAAGACGCTGCCGTGACAGATACTGGGGCGCCGAGGAGACACAGGACAAGATCGATGCCTACATGACTCTTTACACTGTGCTCGAGGAGATGACAAGACTCTGTGCTCCCTTCGTACCCTTCATTACAGAAGAGATCTATCAGAATATCGTTAAGTCTGTAGATGACAGTGCACCTGAATCTGTACATCTCTGCCTCTATCCTGAAGCAGATGAGAGCCTTATCGATACCAAGCTCGAAGAAGAGATGGATCTCGTCCAGAAGATCGTTAACCTTGGCCGTGCATGCAGAGAGCAGGCAAATCTCAAAAACCGTCAGCCTCTTTCAACGATCTATGTTGTTACGGATAAGCTGCTCGAAGATGAGTATAAGTCCATCGTATTAGATGAGCTTAACATCAGGCAGATCGAAGTTTTAAGCGATGCGTCAAGCCTTGTTGACTACAGCTTCAAGCCTCAGCTAAAGACCTGCGGAAGAAAGTTCGGTAAGCTCCTTAATGCAGCCAGAGAAGTAATTGCAGCTCTCCCTGGTAAGGAGACTTATGAAGCTATCAAGCAGGGATCAGTTAAGATTACTGTTGAAGGTCAGGAATTTGAGATGACAGAAGAAGACTTCCTGGTTGAGACTAAGCAGCCTGAAGGGTATTCAACCCAGTCTGACAAGGATCTTACTGTATCTGTATCCACCGTTCTTACAGATGAACTTATCGAGGCAGGTTTTGTCAGAGAGATTATCTCCAAGGTCCAGACTCAGCGTAAGGAGACAGGGCTTGAAGTTACAGACAGGATCGTTCTGGGCTACGATGGTAATGACAAGTTAGGTGACATAATCGCAAGGAACGCAGATTTCCTCGGTTCCGAAGTGCTTGCCAGTGAAGTTACAAATAAGCTTGACGGTAATTCCAAGGAATGGAACGTCAATGGTGAGACGATCATCCTGTCAGTAAAAAAGGTGTAACGATCAATGATTATAGAGTTACTAAACAATAGAGATGTCATGTCTGTGCCTCAGCTTATACTGACGGCACTCATGCTTTTCTTTGCCCTCAGCATTTCTTTTGCTTTCCATGAGTTCATGCATGCCAAGGTATCTGACTGGCTTGGCGATGATGTTGCAAGATTGCAGGGAAGGGTAACTCTTAACCCTCTCGCTCATCTGGATCCCGTGGGAACGGTCCTCATCCTTCTCTTTGGTTTCGGTTGGGGCAAGCCGGTTATGTATAATCCTAATAATCTGAGCAGATTTAAGAGCAAGAGACTCATGAATATAATGGTTCATCTTGCAGGCGTAACAGGTAACTTCATCCTGGCGCTTATTGCCATGATCATCTGTTCCGTTGTAATGAGGATCAGCGGATATCCTACGGCTGTACCTTTTGTTGATGCCATGCACTTTGCTGTTGGCGGTATATCCGGAGAATCTGATATCCCTATGGTATCAGCCGTTATCTGCTATGTATTCTATTATGTTTATTCTTTCTCCCTAGGACTTCTGGCATTTAATATCCTGCCGATCTCGCCTCTTGACGGTTTCCATGTCCTCCAGGAGCTCCTGCCGGTCAAGGTTAGATATTCAGAATGGTATCAGAAGTTTGAGAGGTTCAGTCCCATGATAATTCTGGTTGTAATGCTGATGGGGAGATTTACGAATATCAACATATTATCTACTCTCGTAACTCTCATAGAGATACCTTTCCATATAATAATCAATCTCATCTGCAGTCTCATCGGTATAATCGGGGTGTGATATGGCTCCGGATACTAAGCCTGCAGTTAGATTCAGACATTTCGAAGGTCCTCTGGACCTTTTGTTTCATCTTATAGAGAAGAATGACATCGATATTTACGATATCCCTATTGCCAGCATAACCGAGCAGTATCTGGACTACCTTGCCGGAATGAAGAAGCTGGATATGGAGATAGCTTCTGATTTCCTTGTTATGGGCGCAACTCTTGTTCATATCAAATCCAAGATGATGCTCCCGGGTTCAAAGATCTCAGGCTCTGAAGAAGAGGGAGAGGATCCGAGAGAAGAACTCGTCATATCCCTTATGAGATACAAGCGTTGCCGCGTTTTTGCAAGTGAACTAAGACAGAGAAGAGATAAATACGAGGGAATGCGCACAAGACCTGCTTCGACCGCAAAGGATCTCGGGATAGAGATCACTCTGCCTCCGCAGGAATTTGTACCTGATTGCTTCGATAAGGCAATAGAAGACATTAATGCCCGTAACAAGGTCAGGTTTGCGGATATATCTTCCAAGATCACCAATATCCTCCAAAGAGACAAGCTGTCTATTAAGGAGAGGATCAAGTCTCTGGCAGATACCATAAGACGCAAGGGCAAGATACTGTTCTCAGAGCTCTTCAAGGGTAAGAACAATACCGATATGGACAGGATAGTAAGCTTTCTTGCAGTACTTGAACTTGTAAGGAGCAATACCGCAAAGGCTACGCAAAAGAAAAATTTTGGGGATATACTCTTAGAGGAGAAGAAGGACTGATATGGCAGACGATTTTAAGATAACAGCACAGGAATTACCTGCAGCGGTCGAGGCGATCCTTTTTGCTTCAGGTGATCCTGTTAATATAGAGCGTCTTGCAGAGTGCCTTAATACCAAGAAGGCAGCTATTGCGCAAGTGCTCGATCAGCTTATCGAGAAGTATGAACAGAACCCTTGGGGCGGTCTTGTTATAAGAAAGATGGAAGATTCATACTGCATGATGACCAAGCCTACTCAGAAGAGAATCTTAGACCGTATGTTCGGACCTAAGACTCAGGTTCCTCTGTCACAGGCTTCTTATGAGACACTGGCAGTCATTGCATATAATCAGCCCTGCACCAGAGCTCAGGTCGAGACTGTAAGAGGCGTATCTTCTGATTCTATAATATCAAGGCTCCTGGACCGCGGATGGATCGAGGAAGCAGGTAATCTTGATGCCCCGGGACGTCCCGCATTGTTCAGGACAAGCAGACAGTTCCTTGCTGAATTCGGTATCGAGTCTGTAAGTGAGCTGCCTCCTATGGAGCTGATGAGCTACCAGACGATCAGAGATCTTGAGGATTCCCTGAGAAAGGCTGCAGGCGGTGAGGATAAACAGATCACCATAGACAGTCTCCTCGATAAGAAGGAAGATGCAGAGCAAGAAGGAGAGACAAGTGGAGATAATTGAACTGATCAACAGACAGGCTCCTACTATGAGCAAAGGCCACAAGGCTATTGCTGCATATATCCTTGACCATTACGATAAAGCTGCTTACATGACAGCTGCAAAACTCGGTGAGGAAGTAGGAGTATCTGAATCCACTGTCGTAAGATTTACCACTGAATTAGGTTTTGAAGGCTACCCTGAATATCAGAAGGCTCTTAAAGAAGAATTAAAGAGCAAGCTTACTTCTATCCAGCGTCTTGATTATACTGAGCGTTTTGCAGATGATGCAGATGCAATATCGGAGATAATGCGTCAGGATATAAATAATCTTAAGGATACTCTAGCTGATATAGATGAGGCAGAGTTCAAAAAAGCTGTCGATGCCATCCTTGCTGCCAAAAAGATCTATATCATGGGCATCAGGGCTTCTGCTCCTCTTTCTGAGTTCATGCACTTCTACATGACGGTCCTGTTTGATGACGTTATCCTTGTGAGGAGTACATGTACAAATGAGCTTTTCGAGCAGATAATGCCAATAGGCAAGGATGATGTCATGATAGGCATATCATTCCCCAGGTATTCCGCCAGAACCATTAATTCGATGAAATATGCCAAGCAGAAAGGTGCTACAATAATATCAATAACAGACAGGGATGGTACTCCGATGACCGAGTACAGTGACTGCAAACTCCTGGCGAGATCCTCGATGGCATCCTTTGTCGATTCGCTTACGGCGCCTCTGTCCCTTATCAACGCTTTGCTCGTTACCCTGGGCATGAGACGTAAGGACCATATCAAGAGATCCTTCGAATCCCTTGAGACCTTGTGGTCACAGTACAGAGTCTACGAGACAGGCAGAGACCGTAAATCAGGTGATGACGTATATTTATAAAAAAGGAGAATACTTATGAGCATTTATCAGATCGCAGTCGACGGCCCTTCGGGTTCAGGTAAGAGCACTCTTGCTAAGGGTGTTGCCAAAGAATTAGGCATTATGTATCTTGATACCGGCGCTATGTACCGCACATGCGGTCTTGCTGCCATAAAGAGACGTATCGATCCAAAGGATGATGCCCAGGTTAAGCGTCTTATGGATGAGATCAAGCTTGAAGTCAAGTTTATTGACGGTGAGCAGCACATGATCCTTGACGGCGAGGATGTAACAGGCGACATCAGAACACCTCAGGTATCTGTTGCAGCTTCTGATATAAGTGCCCTCCCGGTAGTCCGTACGGCGATGGTTGAGATGCAGAGGAGCATCGCCCGCAAGCAGAGTTTTGTATTAGACGGCAGAGATATAGCATCAAACGTGCTCCCAAATGCCAAATACAAGTTCTTTGTTACAGCCAAGGCATCCACAAGAGCGGAACGCAGACTTGCCGAACTCCAGGAAAGAGGCGATTTCTCCCAGAGTTACGAGGAAGTATTAAGAGATATAGAATATAGAGACGAGCAGGATATGAACCGTCTGTCTGCTCCTCTGGTCCAGGTGCCGGAAGCGATCGTCATCAATACTGACGAGCACACCATCGAAGGTACCAGAGATCTCCTTCTTAGCTATATTAACGAGGTTAATTAATGGAGATAACCACTGCAAGTCTCTCCGGTTTCTGCTTTGGAGTAAAGAATGCCGTAAGTGCGGCTACCGAAGTTGCGGCTCTTAAGGACAATACCAAACCGTTGGCGCTCCTTGGTGAGATCGTACATAATGAGCTTGTAGTAAATAAGCTTAAGAGCTCGGGATACAAGGTTTACGACAGGGCAGAGGATGTACCTGACGGAGCTATAGTCATAATCCGCGCTCACGGCGTATCTCCGAAACAGATAGATATCCTCAAGGGCAAAGGCTGCGATGTAAGGGATATGACCTGTCCCTTTGTTGCCAAGATCCATCGTATCGTAAAGGAAGCGGCAAGCTCCGGCAAAAACATAATCGTTACAGGCGGCAAGGGGCATCCTGAGGTCCTTGGATTCTGTGCCGAGGCAGGAGACAGTAATGTTAAGATAGCTGTCATATCAACTCCTGAAGAGCTGGAAACACTGGATTTTCCGATAGAATCGGCGATCCTTGTATCGCAGACTACGTTCTCGTCAAAGGCTTTCAAAAATATTTGTCAAAAAATAGAAAATAAAATTGAAAAAAATTCCGTTTTTGATACAATATGTAATACGACTGAAAGTAGGCAAAGGGAAGCGGAAGAGCTCTCTGAGAAATCTGACTCGATGCTCGTCATCGGTTCGTCTCATAGTTCGAACACCAATAAGCTTTTTGATATCTGCAAAGGTCGCTGTGTAAGATCGTTTCTGGTCAATTCCGCCCTTGAAGTGCGGGAGTTGATTGCTCAAGGCAAGATACTTCCGGATGATAGAGTTGGGATCACGGCAGGGGCATCTACACCGGAAGCTATTATTTTGGAGGTTGTTCAAGAAATGAACGAAGACGAGAAGAAAACAAATCAGGAGCAGCTCGATTCAGAGTTTGCCAATGCTGTAGAGGAGATCGCTACAATTAGAAGAGGCGCGATCGTTACAGGCACAATAACTTCAGCTGATGCTGATTATGTTTATGTAGACGTCCATGACAAATCCGAGGGCAGAATTGCACGTAAGGAGTTCGAGTCTGATCCGGATTTCGACCTCGATAAGTCAATCAAGGAACATGCGGAAGTTACCGTTAAGGTAAGAAGTATCAAGAATTCCGATCAGGGCAAAGAGATTATCCTCTCCAAGAACGATGTCGAGGCTGAGAAGGGCCGCGCAGAGATCGAAGAGGCTTATAATAACAAGACACCTATCGACGTTAAGATCACCCGTACTGTTAAGGACGGTCTTATCGGAACATACAAGGGTGTTGATATCTACATTCACAGAACACAGATCAAGTCCGGCGATGTTAAGGATCTCGCTCCTTATGTTGGACAGACAATGGATATCCGTGTAACCAAGTTTGACACGGAGAAGGGCAGATTAAGGATCTCCGGTTCTCACCGTCAGATCGCTGCCGAAGAGCGTTCCAGGAAGGCAGCTGAGATCTGGGACAACATCGAGGAAGGTAAGCACTATAAGGGTACAGTTCGTTCTGTAGTTAGTTTTGGTGCATTCATCGACATCGGTGGTGTTGACGGACTCGTTCACGCAACAGAGCTCTCATGGAGCCGCAACGCAGTTCCTTCTGAGATCCTCAAGGTTGGCGACGAGGTTGACGTATATGTTAAGTCCTTTGATAAGGAGACAAAGAAGATCTCATTAGGCTACAAGAAGCTGGAGGATGACCCTTACTTCAATATTGAGGAGAGGATCCCCTTAGGAAGCATCGTAAAGGGTACAGTAGTACGCCTTACTAACTTCGGTGCATTCGTACAGCTTGAGCCTGATCTCGACGCTCTCTGCCATGTATCTCAGATCTCTTCCACACACCTTGAGAGACCTGACCTTGTTCTCTCCGTAGGACAGGAAGTACAGGCTCAGGTTACTGAGATCGACAAGGAGAGAAGAAGGATCTCCATCTCCATCAAGGCTTATGCTCCTATCGATCCCGAAGAGACAGAAGCTCCCGCAGCAGAAGAGCCTGCAGTAGAGGCAGAAGCTCCTGCAGAAGAAGCACCTGCAACAGAAGAGTAATATACTCCAGATTGTTTATCAGAGTGGCAAGGCTTATGCTTTGCCACTTTTTTTATGCATTCAAAGCAGAATATTATAGATCCTCAGCAGGATCAACTTGGTATTCGATGAACGAATTGAATAAAAAAAGCCTTGCATTATTCGGATTGTTGTAATATCATTATTTAGCTTGTGAAAGGGAATCTACTTTCGGGGTGTGGCTCAGGTGGTAGAGTGCTTGCTTCGGGAGCAAGAGGCCGTGGGTTCGAGTCCCGCCACTCCGACCAATTGATTTCCTTTACGCGCCAAATATATCGGGGTGTAGCTCAGGTGGCTAGAGTGCTTGCTTAGGGAGCAAGAGGTCGCAGGTTCAAGTCCTGTCACTCCGACCAAGATAAGCCTTGGAACAGATATGTTCCAGGGCTTTGTTTTTTGGGGTAATGTTGCAATTGTGTTACAAAGGTGATATATTTATCAAACTTATTTGTTTTGGAGATCTGTTTTGCGCAAAAAGATTATTGCAATCCTTATAGCCTTTTGTACACTGATATCTTTTAACAGTGCGGTTCTTGCTGACGTCGTAATAGACCTTATAGAGGGCACGCCCACTGAGGAAGAACTCATGCAGTACGATCTTATGTGGCAGTATGCCGACGATGAGACCCGTTACTATATGAGCTCCAAAGTCAAGGCAAGGGCAGTAGGTCTTTCCAATAAAGAGTTTAAATTCTTCGCAAGAGTAGTAGAAGCAGAGGGCAGATTCTGCGAAGACGATATAACCGATAAGGTTCTCATTGCCTGTGTTATCATCAACAGGACAAATTGCAGCAAGTTCCCTACGCGTACTATTACCAGTACACTTCAGCGCAAAAATCAGTTTGCTGTTGTAAATCCCAAGACCCATAACTGTACCGTATCCCGTACTCTGGATTCCGAGTGGGCGATAATCGAGGCATACAGGCTTATCGATAACTACCTGATCGATTGCCATATGGTATTCTTTAATTCTATTGGGTTTGGCGGCACTTCCAGCGGTTATACCCGTTACGTTGACAACAGTTATTGCAACGGTAATTACTTTATGTGTATCAACTGTGACTGCAAACACTGCAGTGAATACTGTGAGATCTACGATCCTGAATGGAGCACAAGGACTATCGAGATGATATCTCCCAGATATGAGAGGCCGATCGGACATATCGAAGCCTCGGAGATAGTTTATTTGGGAAGCCGGTAATTAATGTTATAATAATCTGCATAATTCCAGTTAAGGCGGTAACGTTTATGAGCCATGCAGATGACATCTTTATCGACAATATTAAAACTATCCTTAATTCAGGTTATTCCACCATCAATGACAAGGTCAGGCCGCATTGGGCAGATGACAATGCACCTGCATATACCTACAAGGCATTTGGCATCGTTAACCGCTATAACCTGGCAGAAGAATTCCCTATGTATACCCAGAGGTATATTAATTTCAAGGCTGCCGTAGATGAGATCCTGTGGATCTGGCAGAAGAAATCCAATAATGTACATGATCTTAATTCTCACATTTGGGATGCCTGGGCTGACGAGACCGGATCTATCGGCAAAGCATACGGTTATCAGTTAGGGGTTAAGCACAAGTATAAGGAAGGGGATATGGATCAGGTTGACCGTGTTTTATACGATCTTAAGAATAATCCTTCAAGCCGCAGGATCCTCACCAATATTTATGTGCATCAGGATCTGTCAGAGATGAATCTCTATCCCTGTGCCTACTCCATGACATTCAATGTTACAGGTAACAAGCTTAATGCCATCTTAAACCAGAGGAGCAATGACATGCTCGTTGCAAATGCCTGGAATGTCTGTCAGTATGCAGTGCTTACTCATCTTATGGCTCAGGTCTCAGGACTTGAAGTAGGTGAGTTTATCCATGTAATAGCAGATGCCCATATCTACGACCGTCATGTCGATATAGTCAAGGAGCTGATAGAGCGCCCCAAGTTTGAGGCACCTAAGCTTGTCATCAATAAGGACATTACTGATTTCTACAAGTTCACCATAGATGACATCAAGCTTGAAGGATATGAATACGGACCTAAGATAACAGGTATTCCTGTAGCAGTTTAAGGAGACAGAATGAAACTTATATTTATACGTCACGGCGATCCGGACTATGTTAAGGATTCGCTTACCGAGAAGGGCTGGAGGGAAGCTGAGATCCTGTCCGAGAGAGTAAAGGGCTGGGATATCAAGGATATATACATATCCCCCTTTGGAAGAGCTCAGGATACAGCATCTGTATCTCTTAATAAGTTGAATAGAGGCGGTAAGACCCTCGATTGGCTCAAGGAGTTCTATTATAGAGTTAAGGATGAAGATACGGGTGAGGACAGGATCGAATGGGATTTCTATCCCAGATACTTTGTTCCACACACAGGACTTCACGATAAGGACCAGTGGTTCAAGACCCCGATCATGCAGACCGGCAATATCGAGGAGCACTACAAAGAAGTTATAAACGGCATTGATACGCTCCTGGCAGAACATGGCTATGTAAGGCGTGAAGACGGGGTATATGAGGTCAGGGAGCATAATGATGATAATCTTGTATTTTTCTGCCACTTCGGTATAACATCTCTTATTACAGGATATCTTACAGGGGTTGCAGCACCTTCTCTTTGGCAGGGCTTTTTTATGGCGCCTACTTCGATAACTGTATTAGGGAGCGAAGAGCGTATACCCGGCGAAGCTGCTTTCAGAGTACAGTCCTTCGGTGATTTTAAGCATCTGACCGAGGCAGGAGAGCCGGTATCAAATTCAGGTTATTTTACAGATATGTTTGAGGGATAAGACCATGATAGCGATCGCAGCAGTAGATCTTAATTGGGGAATAGGTTACAAGGGGCAGCTTCTTATATCTCTGCCTGAAGACCAGAAGGGTGTTTTCCGTAAATATACATCCGGCCATACCGTAGTATATGGCAGAAAGACCCTTGAGACATTCAAGGATCAGAAACTATTGCCCAAGAGACAGAATGTGATCATGTCCCGCAATTATGAATTTGAGAAGGAAGGTGCCCTGATCCTTCATTCTGCAAATGAACTCCAGGATTTTCTTGACCTGACTGCAGATGATGAGGTTTACCTTATCGGCGGTGCAACATTATATAATGATCTTATATCCCTCTGCGACAGAGCTATAATTACCTATATACATAAGACTTTTACAGCTGACTGCACATTCCCGAACCTGGATGATATGCCTGACTGGGTCCTTGAATCTGAAGAAGAGCCCATTATGAGCGAGAAGGGCGTTGAGTTTACGGTAAGGCATTATAAGAGGATCTGAGGTCCTAATAAAGCTATTGCATTGACAAATCCTTTTTGTTAGAATATCTCTCGCATAAAAATCACGCGCGTGTTCCTTTTGTTGGGCAACAGCTTGAATATTTTGCATGCGCGGAAGAATTAAACAGGAGGACTTTTTTATGCCGGTTATTTTAATGAAGCAGCTTCTTGAAGCAGGTGTACACTTCGGCCACCAGACACGTCGTTGGAACCCTAAGATGTCTGAGTACATCTTCACGGAGCGTAATTCCATCCACATCATCGATCTTCAGAAGACAGTCAAGAAAGTTGACGAGGCTTATGAAGGAATGAGAGAACTTGCTGAGAAGGGTGATATCCTTTTCGTAGGTACAAAGAAGCAGGCTCAGGATTCCATCAAGGAAGAGGCTGAGCGTTGCGGCCAGTTCTACATCAACTATCGTTGGTTAGGCGGTACTCTTACAAACTTCGTTACTATCAAGAAGAGGGTAGCAAGACTTGAAGAGTTAAGAGCTATGGAGCAGGATGGTTCTTTTGAGCTCCGTACAAAGAAGGAAGTAGCTAAGCTTAAGCTCGAGATGACAAAGCTCGAGCAGAACTTAGGCGGTATCGTAGGAATGAAAAAGCTGCCTGCAGCACTCTTCATTGTTGATACAAAGAAGGAGCACAACGCAGTTGCAGAGGCAAGAAGACTTAATATCCCGATCATTGCTATCGTTGATACAAACTGCGATCCTGATGAAGTAGATTATGTAATCCCCGGTAACGACGATGCGATCCGTGCCGTAAAGCTCATCACAGCTAAGATGGCTGATGCAGTTATCGAGGCTCACCAGGGTGAGGACGGAAGCTACGAGGGCTCAGACATTGATTCTGCAGAGGCTCAGGCTGAGACAGCTGCAGTTGCAGAGGATATCGAAGAGACAGCTTCTGAGGAGAAGACGATCGAAGAGATCGCTTCTGAGTCTTAATTATTTACAGGAGGAAATATAAATGGCAGTAACAGCACAACAGGTTAAAGAGCTTCGTGATCTTACTGATTGCGGAATTATGGACTGCAAGAAGGCACTTATCGAGTGCAACGGTGATATTGAAGCTGCTAAGGCTTGGCTTCGTGAGAAGGGTATGGCTAAGGCAGAGAAGAAGTCTGCAAGAATTGCAGCTGAGGGCGCAGTAGTCTCCAAGATCTCTGACGATCAGAAGACAGGTGTTTTAGTTGAGATCAACATCGAGACAGACTTTGCAGCTCAGACAGATAAGTTTAAGAACTTCGCAAGCCAGGTTGTAGACCACATCCTCGCTAAGAAGCCTGCTGATATCGAAGAGCTCATGGCTCAGCCTTTCTATGCTGACGAGTCCAAGACAGTTGAGATCTTCCAGAAGGAAGCTATCGCTGATATCGGAGAGAACATTTCTATCAGAAGATTCGTTGTTTACGAAGTAAATGGCAACGGCGCTGTTGCATCTTACATCCACATGGGCGGTAAGGTAGGCGTATTCGTTGAGATCTGCACAGGTGACGATTCTGTTATCACAAACGATAAGTTTGCTGACCTTGCTAAGAGCATCGGCATGCAGATCGCAGCTTTCAATCCTAACTGGATCGACGAGTCTGATGTTCCTCAGGAAGCAATCGATAAGGAGCTCGCTATCCTCAAGAACAAGGCTCTTGAAGAGGGCAAGCCTGAGAAGGTTATCGATGAGAGGATCCTCCCCGGCCAGAAGAAGAACTTCTTAAAGCAGAACTGCCTTATGCTCCAGGAATTCGTTAAGGATGAGTCCCTTGACGTTCAGACTTATGTAAACAGTGTTGCCAAGGAGCTTGGTACAGATCTTTCTATCGTACGTTTCACAAGATTCGGTCTTGGTGAAGGTATTGAGAAGAAGGTTGATGACTTTGCTGAAGAGGTTAGAAAGCAGGCTGGATTATAATCCTGTTTTTAATCAGTAACTTTGAAGCTGACTTCAATAGAGGTCAGCTTCTTTTTTTGTCTGCTTATTCTTATTTTTATAATTTACACATCGCATCATTATAGGTAAAATTTAGGGGATAAAAAAACGGAGGAAGCGCATATGGGTCAGACCAAGTATAAGAGAGTTTTACTTAAGATCTCAGGTGAGGCATTGGCAGGTGATGCCAAGATCGGTATCAACGACGATGTCCTTAAGGAGATCTCAACTAATATCAAGGCAGTAGCTGATCTTGGAGTTCAGGTTGCGATCGTTGTAGGCGGAGGAAATTTCTGGAGGGGCAGATCTTCAGAGAAGATGGACAGAGTTACTGCTGATCACATGGGAATGCTCGCTACACTTATGAATTCTCTGGCTCTATCTGATGCATTGGAGCAGCAGGGCGCGGTTACCAGAGTCCTCTCTGCTATCGAAGTAAGGCAGATGGCTGAGCCTTATATCAGGAAGAGAGCAGTAAGACATCTGGAGAAGGGAAGGATCGTTATATTTGCATGTGGCACAGGTAACCCTTATTTCTCAACAGATACAGGTGCTGCATTAAGAGCCACAGAGATCGGCGCAGATGTATTCCTGAAGGCTACGATGGTTGATGGAGTCTATGATAAGGATCCTAATCAATATCCTGATGCCGTTAAATATGATAAGATATCTCATGACGAAGTATTGAGACTGAATCTTAAGGTTATGGATGCTACTGCAGCAGCACTTTGCAGAGATAACCATACAAGGATCCTGGTGTTCTCAATGAAGGATCCCTCAAATATCGTCAGGATCGCCGAGGGTGAGAACCTTGGAACGATCGTTGAATAAATAGATAAAGGAGTTTATTACCATGGCTATGATCGAGATTACCAAGCAGGATTACGATAAAGTTGAAGATAAGATGCGTAAGTCCATCGACAACCTTCAGGAGAATCTTAATGCTATAAGGGCCGGAAGAGCTAATCCTCATGTTTTAGACAAGATCACTGTAGATTACTATGGTGCTCCTTCCGGACTTAATGCTGTTGCAAATATCCAGGTTCCGGAGGCACGTATGATCACTCTTACCCCCTGGGATCCTTCTATGCTCCGTGAGATCGAGAAGGCTATACAGTCTTCAGATCTGGGCATTAACCCTACCAACGACGGCAAGATGATCAGACTTGTATTCCCTATGCTCACAGAGGAGCGCCGTAAGGAGCTCGTTAAGCAGGTTAAGGTCTATGGCGAGGAAGCCAAGGTCGTTATCCGTAACACAAGGCGCGACTACATCGATAAGATGCGTGGTGCAGGTAAGCGTAAGGAGATTACCGAGGATTCTCTCAAGGAATACGAGGAGAAGGTCCAGAAGATCACTGACAAGTTCATTGCCGAAGTAGACGATGTCTGCAATAAGAAAGACAAGGAACTGATGGAGATCTGATGGCTTTAGGCACTAATAAATCTAAGAAGACATACGACACCGACGGCCTTAAGGTCCCGGTGTCGCTTGGCGTTATAATGGACGGTAACGGCAGATGGGCGAAGAAGAGAATGCTTCCCAGATCTGCCGGCCACAGAGCTGGTGCTGAGAACCTCAAGGAACTCTGCCGTAACTGTGGCAACTACGGCGTTAAATATCTTACGGTCTATGCATTCTCAACAGAGAACTGGATCAGACCTGAAGACGAGGTCAATGCCCTTATGAAGCTGTTTGTTGAATTCTTCAACAAATACGATCCTGAGCTTGAGCAGGAGGGCATAAGAGTAAGGTTCACAGGTGATATAGATGCTCTGCCCCCGGAATTGCAGAAGGTCTGCCATGAAGGTGAGGCCAGGTCTTTGAACCGCTCCAAGATGCAGCTTATAGTTGCATTTAACTACGGCGGCAGGAGAGAACTGGTCCAGGCTGTTCAGAAGATAGCTGCCGATGTTGTTTCAGGCAAGATAGCGCCTGAAGATATTACCGAGGATACGATCTCAAATAATCTCTATCTTCCGGATGTACCTGATCCTGAACTTATTATCAGGCCCTCAGGTGAGATGAGATTGTCTAATTTCCTGCTGTGGGAGAGTGCATATTCAGAATTCTGGGTATCAGACACTTTGTGGCCTGACTTCGGATACGATGAGCTTACTCAGGCTTTCAGAGATTATGCCCGCCGTGACAGAAGGTTCGGCGGTCTGTCTGCCAAAGATTCACAAGAAGGTCAAACCAAATGAGACAAAGGATTATTACAGGTATTTTATTTTCGCTGGGAGTTGCAGCGTTCTTTATTCCCTCGCTCTGGCTTCCGCTCCTGATCTGCGCTATGGCTCTTATAGTTGGCGGCTTTGCCATCCATGAGCTTGTAAATGCTTTGAGGACAGGCGGTTTCTCGCCTTCGCTTCCTCTGATACTTGCAGGTTCTGCTCTTGCGGTGATCATCCTTGTGATTTCTTTGGTATTGGGGCTTTCCTGCGAGATCGCGCTCACATTGTATCTTCTTATCGTAGGATCTTACAGTGTGTGCTGCGGCATACTGATCCCGGTTATCCGTAAATACGATACTGATGCCCTGAAGAATGGTCTTATTTCCGGAGGAATCGTGTTCTATGTAACTTTTCCTTTGTTCTGTCTTGTAGCAGGCATGAACCTCATCGAACATGGTTGGTATTATATGCTCGTAGGCCTTGCAGCTTCGTGGGTATCTGATGTCTGTGCTTATTTTGTAGGTGTTACCATAGGAAAGCACAAGCTTATTCCCCATATATCTCCCAAGAAGACATGGGAAGGCTTTCTTGGCGGAGCATTCGGCTGCGCTGTCATAGTTGCTCTGTACAGCCTGTTCGTTATCTACAACGTTTGCGATGTGAACATCAACAGAGTCTTGTTCCTGATCATAACCTTTGTGCTCGGATTTATAATCTCTCTTATGTCACAGTTAGGCGACTGGTTTGCTTCAGTTATCAAGCGCAGAGTTGGCATCAAGGATTATGGCAAGATCTTCCCGGGACACGGCGGAATGCTGGACAGATTTGACAGTGCATTCTTTACCTTGCCTCTCGGCGTACTTCTTGCTTTTGTTATCAATATGATCTGATAAGGAGCGTTTATGAGGGTTTTATCGGTATTAGGTTCAACCGGATCCATAGGGACACAGACTCTTGAAGTAGTAAGACAGAATCCGGAAGATTTCAAGATCGCGGGTTTAAGCTGCGGATCTGATATAGAAACTCTGTATTCCCAGATAAAGGAATTCAGGCCTGAAGCCGTCTCCGTTAATGATGAAGACAAGGCTCTGATACTTGAGCACAGACTAAGAGCTGAAGGAAATAAGACCCCTGTTATCTCAGGCAAGGATTCAAGCACAAGTATAGCAACTTTAAGCTCTGCTGATACGGTGCTGGGAGCCATAGTCGGCGTTGCAGGTCTTGTACCTGTTTATAATGCGATCTTAAAGGGTAAGGACATAGCACTTGCAAATAAGGAGACCCTTGTTGCAGGTGGTGATTTTATTATGCCTCTGGTAGAAAAGACCGGTGTGGAACTACTGCCGGTAGACAGTGAACACTGCGCGATATGGCAGTGCCTCTGGGGCGAGAAGAAAGAGAATCTGGACAGGATCCTTATAACTGCATCAGGCGGTCCTTTCAGAGGGCAGTCAAGAGCTGACCTTGAAGGCGTTACCTGTGAGAAGGCCCTGAATCACCCCACCTGGAAGATGGGCGGAAAGATCACGATCGATTCAGCTACGATGATGAACAAAGGCCTTGAGGTCATTGAGGCTCACCACCTATTCGGTATCAGTGTGGACAAGATAGATATAGTAGTACACCCCCAGAGTGTTATCCATTCAATGATAAGGCTCAGGGACGGCTCTATATTGGGACAGATGGGCAAACCGTCCATGATCCTCCCGATCATGGTGGCGCTTTATTATCCGGACAGAGGCCCCAGGCTTCTTGAAGAATTTGACCCCTTCGATCCCAAGTGCTCATGCCTTACGTTCGAGAAGTGTGACACCGATGTCTTCGGGCTTGTTCCTGTTGCATACGATGCGGGCCGTAAGGGCGGAATACTTCCCGCTGTAATGAATGCTGCTAATGAAGTTGCGGTAAACAGTTTTCTTAACGGCAAGACAGGCTTTACTGACATAGAGAGAATAGTCAAATCCGTTTATTCGGATTTTGAAGGCAGGAATATAGCAGCTTCAGATCTTGATACTGTCCTTCAGGCTGACGGCGAAGCAAGGATCAAGGCAGGAGAACTGATCAGATAATGGGTATGTTCTGGAGTATAGTTGTTGTTATCCTGATGCTTGGTGTTCTTGTTACGATACATGAACTCGGGCATTATTGGGTCGCATGCCTTCTTAAGATCAAGGCATATGAGGTATCCATTTTTGTCGGACCCAAGCTCTTTCACTGGACCAGGAACGGCGTTGAATTCAGTATAAGAGCGATCCCTATCGGAGCTTATGTAAGATTTACTGACATAGATGAGGAAGGCAATATCATCGAGAGTGATGATCCGTCACTCCTGGTAAATAATCCCAGGTGGAAGAGACTTATTGTTGCTCTCGCAGGTCCTTTTATGAACATGCTCCTTGGCGTGATGATCTTCTTCGGCCTGTTTCTTGCAACAGGCTTTCAGACTCTTGATCTGAACTATGCGCCAAACGGCACTCAGCTTGCCGAGACAGACTATGTCCCGGGAGATACTATTGTAAAAGTCAACGGCAGAAGGGTATATAACCCGCTGGATTTCTTTGTAGAGACCCGTATGATCATTCCTGAGACGGAGGAACTCACTCTCACTGTCAGGAGCGCCGATACAGGCGAGCTCTATGACCTTGTCTTAACTCCTGAGATAAAGACCAGGCCTATGCTCGGCATTACCTGTTATCAGGACACCAATAACAAGTACGAAGGCTGGGAGATAGAGAGCTCATATGCGACACAGAATAATGGCAATCCCATCCTGAAGAGCGGGGATTATCTGGTATCTGTTGAAGGCAAGAAGGTATCTGAGCCTGACTTTATGGAATTCCTGGATACGCTTAAAGAAGGGGATACCATGACATTCGGCTTCTACCGCAACGGCGAGTACATGGAAGAAGAATGCGTTATCTCTCTTACCACATTTGCAAATGACAGGGGCATATATCTCCTGGCATACAGGGTCTATGATCTTAATACATTTATGAGGGCTCTGGGCTCAGCCTTAAGGATGCCTGCTACCACACTCAAGGTTTCTATTGACTCTCTGTCACTGGTATTTAGAGGTCAGGAAGAAGTCTACAATATGGTTTCAGGCCCTGTTGGTGTTACGGTAGCCGTTTCTGATGTTGTTAATGACGTTGATGATACATTGAATCAGAAGGTCTATACACTGGTAATGATGTCAGGTCTTATATCCATAGGTCTTATGATCACAAACCTTCTGCCGATACCGGGTCTTGACGGCAATCAGATCATCCTGATCTTTGTGGAGATGATAATCGGAAGGAAGATCTCCAAAAAAGCCGAAGATGTTATCAATGTAGTAGGTTTCTTCCTGCTTATCGGCCTGGTGCTGTTCGCTTTTGCATCAGACATCATTAGAATATTTATGGAATAACACAAAACTTACAGGTTTTGTTATGTTAGTATATTTTTACGCATAAAATCATCTGTCATACAAGACAGAGCTGCAGCAGAGGACACTTTATGACAAGGAAAGTTTTGATCGGCAATGTAGAGGTAGGTGGCGGATCTCCTGTTAAGATCCAGTCCATGAATAACACGGATACCCGTGATGTTAAGGCAACCTTAGAGCAGATATCAAGGCTCAAGGACGCAGGATGCGACATTACCAGAGTCGCTATCCCGGATATGGAGGCTGCTATGGCAATGGCAGAGATCTCTAAGAATTCCCCGATCCCCGTGGTTGCCGATATCCATTTCGATTACCGCCTTGCCATCGAAGCCTGCAAGAACGGCGCTTCCAAAATCAGGATCAATCCAGGCAACATCGGCGGTCCTGAGAACATTAAGGCTGTTGTTGATGTCTGCAAGGACAGGGGGATACCGATCAGAGTCGGTGTTAATTCAGGCTCTATCTCCAGACAGATCCTTGCCAAATATGGCGAGGTCAATGCTGAGGCAATGACCGAGAGTGCTCTGGGAGCTGTTAAGCTCCTTGAGGATGCAGACTTTGGAGATATCGTTATCTCCATTAAGTCTTCTTCGCCTAAACTGACTATAGACACTTACAAGATCCTGTCTGCTGCCTGCGACTATCCGCTGCATGTTGGCGTTACCGAGGCAGGTACTGTCAGAGAAGGCGTCATCAAATCTGCTGTAGGTATAGGAGCCCTGCTTGCCATGGGTATCGGAGATACTATAAGAGTATCTCTTACCGGTGATCCGGTAGATGAGGTTTATGCGGCCAGGAGTATTCTCAAGGCTTTGGACTTAAGAGACGGAGGGATCACTTTTATATCCTGTCCGACATGCGGAAGGACCCAGGTACCTCTCATAGAGCTGGCCCGGGAGATTGAAGACCGGGTTTCAAGACTTCCTTATAACCTTAAGGTTGCCGTAATGGGATGCGTTGTTAACGGTCCCGGTGAGGCTAGGGAATGCGACATTGGCATTGCAGGCGGCAAGGATGAGTTTGTCCTCTTTGAGAAGGGGCAGCCTGTTCGTAAGATCCCTGCTGCAGATGCTGTTGAAGAATTTGTTAAGGAAGTGATCAGGATTGGAGAGGAGAAGGACAAAGCTAACGGAGCTGGCTGATTTTGACTGCTCCGCATATCAGGGACTTGAGGGCATTGTTGTTGAATCTGTAGACCTCTATGAATCAAGGGGCTGCATCAGCATTGTCTGTCTTGGTCAGGAGACCGTCAGAGACGGTGATAATCTCGTTGATTTCATAAGACATCTCAGTATGTCCTATATGAATACTATACAGCTTGGATTCAGGGACGTTTACAAGGATACGTTCATGGATAGCATAACCAGACTCTGGCCGCTTGTTGCCTACGATTATGCGATTTCATCAGGAAAGATACTTGATAAGCAGATATCCCTTGTTGATGAGAGTGATCGTTATTATGGTCTTATGCTGCCTTCAAGCTGGAAGAGACTATATGACGAGTCCCAGCTGAATATCCTCAGGTGTAATATTGTTGAATCCATAAGGCATTGCACGGGTTTTGATGTCGATAACTTTGGCGGCGTGGATATCTGTTTTATTGATAATCCTGATCTCCAGGAACTCACGCCGGAGGAGATCATCGATAAGGCGATCAAGGAAGGCAATTTTATAGATATCGAGCCGGGCACGGCCCCTAAGAAGTCAGGTAAGAAGACTGAGGGTCAGAGCTCAGATGCTCCCAAGGAAGAGGATAATAAGCCTGATACTTCAGATAAGAATTCCTGGGCATATAAGGCCAAGCAGCAGCTCAAGGAGGTCATCAAGGAAGATAAGGCAAAGCCTGATTACTCCAAGAGGCAAAATGCCGAAGGTGCCATCTTCGGCAAGGTCAAGACAGATGCAAGACTCCTTAAGATCAAGGATGCATCTGTTGGCGACATGAATATCAATCTTATAGGTAATGTCACTCTGACCGAGGAGATGAGGCTTACCAAGAGCCTTAAGAGCGTTATAACTAAATTCCTGTTAATGGATGATACTGATGCCATATCCTGTTTTGCATTCCTTAAGCCTGAAGAGGCAGATATCTTCCAGAAGAGATTTGAGAAGGGCGGCTTCGCAGGTTTCCAGGGTAATGTCGAGCACGATCAGTATACAGGGGAGATGCAGTTTAAGATCACTGGTGCTTTCCCTGCAGATAAACCTGCATCCAGAAGGGATCATGCCGAGCGCAAGAGAGTCGAGCTCCACGTCCATACAAAGATGAGTGATGAGGATGCTATTACTGATCCTGCAGATCTGGTAAAGACAGCAGTAAGTTTCGGCCATACGGCATGTGCTGTAACAGATCATGGCGTAGTACAGGCATTCCCTCATGTGTTTGAGGCAGCAGGTAAGCTCAATAAGAAACTTGAGGAAGGGCAGACTCCCTTCAAATGTATATTGGGCTGCGAGGGCTATCTTGTAGATGACGGCCCCACTGTATTCTATAACCTGCCATACGACGTTGATACAGATGACAAATTCTTCTCCAAGCCTGCTCCGGGTACTGAGGATGCAGCCTTGAACTTTATACAGAGGCCTAAGCCTGTTGGTTCTTTTGTTGCCATTACCATTAAGCGCAACGGAAATGATGCATTAAGAGATACCTTTACTTCTGTCGCAGCATCCAAATTCCGTCTTAAGGGTTTTAAGAACAAAAGAGAGGTCCTGGAGGGTGAATCTGATGAAGACGCTAAGGAGTTTGCGTCTCACGATATAGATAAGACCATATGGGATATGTCTGAGCTTCCCGAGGAACTCACTGACGAGAAGATTACAGTTCGTCCGTTAGACCCCCATGAGAAATATGGCAGGATCTACAATCAGGATCTTAATATCGACTGCGAATCTGCAGAGGATTATGTTGTTCCTACCGAAATTGAGTTTGAGCATGTAGCTGATTTCTATGCAGAGTTTGAGGACATGATATATCCCGGTGAGGGTGAACCGTGCCAGTCTTATTTTGCAATGGGTGAGCTCCTGGAATTCATTGGCGATTCTTACATAACAGGTCCTGATATCTTTACGACCTTAGCATTCCTCAGAAGGGCAGGATACGGTATCAGGATCGAGGACCATAAGTATTACAGACATAAGTTCCTTATGCCTGCAACAAGTGATGAGGATATCCTTAAGACTTATTTTGAAGATAAGTATGCTGATGTTAATTCTCTGCTCAAGGATAAGGGACTGGATTTTGTCTTTAAGAGGACAGATACGGATGCCGACACCATGCTCGAGCAGTGCTATATTTCAGCCGATGTTCTTATCGCCATGCTCAAGGATGCTGGAGGGGTAGATCCCCTTAAGATCAATTACGACAAGGGACATTACGATTCGAGCAAGATCAAATCCCTCAAGAAGATAGGTGGATTAAGCGAATCTCCTACCTATCACATTATCTATCTTGCAAGGTCTAATATGGGGCTTTATAACCTCTATCGTCTTGTTTCCGAATCCCACATCCACTACTTCTCCAGAAGGCCCAGGACACCTAAGAGCCTTCTTAAGTACTATTCCTCCGGTATTATCATCGGTGGTGCCTGCGAGCGAGGTGAGATATACCGCTACGTCATAAGATGCTATAAGGAATGTGGCAAGGACATAGTGAAGGCAAGACAGATTCTTAAGGATTCCAGGGAATTTGCAGATCTCCTTAGTCTATATGACTATGTCGAGATACAGCCCCTTTGTAATAACATCTTCCTTACAAGGCAGGATCCTGAGAAGTCTGATACCGGCAATGTTGCCGTTAACGAAGCTGATATTCAGGCAGTAAATGAACTGCTGGTCCAGACTGCCGATGACCACAATATGCCGTGCTGCGCTACAACAGACTCCCACTATCTCAACAAAGAGGATGGCAAATACCGTAAGTATCTGCTCATGAGCAAGGGGTTCAAGGATGCAGAGCTTCAGTCAGATCTTTATTTCAGGACTACGGATGAGATGCTGGAAGAGTTCTCCTATCTTGGCGAGGACAAGGCATATGAGGTCGTAGTTGAGAATACAAACAAGATCGCAGATCTGATCGAATTCGGGATCAAGCCGTTCCCGTCAGGTTCTTATCCTCCGCAGATCGCAAGAGCTGCTGCTGATGTCAGGGATATCGCTTATACAAAGGCAAATCAGCTCTACAGACATAAGGGAGTGCTTAATCCTGTTGTTAAGGCAAGACTTGATAAGGAACTCATATCCATCATCTCCAATGGTTATGCCATCATGTATTACATCGCTTACAGGCTTGTAAAGAAGTCTAATAACGATGGTTATATCGTAGGCTCAAGAGGTTCTGTAGGTTCCTCTTTTGCTGCCACGATGTGCGGTATCTCCGAGGTTAATCCGCTCCCTCCGCATCACAGATGTCCAAAGTGCTGTTATACCAGGTTTAATGACTCCGGTGAGTACGGTTCAGGATATGATCTCCCTGAAGATGTTTGTCCCGAGTGCGGAACACCGATGATAAGGGACGGACAGGATATACCTTTCGAGACGTTCCTGGGCTTTAAGGGCGACAAGCAGCCTGATATTGATCTTAACTTCTCCGGTGAATACCAGCCCAGAGCTCATGCTTATGTAGGAGTACTCTTTGGCGGTACCCATACATTCAAGGCAGGTACCATAGGTGCTTATCAGGATAAGAATGCTTACGGTATATGCCGTAAGATCCTTGACGAGAGAAACGAGACTTATACCCAGGCTCATCTTGCCTATATGGCCAAGGGAATAATCGGCGTTAAGAGAACGACTTCTCAGCATCCGGGCGGTATCGTCGTTATCGCAAGAGAGATGGATGTCTATGAGTTTACACCGATACAGTTCCCGGCTAATAAGACAGAGTGTGGTATCATAACGACTCACTTCGATTTCCATGCGATGCATGATACTATCCTTAAGCTTGATATATTAGGTCACGCTGACCCGACGGTGCTGCGTATGCTCCATGAGATCACGGGCGTAACGATCACGGATATTCCTATTCCTGATACCAAGGTCATGGCACTGCTCCAGGGTACGGATGTATTGGGTTTCCCTATTGAGGCAACGGATGCGGGTTCTGCTACGCTGGGCTTGTCTGAGCTTGGAACGAATATGGCCCGCGGCATGATCAAGGAGACAAAACCTTCCAGGTTCTACGATCTTGTACAGCTCATGGGTCTGTCTCATGGTACCGATGTCTGGACCGGTAATGCTCAGGACCTGATAAGAGAAGGTATCTGCGATATCAATTCAGTTATCGGATGCCGTGACTCCATTATGACAAGGCTTATCTATTGGGGACTTCCCAACAAAGATGCGTTTGACATCATGGAAGCCGTCCGTAAGGGCAGAGTTGCCAAGGGCGAAGAGCCCAGGTGGCCTGAATTCAAAGAGGAGATGAAGGCTTGCGGCGTTCCTGACTGGTACATAGAGTCATGTAACAAGATCAAATACATGTTCCCTAAGGCCCATGCCGCTGCATATTCCATCTCAACTCTCCGTGTTGCCTGGTTTAAGGTGTACTATCCCGAAGAGTACTATTGTGCTTTCTTTACCATAAGAGGTGAAGGTTTCGACGCTGAATCCATGTGCTTTGGCCCGGAGAAGGTCAAGAAGCTCAGGCTGGAGCTCCAGGAGAAGATGAGGTCTGCGGATAATCCCAATACCAAGAACCAGTTCTATCTCTGCGAGCTTGTTGAAGAGATGTATGCAAGAGGTATTACATTTGCTCCAGTATCTCTTGAGGAATCTGATGGTGTCAGATTCAAGAAGGTGAGCAAAGGCGTCATCAGGCCTCCGTTCTGCGCCATAGATTCCGTATCCGAAAGTAACGGCAGGAGTATCTGCAAAGCAAGAGAAGAAGGTCCTTTTAAGAACCGTGAGGACTTTACCATAAGGACCGGTGTCGGTCAGGCGGTAACCCAGAAACTCTTATCTTACGGAGGCATTCTGGATGACCTCCCTGAGAGCGCCCAGATCGATATGTTCTCACTCCTTGACGGCAACGACGACAACGACGACAACTGATATGGCAAACTGCAGTGTTATCTTAAGAGGCGCCATAAGGCAGACTGATAAGCCCTTTACATACATAATCCCTGATGAACTGAGTGGCAGGGTATATAAGGGCTCCTTTGTCCGTGTTCCTTTTGGCAAGGGCAATAAGATCTATTCTGCTGTTGTTATCGATATAAATGACAATGACGTGGATACATCCGGGATCAAAGCTGTTGATTCGCTAATATCTGACTTGCCCGTCTTGAATGAAGACCAGCTTGCCCTGATAGACATGATCTCTTCAAGGTTTAACTGCACAAGGGGAGATGCCATAGAACTAATGGTCCCGTCCTGCGTCGAGCAGCATAAGGATCCGGAGCTGACTTTCGTAAAGATCGCAGACAGGGAAAATGCTCTAAGAGTACTTGAGTCAGGTTCTTTAAGATCACAGGCCCATATCAACATCCTCGAATACCTCCTTGAGAGCGAAGATACCGAGAAGAGCATGCTCCTTGCTTCTCTCGGCATATCTCCATCGCAGCTCAAGGCGGTCATAGACAAGGGACTGGTTACTTCCTACAAGAAGAAAGCTGATTTTAAGAGCAGTGCTGTCCTCGTTGATAAAGATGAGCTTGATTCCAAGTTTAGCGAGGTCCATGGCCTTAATGACGATCAGATAGAAGCTACGAGGACCATATGCGGGAATCCTGATGCTGATGTTTATCTCCTGTTTGGAATAACAGGCTCAGGCAAGACAGAAGTCTATCTTAACTGCGCAAGAGAATGCCTTGCAAAAGGTGGTAATGTCTTATATCTCGTGCCTGAGATATCCCTTACTCCACAGACAATTAACTGGATAGTTGGCAGGCTCGGAGACAGCGTCGCAGTCCTGCACAGCAGGCTCACATCCCGCCAGAGATACGAACAGTGGGACAAGATAAGGCGGGGGATAGCAAGGGTGGTAGTAGCCCCCAGAAGCGGCATCTTCGCGCCCATAAGAGATCTTAAGCTCATAATAATCGACGAGGAGCACGATTCATCCTACAAATCCGAGACCCATCCCAGATACATCACCAAGGATGTAGCCAGAATGAGGCAGAAGCTTACAGGAGCCAAGATAATACTTGGCTCTGCCACTCCTTCTGTTGAGAGTTTCTATGCAGCCCGCAAGGGAGTCTATAAACTTGTCACCTTAAAGAAAAGAGCCCATGGCGAAGCCAAGCTCCCCAAGATAGTTCCTGTAGATATGAAAGAACAGCTTAAGCTTGGAGCTGGTGAGATGCTCTCTGTCCCTTTGAGACAGGCTATGGCAAGAGCTTTTTCTCAGCATAAACAGGTCATGCTGTTTTTAAACAGGAGAGGTTATTCAAGGACTTTAGTATGCGGTGACTGTGGTATGACTGTAAACTGTGTAAACTGTTCAGTTGCAATGACTCTCCATAACAACAGGAGGACAGGGGGCAGGAGCCTTGTATGCCATTACTGCGGTTATACTATCCCGGTATCTGAGGCAAAGTGCACTGAGTGCGGCTCAGTCAACTTTACGAGAGCGGGCTTTGGTACCCAGCAGCTTGAAGAATTGCTGGGTGAGCTTTATCCACATGAGACTGTCCTGCGTATGGATCAGGATTCCACCATGTCTCCTGATGCCCATAATGAGATAATTACCCGTTTTGCAAGGAAGGAAGCATCTATTCTCATAGGGACACAGATGATAGCCAAGGGACTTGATTTCCCGGAAGTAACTGTAGTAGGTATACTTGGCGCAGATCTTATGCTCATGTCTTCTAACTACATGGCTTCAGAGAGAGCTTTCCAGCTTATCACTCAGGCTGCAGGAAGAGCAGGGAGGGGAGATTATCCGGGCGAGGTGTTTATTCAGAGTTTCAGGCCTGAGCTTCCTTTGTTTAAGTTTGCTCTTACCCAGGACTACGAGTCTTTCTTTGAATCTGAGTTAGAATACAGATCCAAGGTCAAACTGCCTCCGTTTAAGGCTATAGGAGAACTTATAGTATCCAGTAATAACGAGGATGACTGTATAAACAAAGCTCAGATCCTGGCTGAATACCTGAGACAGTTCCTGTCCGTTCAGGATAGCAGATATGATTTTGAGCTCTTCGGACCAATGCCTGATGCTCTTTATGAGCTGCGGGGCAGATACCGTATGGACATCGTGATAAAGGCATCTAACAAATCTGCTCTTAATGCTGTATTCAGACAGGTAGGCAAGGATTTCGATCCCAGGATCTATCAGATCTCCGTAAATAACGATGCATCCAACTAATATGTGCGTCACTTAGATACAAATGTGCGCGTAAGAAGTATAAATTGACTATATGGCTTTGTGAATGTTAAAATCTTGCTTGCATATCATTATGCGTATTTTTAAGGAGGTATCCTTATGACAAAGCCTATTTTCGAAGGTGCTGGTGTAGCTATCGTAACTCCGTTCTTTGAGAACGGCGGTATCAATTTTGATGAACTCGGCAAGATGATCGAGTTCCAGATCGAGAATAAGATAGACAGCATCGTTATCTGCGGTTCTACCGGTGAAGCAGCTACCATGACTGATGAAGAGCACATCGATGCCATCAAGTTTGCTGTTGATACTGTAGCAGGCAGAGTGCCTGTTATTGCAGGTACAGGATCTAATGATACTGCTTACTGCACAAGTCTTACTAAGCGTGCTGCCGCTTTAGGCATTGATGCTGCATTGCTCGTTACACCTTATTACAATAAGTGCACACCTGAGGGATTATACCGTCATTACAAGACAGTTGCTTCTGCAGTTGACTGCCCCTTGATCCTGTATAATGTTCCTTCCAGGACCAATGTCAATATCAGCCCTGAGGTCCTGCTCAGGCTTTCTGAGTGCGACAACATCGTTGGCGTCAAGGAATGCAATCTTGATCAGGTGCCTACGACATTCTCTCTTTGCGGAGACAGATTTGTTATGTACTCCGGTGAGGATGCTCTCGCTGTCCCCATGTGTTCTTTAGGCGGCAAGGGTGTTATCTCGGTTATTGCCAACATCATTCCTGAGAAGACATCTACGATGATACATGCATTCTTAGACGGTAATATAGAACTTGCCAGGAAGCTGCAGATCGAGGTAGTACCTCTTGTATCTGCAATGTTCTGCGAGGTTAATCCTATCCCTGTCAAGGATGCCATGAATATCCTCGGATGGAATGCAGGTCCCTGCAGGCTCCCTCTCTGTGAACTGAGCGAGGCAGGCAGAGCAAAGGTTATTAAGACGCTTGCAGATTACGATACATCTGCAATGAACAAATATATCGGAAGATAATAGGAGATCAGATATGGTAAAGATTTTTCTTAACGGTTGTTGCGGAAGAATGGGTCATGCAATTGCAGATATGTGCATTCACAGTGACGATTATCAGATCGTTGCAGGCAGCGATATAGCAAGCTATGACGGCTATCCTTTCCCTGTGTATCAGAATCCCAGTGATTCAACAGAGGATTTCGACGTTATCATCGATTTCTCAAATGCTATGGCAGTACAGTCGATCCTTCATTTTGCTCTTGCGAGGAAGAAGCCTTTTATCTGCTGCACAACAGCTCTTGACGATGCAACTGTCGCAGAGATACTCAAGGCATCTGAGCAGATTGCTGTATTCAAGTCAGCCAACATGAGCATCGGCATCAACTTAATGCTTGAACTCGTTAAGAATGCTACCAGGACTCTTTATCCCGATTATGATATCGAGATACTCGAGGCTCACCACAACCGCAAGTTAGATGCTCCTTCCGGCACTGCAATGATGCTTGCTGCTGCTGTTCAGCAGGAAGCACCTGATACTCTGGAATACATATACGACAGACATCAGGTCAGCGAAGCCAGAAAGAAGAATCAGATTGGAATCTCTTCTATAAGAGGAGGTAATATCATCGGAGAACATCAGGTTATGTTCATAGGTGATGAAGAAACATTAACTATCAGCCACAGCGCCAAGTCACGTGATGTATTTGCCAAGGGCGCACTCAAGGCTGCGGAGTTTATGAACGGCAAGCAGTCCGGATATTTCACAATGTCAGATTGCATCGCTGAGATGATCAAAGAATAAAGATCCGGAGGATTTGATTAAATGGGTACATTCGATTTCTTGAAGAACAGTGAGGTCATGGGATCCGTATATTCCATAGGCCTTCTCGTAATAATGTTCGTAGTGTTCTACTTTGTTCTTATCAGACCTCAGAGTAAGAGGGACAAGGAACTCAAGAAGCAGATGGAGAAGCTCAGTGTAGGCGATAAGGTCGCAACTATCGGTGGTCTTGTCGGTTTCGTTGCCCAGATCAAGGACAATGAGGTTACTATCGCAACTTCTGCAGCAAACACCTTAGTAACATTTACAAAGAGCTCTATCCAGACTGTTATCAAGCGTGAGAACCTTAACCCGGACGGTTCCGTTAAGGCCAGCGCTGAACCTGAGAAGAAGGGACTCTTCGGCAGATCTTCATCTTCTGAAGATAAGTAAGTTCTGACTCATAGAATAGTTTAATACAAGGTCTTTCCTTAGAAACTGAAGGGGAGACCTTTTGTATGGATGTGATTTGTTGTAAATCTCGTCAAAAAAGGTATGATTAGACTGGAATGCTGTATACTTTCCATTATTTTTAATTAAGTAATTGATCATCAGTTGAAACAGGAGATATATTTTGGCAAGGATACCGGACAGTGTAATAGCGGAGGTGCTTAACAGGGCTGACATAGCAGATGTTGTGGGCAGCTATGTATCTCTTAAGTCTAAGGGGGGCTCTCTTTGGGCATGCTGTCCTTTCCACGGGGAGAAGACGCCTTCCTTCAGCGTTAATCCAAAGATGGGCATATTCCACTGTTTCGGATGCAATAAGGGCGGTAATGCCATAGGCTTCATTATGGAATATGAACGCCTGAGCTATCCTGAGGCCATAAGATTCCTGGCTGATAAGTATGGAGTAGAGATCCCTGATTCCAGATTTGATAACGAGGACGATAAACTCCGTAAGGCAAAAGAGAGGGTATATGGCATCCTTAAGGAAGCCTGCAAATACTTTTACTACAGCCTCTATGACGAGGATAAGGGCAGGGAGGCTATGGAGTATGCAACAAGCAGAGGGCTTGATAGCAATACCCTGAAGCATTTTGGCATCGGCTTTGCCCCCGATGAATGGGACGGTCTTTATAACACTGTAAGGGCCTTAGGCTATACCGATGAAGAGATGATGCAGTCAGGTCTTTTTACCAGGACCAAGAACGGGAATGTGGTTGATCTATTCAGGAAGCGTCTTATGTTTCCGATCTTTGATGTCAGGGACAACATAATTGCTTTCGGCGGCAGAGCCATAGAGAAGGATGAGGATCGCAAATATATCAACTCTCCTGATTCTCTTGTCTACAATAAGAAGAAACATCTTTATGCTCTTAACTGGGCCAAGAAGGAGAAGTCCGGCCAGATCATAATTGTAGAAGGCTACATGGATGCTATTGCCATGCACAGGGCGGGCTTCAGAAATACAGTTGCTTCTCTGGGTACGGCTTTTACAGACGATCAGCTCAAGCTTTGTGCCAGATATACCAATAACGGAGAGGTGGTATTCTTCTTCGATGCCGACAGAGCGGGGCAGATGGCAGCTATCAGGGCCATCCCCATGATGTGCGATTTCCTTCGAAAGAATGATAAGAGCCATATCAGGATCAAGATAGCTAAGGTTCCGGACGGCAAGGATCCTGATGAATTCATTAAGGCCAACGGGGCCGAGGCTTTTGCCCAGGTAGTTAAGAATGCGCTCTATGTTGAAGACTACCTCCTTGACCGTGCATATAACGATAACTTAGATAGATCCTCCGGGCTTGATTCAGGCAAATATCAGGAAGATGTATGTCTCTATGGTTCCTGGCTTACCGATGAGATTGCCAGATCCAAGATGGCAAATGCTGCCGCCAATAAACTTGGAGCCAGCGCAGATGCGGTGCTTAAACAGATGGACGCCCTGTCTTCCCGTAAGGCATCCTACGAGGATCTTGAGAATGCAAGGCGTGCCGACAGGGCAAAACAGGCCGATATCGAGAGCCGCAACAGGGAGATCGTTCAGACAGAAGAGAGCATTACAGATCAGGTCTCTGAGACTGTAGTATCAGATTTGGCAACGAACGATGAGATCATGCTGTTTGCTTACGCCATGTCTTTGCAGGAAAGACTTACTGATCCTGCTGTTCTTAACAAGACAGATATTTTAAGGCCTTCGGATTTTTCCGGAGATACCATGAAGACCATAGTAAAGAGATTTCTGGAGCTCTATAACGAGGAAAGCGGTGTGCCCTTTGCTCTCATGATGGATACATTCAGAGAGGTTACGATCAACGGAACTCCTTCAGAGGTAGTTCTGGCCAAGGCCTGTGGCAAGGCGATGGATTCCGGTAATACCTTGAGCAGGAGAGATATGTACTTGGGGCACCTCTACCGTATCAGGATCAAAGCTATCGAGGACAGAGAACGTCTTCTGATCGACCGTTACAGTCTGGCAACCGGCGATGACAAAGATCGGATCAGACAGGAATTACAAAAGATCGCTGAATATAAAGATCAGCTGATGAAGGCAGGTAACAGTCTCTGATGCAAGATCTGCCGGTAAGACTAAATACGATATTTGAAGAGGTCCGTAATGCCAGGGCAGAACTCGGACCCGGCAGGGTCCTTGATGTGGGGGCAGACCATGGCCTTCTATCCTTAAGATGTCTCGAAGAGGACATAGCAACTTCAGTAATATGCACTGATATCAATCCCAAGCCTGCTTCCAAGAGCAGATTGCTCCTTGAATCAAATGGGTTTAAGGACAGATCAGAAACACTGGTAACAGACGGTCTTAACGGCGTGAATATCAGGAGTGGCGACATTATAGTCATTGCCGGAATGGGCGGACTTAATATTATCGATATCCTTGCAAGAGCTATCAAAGACCTTGATAAAGACATATTGAGCAATATAGCTCTTATCCTCCAGCCCCAGAAATCTATGCATCTTGTAAGGAGATTCCTGGCAGAACAGGGCTTTATTTTTGAGATAGAGACAGTTTGTAAAGACAGAGATATTTTCTATAATGTATTAAGATTAAGATATCGGGGATATATACAGGAATTGGATCTCAGACAGCTTTACTATGGTCCCTGCATTCTTGAACGCCGGGGAAGTGATGCTCTTACAGACGAATATATAGAGCATCTTACCCAAGTGTTTAAGATAAGGAGCAGGGGAAGTAGCGAGATCCGCAAGATGTTAGAAGGAGACTTACATGCAGATTAAAGAAGTTACAGATTATCTTGATGAATTATTTCCCAGAGAGAATGCTCTTGATTACGATAATCCGGGGCTTATGACAGGAGATACTTCGTCCTTCTTGACAGGTTGCGTCATCTCTTTGGATTGTACGGGTAAGGCAATAGATACAGCTATAAAGAACGGATGCAATCTGATAATAACTCATCATCCGATCATCTTTGGCGGCATAGATTCCGTATCTGTTGAGACCGTTACAGGCAGGCTCTTATCCAAACTTATAAAGAGCGATATCGCTTGTTTTGCCTGCCACACAAATCTTGACCTCACTGATGAGTTTGGCAACAAGGCAATAGCTGAGGCTATAGGTATCTCTGAGTCTTCGAGACTGGACAGCTCTTTATGCGGAAGTGTATTTGAGCTTGAGGAGGAGACAACAGTATCCGAGTTTGAACAAAGAGTGGCAGAAGGGCTTAAGACCAGCGGCATAATTACCATCAATCCCACAGACAGCAAGGTTAAGAAGGTATTTATCCAGGGCGGAGCCTTCGATGAGGACTCTATAGAAGCAATAGTAAGAGCAGGTGTTGATACTGTTGTATCAGGAGAGATCAAGCATCACCTCACTGTCCTTCTTGAAGAGCTGGGCATAAACACTCTTATCGCCGGTCATTCAGCCACGGAACAGATATATCTGCCTAAACTTGAGAAATTGCTCCAAATAAAGTTCCCTCAGATCAAATTCATTGTTAATTGTAATAATGAAGGTACATCTGTACTTTAAGAGCCATTTTATTTAAAATGAATATGTTTTTCGGGCAGACCGAGACAATCGCGGGCACCGATCGGGCGAAAGCCCTGTGTGCATGAGGAAAGTCCGGGCTCCACAGGACAGGGTGCCGGGCAGTTCCCGGTGAAGGCAACTTTAAGGAAAGTGCAACAGAAAAGAAAACCGCCCGCAAGGGTAAGGATGAAAAGGCGAGGTAAGAGCTCACCGGCGGTATGGAGACATACCGGCCTTGTAAACCCCACCCGGAGCAACGTCGTGGATGAGACTTAACCGTGGTCCGCGGGTCTCGGGAGACGGCTTGAGGTCTAAAGAGATTTAGATCCTAGATAGATGATTGTCACATACAGAACCCGGCTTACCGGTCTGCACGGAAAACTTAGATTACAATCGGAGGATGTAACATGGCAGCTGAATCGTATTTAAGTAGAGGCGTATCACCTACGAAAGATGATGTAAAGGCAGCAGTAAAGAATCAGTCTAAGGGTGTCTTCCCGGGGGCTTTCTGCAAACTTATCGAAGACCTTGCAGGTGATGAGGAATACTGCACAGCTATCCATGCTGACGGCGCCGGCACAAAATCCTCTGTTGCTTACCTTATGTACAAAGAGACTGGCAATTACGATTACTTTAAGGGGCTTGCCCAGGATTCTCTTGTCATGAATACTGATGACCTTGCATGTGCAGGTGTAACAAAGAATCTCATGCTCTCAAATACCATTGGCAGAAATGCCCACCTGGTTGATGGCAAGGCTATCGCCAAGGTTATCGAAGGTTACGATGAGATCATCGCAAAGCTCTCGGCACTTGGGATCGATATTAAGATGTGCGGCGGAGAGACAGCTGATGTAGGAGACCTTGTAAGGACTCTTATCGTAGATTCCACTCTCGTTGCAAGAGCTAAGCGTTCCGACGTAGTAAATGCGGCAAATATCAAGCCCGGCAATGTAATCGTTGGTCTTGCATCCTTCGGCAAGGCTACATATGAAGATTCCTATAATTCGGGTATCTCATCCAACGGTCTTACAGCTGCAAGACATCTTTTACTGTCCAAGTATTACTACGAGAACTATAAGGAGTCATTCTCCGATACTATACCCGAGGATAAGGCTTATTGTGGTAAGTTCCGTCTTACGGATAATCTGCCCGGCACTGACATAACAGTAGGTGAGGGCATCCTGTCTCCCACAAGGACTTTCCTTCCTGTAATATCTCAGGTATTGGAGAAGCATAAGGATGAGGTCTATGGCATCATCCACTGCACAGGCGGCGGACAGGCTAAGTGCAGAGATTTCGGCACAGGTCTTAAGTATGTTAAGAACAATATGTTCGATCTCCCGCCTATATTCCAGGCTATCTATGATTCAGGCGATATTCCCATGAAGGAGATGTTCCAGGTATTTAACTGTGGTCACAGGATCGAATTCTATTGTGACGAATCTGCTGTATCGGATATTATCGATATTGCAGGTTCCTTCGGTATTGAAGCACGAAGGATAGGCCATGTTGAAAAGTCTTCTGATGGTAACAAAAATGAAGTTATCGTGAAATATTGCGGGGAAGAATATCTGTATAATTAACCTAACGGCAGTATGCCGAATAAAGAAAGAAGGTTGATTACTATGGACTCTATGAAGAAGTTTATCGCCGAATTTATCGGTACTTTCACACTCGTTCTCGTAGGTTGCGGTACTGCTATGTTAGTCGGATGCGATTCGGTTAATGGTAGTGGTTATATTCTTACTGCTTTTGCCTTTGGACTTGTAATCGTCGGTATGGCTTATGCTGTAGGTAATATTTCAGGTTGCCATATCAATCCTGCTGTATCACTCGGTGTTCTCATCACTGGCGGCATCTCTGTTACAGACTTTATCGGTTATATCATTTCCCAGTGCCTCGGTGCAGTTGCAGGTGCAGGCGTATTAAAGCTCATCTGGAGCCTTGGCGGAGTTACGGATCAGACAGGCGGACTTGGTTCAAACGGTCTTGCAGGCGTTAACGGAAGCGCTGTTGCAGGTCTCATCGTTGAAGCGATCCTCACATTCATCTTCGTCTTCGTTATCCTCGGAGTTACAGATTCCAAGTTCGGACACGGCTCATTCGGCGGCGTTGTTATCGGATTTGCTCTCGTAATGGTACACATTCTCGGTATCGGTCTTACAGGTACATCAGTTAACCCTGCAAGATCTATCGGTCCCGCTATCTTCGCTGGTGCTGAAGCACTCAAGGTGGTTTGGGTATTCATCGTCGGACCTTTCGTAGGAAGCGCACTTGCAGCATTCTGCTATAAGTTCTTAGCTTCCAGCAAGGATGCTTAATTAGCTTAATTTCACCCGATCCAATACATAAGGGCTGCGAGTCTTCGGATTCGCAGCCCTTAATCTTATATTTATGTATCTGTCAGATCTGGTTATCGCAGTAGATCTTGTATTTCTCTTTAAGTGTCTTCATTAAGCTCTTCATCTTAAGCTGCTGTCTGGAAGTCTCTTCCCAGTCCTTGCTTTCTATAGCCTGTTTAATGAGAGAGAAGATACAAGGCTGTTCGTCGGTGTCCTTCGCAAGCTGGATCTTGAGATTTGAGATCTCTTCCCAGAGCTTGTTGTCGTAAGAGTTAGAACCGTTATCCTTCCTTACAAAGCTTCTTATGGTTGAGAGGTTGGCAGGGATGATCTTCTCTAACAGTTCCATCTCCCAGCGGCCAAGCATTGCCATGTAGTAGGAATCCAGGATCATCTTGGAGAATACATCACCTCTGCAAAGGATCTTGTCTGCTTCATCGGAATCCTTGATAGCACTGATAGAATAGAATACGTTAGAAGCGGGTTTTCCGAAGAGACGGTCGCGCTCCTCTGATGTCATATCTTCAAAGATATCATCCTCACATCTGTAGAGCCTGTTCTGCTCAAGGTAGCTGCTGGGCTCGCCATAGGGCTTGATAAACTCTTTTTCAAGCTGCTTGGAATCCTTGCCTGATTCAAGAGCATAATCCAATCCGTCAAGCATAGCCTGATAGATAGCTGCGAGGCAAAGATAAGTATTGGTGTGAGGGTTTGGAGCACGGAGCTCAAACCGTGTTGCATACTTGTTGTCTTCAGATCTTACAACACCCAGAAGGACTGATCTGTTTCTTGAAGGCGTTAATACATCCATACCGATAGAAGCTACGCAGTGTGTAGGTGCCTCGAATCCGGGAGTAAGTCTTTCAAATGCATCTGTTGTTGCAGATACAAAGGAATTGACCACATTGTAGTGACGCATGATGCCGAAAAGACACCCCCAGCCGATCTTGCTGAGATAATCCTTCTTAAGGTCAGAAGGGGCAAAGAGATTTATCTTCTTGCCGTTCTTAAGGTAAGCTACAGCATTGACGTGAGTGTGTTCTCCGGAACCTGCAACACCCTGAAGTGGCTTTGCATCAAAGCTTACATCAAGGCCGTGGAGTCTGAAGATCTCCTTGATCAGGATCCTTGCGATAAGCTCGTAGTCTGCACCCTGAAGGGCATCAGAATACTTCCAGTCAACCTCAAGCTGCTCCATTATGAAGTGGAATTCACCGGAGGAATTAAGTGAAGCCTTGACGCCTCCTACTTCCTTGTGACCCATCTCGGGATTAAAGCCATACTGTTCAAGGGTCATGATGACCTGTTCCAATGCTGTCCTTACAACACCCTTTGTACGCTTCCAGTAAGATTCCTTAAGCTCCTGGGAGATGGTGAGCTGCTCTGTGCTGATGATCTCGTCAGGGGAGTTGACCCAGAACTCAAGCTCTGTTGCCATGATGAGATTGATGGTAGAGAGCTCATCGGGCTTAAATCCGAATTCCTCACAAAGTGAAGGATCGTTCTTGAATACATCCTTGATCTGAGCTTCAAAATAGTCTGCACTCTTCTTAAGGACAGCTCTTGAGCATACCACATCGTCGTTATGCTTAAGGAATGAGGGAATACGGAGAGTTCCTACAGGAAGCCCCGTAACCTGATCTATATGTTCTCTGTTGTAATCTATATACCAGATAACGTTGGGGTCGGGGATCAGGTCGACCTTACCGTCGTTTAGTGTTGCAATACCGGGGAGAACAACTGAGGAGCCGTCTGTCTGGACAGCTTTGCCTGCAAGGTAGTCCTCGATATTGTCATAAAAGTCTGAGATAGGGATCTTCTCGTCTGTGTCGTTGCCCATAAGATCGACTGCCGCAAGGGATACAAATCTGATCTCGGGGTGATCGGATAATATCTTTCTGATATCCGAAGCTGAGTGATTCTCTACGGGAATAACGCAGAGGAGACCGGGAATAACGTGGAATTCTGTCATGTGGATACTCCGTCCTACTAATAATATAGACGAATTTTATCACAATTTTAGAGAAGGTATATTATAATTTTGTACGGAGGTTATATATGATTATCGAGTACAATCCGTTTAGAATATACATAAAGCAGCTGATCTTTGAGTCCCCGGATAATCCCTGGCCTGACCGGCTTATCTTTATTTTTTTGACTCTCATTAACACCGCAGCCTATCTTAATCCCTGGATAGATACCGACTTTGGACCTCTGATGGCTTGGATGGATTCCGTTAATTCGATAACCGATCCTTCTCAGTTAACTCCGGAGATGATGCAGGCGCCCTGGACTATGGGGACGCTTCTTGCAGTATTGCTCCCCATGGCTGCCGAGATGATCACTTTTATCTTTGTGCTCATATATATCGGCATGCATCTTATCACTAACCGTAAGGCTGACTTGCTGGATTACGAGGAGAATAAAGTGACGGAGATTGCGGGCATTCCTGTTACGCCTCCGATCCTTACACCCCCCAAGCTTTCCACAGTAGTTGCCAGAACACTGCTCCTGCTCTTGTTACTTGCAGTGTTTGGCATTCCTCTTTCAATCGCTTTTTTTATCTTCTTTATACTGGTGATAGTCATAATGCCCATATTTATCGCTTTCCCCGCAGCATTTATTGCAGGTGATTTCAAGATAAGTGAGGTCATTCCTTTCCTCATTAAGAGAGCCAGGAGCGTTTATGGCTTTAATGCGAGGAATCTGGCATTTTGCCTTGCGGCCAACCTGGTCGTGGGTTTTGTTATCGGTATAACAGGCTATATTGAAGCCCTTACGCCTGTATACTATGTGCTTAACGCAGCGGCTACATCCTGGTTTGCCCTTGTTTATGCAAAACTCGGTCTCAGGAGCTATGAGATCATGGCTACTTTGCATTTCGATCATTCGGATAAAGGCAATATGAACAACCAAAAGGGCAAAGAAGAATAACATTTATTGCTTTTGGAAGGTTGTATTTTGCCTTCTTTTTATTTACTATACTAGCGAACTTAATTTTTGGAGGTATTTCATATGACAAATGATGAGAAGGCAATGCAGATGCATGAGCAGTGGGGCGGTAAGATCGAAGTAATTGCAAAAGCTCCCGTTAGCACAAAGGAAGAACTTGCTATCGCATATACACCCGGAGTTGCAGCACCTTGTCTTGCGATCCAGAAGGATGTTGATTTGTCATATACTTTAACAAGGAGACATAATCTTGTTGCCGTTGTAACTGACGGTACAGCAGTATTAGGTCTCGGTGATATCGGACCTGAAGCAGGTATGCCTGTTATGGAAGGTAAGTGCGCGCTCTTTAAGGCATTCGGTGATGTAGATGCTTTCCCTCTCTGCATCCGTTCCAAGGATGTTGACGAGATCGTAAATACAGTAGCTCTTCTTGCCGGTTCTTTCGGTGGTGTAAACCTCGAGGACATCTCTGCTCCCAGATGCTTTGAGATCGAGAAGAAGCTTAAGGAGAGATGCGATATCCCGATCTTCCACGATGACCAGCACGGTACAGCAGTAATCACTCTTGCAGGTCTCACAAATGCTCTTAAGATCGTCGGCAAGAAGATGGAAGAGATCCACGTTGTAGTTAACGGCGCAGGTGCTGCTGCTACAGCTATCACAAAGCTCCTCATCTCCAGAGGCCTTAAGAATGTTATCCTCTGCGACCGTAAGGGTGCTATCTATGAGGGTAGAGAGGGTCTTAATTCCGCTAAGGAAGAGATGGCTAAGATCACAAATCCTGATAAGAAGGCAGGTTCTCTTGCAGACGTTATCGTAGGTGCAGATGTATTCATCGGAGTATCCGCTCCCGGCGTTCTTACAGCTGATATGGTAGCTACAATGGCTAAGGATCCTATCGTATTCGCATGTGCTAACCCTACACCTGAGATCCTCCCTGACGAGGCTAAGAAGGCAGGCGTTGCAGTTATGGCTACAGGAAGATCTGATTTCCCGAACCAGGTAAACAACGTTCTCGCATTCCCCGGAATCTTTAGAGGCGCTCTCGATGTAAGAGCTTCTGACATCAACGATGAGATGAAGATCGCTGCTGCAAATGCTATCGCAGGTATCGTATCGGACGAGGAACTCAATCCTGATTACATTCTCCCTAACGCATTTGACGAGAGAGTAGGCAAGGCAGTTGCAGCTGCAGTAGCACAGGCTGCACGTGATACCGGAGTAGCAAGAATATGATAGACGATATCGAGCTGTTAAGACTTATCGAGAACAATAGCAGACTCTCCTATGAGGAGATCGGCACCATGCTTGGTGTATCTTCTGCCGAAGTAGAGCAGGAGATCACAAGGCTCAAGGATGAGAATGTTATCCTTGGCTATCAGACGATAATCAACTGGGAGAAGAAAGCCCCGGATAATTGTATCGGCATGATAGAGGTCAGGATCACACCTGTAAAGAACAAAGGATATGACCATCTTGCACAGGTCTTATCCAAGTACGATAAGGTCACAGCTTGTTATCTGATGTCCGGAGGTTTTGATCTCATGATCATCTATGAGGACAAGACCTTGAGAGATATTGCAACATTCGTAACCGAGAAGATAGCAACACAAGAAGGCGTTCTGTCAACTACGACGCATTTTATCCTTAAAAAATATAAGGCTAGCGGTGTCATTTACGATAATACAGAGCGTGACGACAGGCAGGCAATTATCTTATGAGCATTGATTACAATGATAAGATCTCCAAGGCGGTACAACAGGTGCCGCCTTCGGCAATTAGAAGGTTCTTCGATGTAGCAAGTGAGATGAAGGGACATGTCATCTCCCTTTCTATCGGCGAGCCTGACTTTGTTACCCCTTGGTCTATTAGAGAGGCGGGTATCAATTCGCTTATTGACGGCTATACCCACTATTCTCCCAATTCAGGCTATTCTGACTCCAGAGAGGCGATCTGTGACTATCTCAAGCGCAGATATGGAGTATCCTACGACTATAAGCATGAGGTGATCATTACCGTCGGCGGCAGTGAAGGCCTTGACCTTGCTGCAAGAGCTCTTATCAATCCCGGCGATGAGGTTATCATTGTTGAGCCCTGCTTTGTTGCTTACAAGGCGACAGTCATGTTTGCCCACGGAGTTCCCGTTGTAGTCGAGACAAAGCCGGAGAATAACTATAAGCTGATGCCCGAGGATCTTGAAGAGGCAATAACTGATAAGACCAAGTACATAATCATGGGTTATCCCAATAATCCTACAGGTGCCGTCATGACTCTCGAGGATTATGCAAAGATACGTGACGTTCTCTTAAAGCATCCCGATATCATCGTTCTGTCTGACGAGCTCTACTGCGAGCTTAATTACCTTGATTCAAGACCGGCTTCTCTTTGCCAGTTCAGCGAGTTAAGAGACAGGATCATAATGGTAAACGGATTCTCCAAGTCATATGCCATGACAGGTTTCAGGATCGGTTATGTTGCTGGCCCAAGTGAGCTTATTGCTCCTATGGTCAAGATCCATCAGTACTGCATAATGAGCGCTCCTTCAACTGCCCAGTTCTGCGCGATCGAGGCTGCGACAAATGCAGATGCTGAAGTTAGCAGGATGAGAGAGGAATATAACCACAGGAGAAGAGTCATAATCAAGGGGCTTGAAGATGCCGGTCTGAGCTGTTTTACTCCTTACGGCGCCTTCTATGCTTTCCCTTCGATAAAGTCAACGGGCCTCTCATCCGAAGAGTTCTGCGAGCGCTTCTTATTGGAGAAGCGTGTTGCCATAGTTCCCGGCAACGCTTTCGGCGCCTGCGGAGAAGGTTTTGTCCGTATCAGTTATGCTGCTTCGATGGAAGACATCAAGGAAGCTATGCAGCTTTTGAAAGAATTTGTAGAAGAGATCAAGAAAGGTTAATTAAATGCTGGAATTCGACAATATCAGACTCGAACTTGAATCGTTCGAAGAACCTATGGCAAAGCTCAAGGAAGCTCTGCACATAGACCGTGTTTCCGATCAGATATCCGAGCTTGAACAGCGGACTGCTGAGCCTGATTTTTGGAATGATGCAGCTAAAGCACAGGAGCTTCAACAAACACTGGGAAGGCTTAAGAAGAAGGTAGACAGCTTCAATGCTCTCGTAAGCGAGAGGGAAGACCTCCTGGCTTTGTGCGAGCTTGCGAACGAGGAAGAGGATAAGGATTCTCTTGAGGAGCTTACTACAAGTCTTTCAACATTTAAGGAAGATTTTGAGAAGATGCGTCTCGAGACCCTGCTTACAGGCCAGTACGATGCCAACAACTGCACATTGTCACTTCATGCCGGTGCAGGCGGAACAGAAGCCATGGACTGGTGTTCCATGCTTTACCGTATGTACAGGAGATGGGCAGAAGAGAAGGGCTTTACCTGTGATGAACTCGATTATGTTGACGGTGACGAAGCAGGTATCCAGTCCGTATCCATGAAGATAACAGGCGAGAATGCATATGGATTCTTAAGATCCGAGATCGGTGTTCACCGTCTTGTAAGGATCTCTCCCTTCGATGCTGCAGGAAGGCGTCATACTTCTTTTGCTTCATGCGAAGTAATACCTGAACTCGACCAGGCTACAGAAGACGACATTAAGATCGATATGTCAGATGTCAGAGTTGATACATACCGTTCTACAGGTAAGGGCGGTCAGCACATCAACAAGACTGATACCGCGGTCCGTATGACACATAATCCTACAGGAATCGTTGTATCCTGCCAGGCAGAGAGATCACAGCTCCAGAACAAAGAGAGCTGCCTTAAAATGCTCAAGGCTAAGCTTTTCGCTCTTGCCCAGGCTTCTGAGATGGCTAAGATAGAGGACCTTAAGGGTAATCAGATGGAGATCGCATGGGGATCACAGATCAGGTCCTATGTATTCTGTCCTTATACTCTTGTAACAGACAACAGAACGGGCTATAAGGAAGTTGATGTTGATGCTGTTATGGACGGTAAGCTTGACGGCTTTATCTTTGCCTTCCTCTCAGGAATGAAGAACGAGAAATAATCCCGAATGCTGATTCAGTGTCTATCTAAGACTTAGATCTGACACTGAAAACGCATTTAACTATCGGAATGCTAAAACAGTGTCAGTTAAGAGGGTTTGATGAACACTGTTTTAGCATTATTTTATTCCTTCGGTATAGGGCTTTCTGTTCTTGAAGTAAAACAGCTCTCTGATACCGAAGCTCTTTAAGTATTCTATAGTCTCATCAAAGCAGGCTCCCAGTCCTTCTGATTCGTGGGAGTCAGAGCCTAATGTTATCATCTTGCCGCCCATTGCCAGATAACGCTTTATGACCTCAGGGTCAGGCATAGTCCTGGTAAACCCGCGCTCTTTATGCTTTAGGATGGATTTGGTATTTATCTCCAGAGCTTTCTCCTTGGAGATCAGGGCTTCAAAGAATCTGTCAAATTCTCTGGGGCAGTCCTCATACAGAACGAAGCTGTCAAGGTTTGGGGTATATCTGTTGATATAGTCGTAGTGGGCTGCAACATCAAAGTTATCGCATCTTTCACACATCTCGGCCATTATTCCTATATACTCCCTGTGAAGCTCGGTCTTTGGCAGGCTATAGCATTCCCTGTGATCGTAAAAATCCCTTCCTCTAAACAGGTGGTTACTGAGAAGCACCACATCGAAGGGAATCTTATCTGCAGTTTCATCGATCTTGCTTGCGATATGGGACTGATATCCGAATTCTATGCCCATAAGGATCTCAATAGGAGCAGCTTTCTTTCGCCAGTCCAGAAATGTTTTATAGTATTCATCAAGATCGAACATCCAGTTAAGTCCGTCCTGCTCCGGGAAGTCTATCTCGTAGTGTTCTGTTATACCGATCCTTTGGATCCCTGTTTTGAGTGCTTTGTCTATGAGCTCATCTATGCTCTGCTGTGCATCAGGGGAGAAGTGCCTGGTGTGATTATGGCCATCTGTTACCATTTTTTGCCTCTTCTAATACTTTTTATGCAAATAATGTTATCATAAAACATAATTAAAATAAGAGGTGATTTGTATGCCAAAGAAGAAAGAAATAAAGACAGAGGAGCTCTTTGCCGAGTATCCTAACCTGTATCAGTCCTCATCCAAGGATGATATTGAAGCAGCTTTTGCGTTTGCCGAAGAGTATAAGGCATTCCTTGATTCATCCAAGACAGAGCGTGAGTTTGCAGCTAATGCCATCGCTTCGGCTGAAGAACTGGGATATAAGGATATATCCGATGTTAAAAAGCTCAAGGCAGGAGATAAGGTCTATACATCAGTTAAGGGCAAGGGGTTTGCTGCAGCAGTCATAGGCAAGAGACCGGTTGCCGAAGGCTTTAATATCCTTGGTGCTCATATAGATTCTCCAAGGCTCGATCTAAAGCCCAATCCTATCTACGAGGATAAGGAGACTGTTTACTTTAAGACTCATTACTATGGCGGTATCAAGAAATATCAGTGGACCACCATCCCTCTCGCGATCCATGGTGTTATTTATACCAAGGGCGGTAAGATGCATGAGATCTGCATAGGTGAGAAGGATACTGATCCTGTTTTTTATATTACCGACCTGCTCCCTCATCTCGGAACAGAGCAGATGAGCAAGAAGGGTTCTGATCTTATTCCGGCAGAAGACCTTAATGTCGTAATAGGCGGCATTCCACTTAAGGATGATTCTGTTAAAGAACCTTATAAGGCAGCTATACTTAAGCTCCTTAACAAGGAATATAAGATAACAGAGAAGGATTTTGTATCTGCTGAGATCGAGATCGTACCTGCTACAAAGGCCAGGGATCTTGGCTTTGACAGAGCATTCATTGCCGGCTACGGTCACGACGACAAGGTCTGTGCTTTCCCTGCATTAAGAGCTCTTCTGGCTCAATCAAAGCCTGAGAGGACCTGCGTTACATTCTTAACTGACAAAGAAGAGATCGGATCTTATGCTAATTCCGGTGCCCAGTCTGTTCTTTATGAGAACTTCCTTATGGAGATCTTGGCTAAGAGCTTAGGCGGCGAGGATAAGTTTAATATGCTCACATTCAGGAAGGCTCTGGCAGGGACCAAGATGCTTTCCACTGATGTTACAACAGCTTATGATCCTAAGTACGGCAGTGTATTTGAGGAGCGCAATACAGCTTTTATGTCTCACGGCATCAAGCTTGAGAAGTATACCGGTTCAAGAGGTAAGTCCGGCAGCTCAGAGGCTACAGGTGATTTCATCTCCCAGATTACCGATATTCTTGCATCAAATTCTATCCCGTGGCAGACAGGTGAGCTGGGCAAGATCGATGCCGGCGGAGGTGGAACGATATCTTGCTTCATGGCTAAGTACGGCATGGATGTTATCGACTGCGGTGTTCCGGTATGGTCAATGCATGCTCCTGTAGAAGTCATTTCCAAGATAGATCTTTATTATCTGTTCCTTGCCTACAAGGCATTTATCGAGAATATCAAGTAAAGAGGTTTCTATGTCTGTAAGGTTTTACAATGCTCAGATACTTACCATGGAGTCTGATTCTATTATCACGGGCGAGCTCTGGACAAACGGGGACTCTATAAGCTACATAGGTCCTGCCCAAGTTCACTCTGATATTGAATTTGACAGGGAGATAGACTGCAAGGGCAATCTCCTGATGCCGGGACTTAAGAATGCTCATACCCATTCTGCCATGACTTTCTCAAGGTCCCTGGCTGATAATTACTGTCTTGACGATTGGCTTCATAAAGCTATCTTCCCAAGAGAAGCAAAGCTTACACCTGAGCATGTTTACTGGTTTTCCAAGTTAGCTTATGCGGAATACTTAGCAGGCGGCGTTACTGCTTGTTTCGATATGTATTTCCACAAAGACCGGAATGCAGAAGCAGCAGTAGAGACTGGCTTCAGGCATGTATTCTGCGGTGCTGCCAACGATTATGGCGGTATGGAAGAGCTGGAGGATTACTATGTCAGATTAAACAGTTTTGATCCTCTGATATCCTTTGTCTACGGTTTCCATGCCGAGTATACGACCTGCGAAGATAATCTTAAGTTCATATCTGACCTGGCTCATAAGTATAAAGCACCTGTATATGCTCATATCTCGGAGACAAAGAATGAAGTATTGGGCTGCATAGAAAGATACGGCATATCTCCCGTTAAGCTTTTTGACAAGATGGGCATCTATGACTTTGGCGGAGGCGGTTTCCACTGTGTCTGGTTTGACGATGAGGATATGGAGATCTATAAGAACAGAGGCCTTTATGCTGTATTTAACGGATGCTCCAACCTGAAGCTTGCCAGCGGTATAGCCAAGGTCTATAAGTTCATTGATAAGGGTATCAATATTGCAATCGGTACTGACGGTGCCGGAAGCAACAATGCACTTAATATGTTCAGGGAGATGTTCCTGGCATCCACGCTTTCTAACCTTGAAGTAGATGGCGGAGCCTTTGTCTCTCCTTACGAGATCTTGAAGGCAGCCACAGTAGGTGGCGCTCATGCCATGGGACTTGATTCATGTGATATTCTTGCCCCCGGCAAGAAGGCTGATATCTGCATGATAGACATGCAGCATCCTACGATGAATCCCGTAAATAACACTATATCCAATATTGTTTACAGCGGGCATCCGGGCATAGTAAAGCTTACTATGGTAGCAGGCAAGATCCTGTACGAAGACGGCAAATACCTGACTATCGATCTTGATGAAGTGTTATCCGAGTCAAATAAGCTACTTAAGGAAATCCTCTGATAATGCGGATACTCGTAAAGCATTTTAAGAGATACAGGGCATCATGTATATTGAGCCCTCTGTTTAAGCTTCTCGAGGCAAGCTTTGAGCTCACAGTGCCGATCATAGTTGCAGGGATGATCGATAAGGGAATTGCTACAGGTGACGGATCTTATATAAGATCAAGAGCCTTGCTTTTGGTCATATTTGCAGTGGTTGGCTTTGTCAGTGCCATAAGCGCCCAGTATTTTGCAGCATATGCTGCAAACGGGATATCCTCGTCTCTTCGCATGGAACTGTTCAGAAAGCTGGAATCACTTGATGCGGCAAGCTATGAGAAGGCGGGGAGAGCAAATCTGGTTACATCCCTTACATCTGATGTTAATCAGATATCTTCTGGGATCAATCTGTTCCTGAGACTGCTGTTGAGATCTCCTTTTATAGTCTTTGGAGCCTGTATAATGGCCTTTACCATTGACCTGAAGTCCGCTATGGTCTTTGTCATAACCATAGTTATCTTATCTTGCTTTGTTGCATTTAATCTTAAGCTATCCATCCCTGCATATAAGGATACCCGCAAAAGTCTGGATGACCTTATAAAAAAGACCGATAACAGCATATCAGGTGTCAGGGTCATAAGAGGTTATAACAGGACAGATCGTGATAATAAGGCTTTTGAGGCTCAGAGCCTGAGATTAAGCCGCTTCCAGCGCTATTCGGCCAATATCTCATCCTGGCTTAACCCTGTTACCATCAGCTTTATAAACCTTGCCATCATAGCACTTATCTACATGGGTTATATTGAGGTTAATACCGGGAATCTATCAACAGGAGCTGTGGTTGCTCTATATAACTATATGTCTCAGATCCTTATAGAGCTTGTTAAACTTGCAAATCTCATCATATCCGTATCAAGAGCAATTGCCTGTGTATCAAGGTGTGAGGAGATCCTGGATATCGAGCCCGGCAGGGATGGGGATCTTATATTAAGCTCCCCCAAGACAGCCCATAAGGTGGAATTTAAGGATGTATCCTTTACTTATGAAGGTAATCAGGAGCCTTCGGTAGAGGATATGAGCTTTGTCATAGCTCCCGGCGAGAAGATAGGCATAATCGGCAGGACAGGAAGCGGTAAGTCTACTATTGCTTCTCTTATGGCAGGGATGTATGAGCCTGCTTCAGGGGAGATCACTATCGACGGCATGAAGGTCCGGGATATTTCCGGAGTATCGAAAGCTTCAAGCATAGGTGTAGCTCTTCAGAAAACGAGGATGCTCTCCGGCTCTATAAGAGACAATATAACACTCGGCAGGACCGGAATAGATGACGGTATGATCGACAGAGCCGCTTTCTTATCCTGCTCAGATGACATAATAGCATCAAAGGAAGAAGGCCTGGACTATCAGGTATCTTCACTGGGAACCGGTCTTTCCGGAGGACAAAAGCAGAGGATAGGGATAGCAAGAGCCATATGTGACAATCCGGGATTGCTTATATTCGACGATTCGACTTCTGCTTTAGACAGCGCAACAGAGAAGAGATTCATAGCAAATCTTGATAAACTTGAGAATAGCCCGACAATTATCTTTATATCCCAGAAGATAAGTACGGTAAGAGACTGCGACAGGATCTTTCTTATCGAAGACGGCAGGCTTACTTATGCAGCTCCTCACGAAGAGCTTATCAGAATAAGCGATACTTATAAGTATTTCTGCTCTCTTCAGACTGTGGAGGGTGCTAATGAAGATTAAGATCCTAAAGCGCTTTCTCAGTTATTCCAAAGGTCTTGGCGGCTATATATTCCTCGCCTTTATATTTGGCGTGATCTACTCTGTCGCTGCTATGTCTATTCCTGATTTTGCAGGCAGGGCAATAGATTGCATAGGTCTTGCAGAAGGCTACAGTTCTCTTATTAACAATCTCTTGATCATCCTTGTGCTTATAGTAGTATCGGCTTTAGCCGAATTACTGCTCATGAGGATAAATAACAGGATCTCCTACAGTGTTGCAATGAAGCTTCGTAACGATTGCTACAACAAGATTGGCAGGCTCAAAGTCTCATATCTTGACAGAGCACCTCAAGGCAAGGTTGAGAGCATGATAATAAGTGACACTGAGACTATAGCTGACGGCTTTCTGTTATTCCTTAATCAGTTTGTAGCAGGGGTCATGTCTATCATAGTTACTCTGTTCATCATGTATCACATCAATTGGAAGATAGCTACTATGGTACTTGTCCTTACGCCGCTGTCTTTCCTTGTTTCATATCTTATAGCCAAGGGCGCTTTTGTATCTTTCAGGAAGCAGTCCGAGGAAAGGGCAGATCAGACGGGATTCATATCTGAGATGGCAGGTACATTAAGAGAGTGCAGACTCTATAATGTCACTGATTTAAAGATAGAGGATTTTGCCGGGATAAACGAATCCTACCGGAAGACTGCTACAAAAGCTACATTCTTAAGCTCTATAAGCAATCCGTCTACAAGGTTTGTTAATGCGCTTATCTATGCAGGAGTTGTCTTATGGGGTGCTTTCCTCGGGATCGGCGGGACAGTTACCATTGGTGCCCTGTCTTCGCTTCTTGCATATGCAAGCCGTTTCATGAAACCCTTTAATGACTTGTCTGCGGTCTATACTGAGCTGTCTGACTCTTTTGCCTGCATGTCCAGGATCGCTGAATTCCTGGATGAGGATGAGATAAGAGATGAATCCGGTGCCGAAGAATACGGTTATACCAAAACCTCCAAGATAGATATTGAGTTTAAGGATGTTAGCTTCTCTTATGTACCGGGCAGGCCTGTCCTTAAGAATGTTTCCTTTAAGATCGGTGCAGGTGAGTCTTATGCGATAGTAGGTCCCACCGGATGCGGCAAGACCACGCTCATTAATCTTCTTATGAAATACTATGAACCTGATTCAGGCGATATCCTGGTAGGCGGCAGATCTATTAAGGACATCCCGAGATCAAGGCTTAGGGAATATATAGGATTCGTAACTCAAGATGCCTGGCTTTATAACGGCTCCATCATGGATAACATAAAGTTTGCAGACGAAGAGATGCCGGACGAGCTCGCCATAGCTTCTGCCAAAAAGAGCGGCAGCGATTCCTTTATAAGGAAGCTCCCCGGGGCCTATGGTGAGATAGTGGATAATTCAAGAGACGATATCTCCGAAGGACAAAAACAGCTCCTCACCATTACGAGAGCCATGGCAGCTGATCCTGCGATAATGGTCCTGGATGAAGCCACATCATCGGTGGATGTCGTAACAGAGAAGAAGATCCAGGAAGCCGTATCAGAGCTTCTTAACGGAAGAACGGGAATAATTATCGCTCACAGACTTTCTACAATTACCGGTTGTGATAAGATAGTTGTACTTATTGATGGCGAGGTAAGGGAGATAGGTGACCACAAAACCCTTGTTAAGAAGGGTGGTTTCTATTCCAAACTCTATGCTTCATATATATCTTAAGAAATAAGGTGACTAAGATGAACGTTAAGCTTGAAGAATTCAGATCATTTATTAACGGCCGCAAAGCTGCGGTCATAGGTGTAGGTATATCCAATAAGCCTCTTATAAAGTGGCTTGCCGGCATGGGCTGCAAGGTTACGGCCTTCGATAAGCTCCCCATAGACGATCCTGTAATGTCAGGCACTGTAGCTGAGCTAAGCGAAGCTTGCAGCGGCAATGTATCCTGGTCTCTGGGCGAAGGATACCTTGATGCCTTAAGAGATACATTCTTTGATATCGTATTTAAGACGCCCAAGATGAGACTTGAGCTGCCTGAGCTTTCTTCCTGTAAGGCAAGAGGTTCCATAATCACGACTGAGATGGAGCTGTTTATGGATCTTTGTCCCTGCGAGATATTCTCCATAACAGGTTCAGACGGCAAGACGACTACGACTACTCTTACTTCAGAGATATTAAAGCAGGCCGGATACAAGGTCTATGTCGGCGGCAACATCGGAACTCCGCTTCTTGACAGAGTAGGGGAGATGCAGCCTGAAGACAAGGTGGTATTAGAGCTGTCTTCCTTCCAACTCATGAGCATATCAGTACCCTCGGATGTTGTTATAGTAACGAACATAACTCCTAACCATCTGGATTTCCACAAGGACTACGACGAATACATCCAGAGCAAGGTCAACAGCTTCAGGAACCAGGGTCCCTGCGGCAAGGTAGTATTAAATGCAGGATGTGACTTAACCTATGAGATGAAGGATATTGCCAGAGGCACGGTCAAGTTCTTCTCCATCGATAAGAAGAACGTTCTAAGACCTGAGAGCCCTCTTTATCCTGTAGCTTATCTTGAAGACGGCAAGCTTATATACGAAGCAAACGGAGTTAAGACACAGATCTGCGATAAGAAGGACATCTTTATCCCAGGGAACCATAATGTGGAGAATTTCCTTGCAGCAATTTGCGCTACCATTGAATATGTTAAGCCCGAAGATATCAAATATGTGGCAGAGAATTTCAAGGGTGTGCCCCACAGGATCGAATTTATAAGAGAGCTTGACGGAGTAAGGTGGTATAACTCCTCCATCGATACTTCGCCCAACAGATCCCTCAATACCATGAATGCTCTTGCAGACCGTGGGGAGAAGGGTGTTCTCATCTGCGGCGGCGCTGATAAGAAATGTCTTTATTCTAAGCTTGGCGATGCCATCCTTAAGGTCTGCGACAGGATAATCATCTATGGCTCCAATGGTGATCTTGTAGAAGATATCATTGCCAAAGAAGCTCAGGGAAGGACTTATGAGATAATCAGGATCCCTGACGATCCCAATGACATATATGAATTCCCCAAGACCCGTGACAATGTCGTTAATGCTTATAAGGAAGCGATCAGCAAGGCCAGAGAACTTGCAAAGCCGGGGGAGATCGTCATCATGTCTTCTATCGGTACATCCTACGATCACTTTAGGCATTTTGAGCACAGGGGCGATATGTTCAGAGACCTGGTAAATAGTTTATAGTATTTGAATAAGGATGTTTCCTGATAAAGTTTGACAAAGGTGTTTTGTCTGTTACAATGACAAAAACAAATAATAAATGCGTTGAAGGGGAATAGTAATCCTCAGGACCTGTTAGCAGAGAACCGGATAAGGTGCGAGCCGGGAACAGGAAATCGGATGAACTCACCTCTGAGCTTTCAGATTGAACGATAGTCTTTATTAGATCTGAACGTAGGCCTTACGTTACAAAGGCAGGATATCGGACCTGATCCCGTATCCATAGAGTGCACCTTATGGTGAATTAGAGTGGTACCGCGAATGCCCCTTCGTCTCTAATACGGCGACGGGGTATTTTTGTCGGAATATGGAGGTAATTCTATGAGATCAATGAATTACAGCAGATATAAGGCTCTGCCGGTGGTCGATCTGGATACCAGGTCCTGGCCTTCCAACAGGATAACCAAGGCACCGGTATGGTGCTCTGTAGATCTGAGAGACGGTAATCAGGCTCTCGAGGTTCCTATGGACTTAGAGCAGAAGGTGGAATTCTTTAAGTTTCTCTGCGAGACCGGATTCAAGGAGATCGAGATCGGTTTCCCCGCTGCGTCCGAGACTGACTACAACTTCTGCAGATACCTGATAGATAATGACCTTATCCCTTCTGATGTTGCGATCCAGGTGCTGACCCAGTCCAGGAGTCACATTATCGAGAAGACTATGGAAGCTGTTAAGGGAGCAGCCAAGGTGATCATACATCTCTATAATTCCACAAGCACCCTCCAAAGAGAAGTTGTTTTCGGCTTTGGTCAGGATGAATGCATCGATCTTGCCGTATCCGGAGCAAAGATGATAAAGGAATATATCGATAACGATAACAGTGGTACGGAGTTTATCTTAGAGTATTCTCCTGAATCATTCTCATCTACCGAGCCTGATTTTGCAGTTAAGATCTGCGACGCTGTCCTTGACTGCTGGAAGCCTGCGCCTGATAACAAGGCGATAATCAATCTGCCGGAGACTGTTGAATACCAGACTGCCAATGTGTATGCGGATCAGGTGGAGTATTTCTGCCGTAATACAAGATACAGGGATTCTATCATAGTATCCCTGCATACACATAACGACAGAGGAACTGCTGTTGCGACTTCCGAGTTCGGTCTTATGGCAGGTGCAGACAGGGTAGAGGGAACACTCTTTGGCAACGGGGAGAGGACCGGAAATGTGGACATAGTAACGCTGGCCATCAATCTGATGATGACAGGTGTGGATCCAAAACTGGATTTTACCGACATGAATAAAACTATCGATATCTACGAGGAATGCACAGGCATGAAGGTCGGGCCGCGCCAGCCCTGGTCAGGCAAACTGGTATTTACGGCTTTCTCCGGATCTCATCAGGATGCGATAAACAAAGGCCGCAAAGCTATGGAAGAAAGTAACAGCAACATCTGGGCCGTTCCTTATCTTCCTATCGATCCCTCGGATGTGGGCAGAGACTACGAGCCTATAATCAGGATCAATTCCCAGTCCGGCCGCGGTGGTATCGCCTATGTTATGGATACATACTTTGGCGTTCAGCTCCCCAGGAGCTTCCAGAAGGACTTCCTGCCCTATGTTAAGGCAGCAGCAGAGGAGAACGGCGCAGAAGTCGAGCTCTTGCCGCAGCAGGTATTCGATCTCTTTGACGATAAGTTCATAAATGTATTGGAGCCATACGGTCTTAAGACTTTTTCCGAGACGCAAAACAGCGAGCAGGAGTCTGCTGTTAATGCCATAATCACACATAATGGTGAAGAGGTTAAGATCAGCGGCAAGGGTAACGGTCTTCTCGATGCCTTTACTGATGCCTTTAAGAGATATACCGGAATTGAATTCCATATCGGCAATTATTCAGAGCACGCCATGAAGAGCGGTTCCGATTCAGCTGCTATCACATTTATCGAGATCGTAAATGGTGACAATAAGAAGACCTACGTGGGTGCCGGTGTTTCAAGCTCTGTTACCAAGTCATCGGTAAGAGCTGTCATCTGTGCTTATAACAGGATGATAAGTCAGCTTTGATCACTTGCCGATAACACCGGTAGCGCCGCAGATCAGGACTATGATGCCCAGTATGATCCTGTAGTAGCCAAATACGGTAAAGTCATGCTTTCTTATGTATGCGAGAAGGCCTTTGATGACTGCTATGCTTACTATGAATGCAGTGACCATACCTACTGCAAGGAGTCCGATCTCGTGGGCTGATACGTCTCCTTCAAACTTTAATATCTTAAGAAGGCTTGCTCCAAACATTACAGGAATGGCAAGGTAGAATGTAAATCTGGCTGCAGCCTCTCTTTTTATGCCGATACCGATGGAGCCGACGATCGTCGAACCTGATCTTGATGTACCGGGGAAGATAGCTGCCAGGAGCTGGAATACACCTATGAGCAGAGAGTCGAGCCATGAGATCTCAGATACTGTATTAACTCTGAATTTTTTCTTCCTGGCAAGGCGCTCAACGACAATAAAAGCTATACCGAAGACGATAAGAGCTATTGCAACTACCACATAGTTATAGAAATGCTCATCAAGCCAGTCATCTAACAGAACGCCTATTATTGCTGCAGGTATGCAGGCTACGATGATCTTAAACCACATGATGAACTTATCTTTCTTTATATACCTTCCGAATCCCTCGTTAGACAACGGATGCTTATTGTGTTTGGTGCCGAAGGGCCATATGTCCAGCCAGAAGATAAGCACTACTGCAAGGATGGCGCCCAGCTGGATAACTACCAGATACAGGCTGTAGAATTCCTCAGATACATTGAGCTTAAAGAATTCGTTAAGAAGTATCATGTGTCCTGTAGAAGATACAGGAAGCCATTCAGTTATGCCTTCAACAATACCGAAGAGGAAGGCTACAAGGTAATCTAACATAAAACAAACTCCAAATATTTATTTGCGGTCCTCGAAGGGCAGATATGTCTGTCTCTCCTGAACACTCTTATAAGCAGGTCTGATGATCTTGCCGCGGCCGTTAAGCTCTTCAAGCCTGTGAGCAGACCAGCCTGAGATCCTTGCGATAGCAAAGAGAGGAGTGTAGAGCTCCTTAGGTATGCCCAACATAGAATATACAAAACCGCTGTAGAAGTCTATATTGGCGGATACGCCCTTATAGATATGTCTCTCTGCTGCGATAAGCTCTGCTGCGAGTTTCTCGACTCTCTCATAGAATTCATATTCCTTGATCCTGTTTTTCTCTTTGGACAGGCTCCTTACATAGCCCTTGAATACCTGGGCTCTTGGGTCTGAAATGGAATAAACAGCATGCCCCATACCATAGATAACACCGGATCTGTCGTATGCTTCCTTATGCAGGATCTTCTCTAAGTATCTTAATATCTCATCGTCATCTTCCCAGTCAGAGATATTCTTCTCTAATTCCTTGAACATGTTGACTACCTGGATATTGGCGCCGCCGTGCTTAGGACCCTTGAGGGAACAGAGCGCTGCTGCTATCGCAGAATATGTATCTGTGCCGGAGCTTGTAACTACATGTGTAGTAAATGTTGAGTTGTTACCGCCGCCGTGCTCTGCGTGGAGGATAAGAGCTATATCCAGGATCTTTGCCTCAAGCTCGGTATATTTGTTATCAGGCCTTAACATATAGAGGAAATTCTCAGCTGTAGAAAGTTCCGGCCTCGGGCGGTGTACCACAAGAGATTCCTTGTCAATGTAGTACTGCATAGCTGAATAGCTGTGTACCGCAAGGAGAGGGAATATGGATATAAGCTCCAAAGACTGCCTTAATACATTGGGAATAGATATGTCCATGGGCTGGGCATCGTAAGCATAGAGATTAAGTACGCCTCTTGCTATATTGTTCATAAGATCCGATGAAGGCTTCTGCATTATTACATCTCTGAAGAAGTTCTTAGGCATCTTGGATCTTGCGTCTGCAAGGATATGCTTGAATTCATCAAGCTCAGCAGTAGTAGGGAGCTTGCCGAATAAGAGCAGGTAAGTGGCCTCCTCAAATCCCCAGTGCATCTTATCGCCCTGTCCTGCGATAAGTTCTTTGACATTGATCCCGCGATAGAACAGTTCGCCCTCGCAGGGAACGGACTGACCGTCTACTATCTTGCTGGCATTGATCTCTGATATCCTTGTAAGTCCGGTAAGAACGCCCTTACCGTTAATATCTCTTAACCCGCGTTTAACGTCATATTTAGTGTAAAGCTCTGATTCAATAGTATTGCTCTTGCATACTTCAGCAAGCTTTTCGATCTCCGGAGTGATTTTGGAATAGTTGTTCTTGACCATTGATATATCCCCCTAATCAAAAATAATTAAACAATTATAATATTGTAACTGAATTTAACTTCTATTTCAAATCAGCATACCGCCGTTAACGCCTATTATCTGCCCTGTTACAAAGGAAGCATCGTCAGAAGCTACAAACAGACATGCCTTTGCAATGTCGTCTGCATTGCCCAGTCTTTGGAGGGGAGTCTCATCTTTGAGACAGGCGATATCCTCTTCTGAATAACAGGACATCATGTCGGTCATAACGACTCCGGGAGATATGGCATTGACTCTTATCCCTGAAGGACCAAGCTCTTTGGCAAGGGCTTTGATATAGCTGTCGATGGCGCCTTTGCTTGCTGAATACAGGGCTTCGCAGGAAGCCCCGGTCTGTCCCCACATTGAGGATATGGCGATAATCGAACCCTTCTTTCTTGAGACCATCTGAGGCACTATCAGGCGGGTAAGATTATAAAGGCCGCCGAAATTTGTATCCATGACTCTCCTGTATTCTTCTTCGTCAAAGTCCGTAATCAGTCCGCTTAGTGAGATCCCCGCATTAGACAGCAGGATATCGATAGGTTCATCTATAAGGCTCATCGCATCTTTGCAGCTTTGCATCGAAGATACATCGCACTTAATATGCCTGATCCTTCCAAGGTCATATTCAGGGTCCTTTCTGCTCAGGACCGTTACGTCATAGCCTTTGCTATTGAAAAGGAGAGCGCAGGCTTTGCCTATGCCTCTTGAACCACCTGAGATAACTATATGAGCCATGTTCTTCACCTCCGGACATTTTGTATTATAATATACTCTCGGAAAGTGAGGGAACAATATGGCTGAACAAGACAACAAACAACAGTTTAATGAAGCTGATCCGATAGTATCAGATGAAGAATACCAAAGAGCTCTGGAGGCTTTAAGCTCTCCCAGATCCAAGAGAGTAAAGAAGATCAAAGAATCAAAAAAGAAGGATGTCCCGGAAGAAGTCCCCACTACTTTCTTCGGCAAGATAAGAAGGGATCCGGTTATCCTTGTATGTTTGATACTTGCAGTTATGTTCCTGTTCGGAGCAATAATCTACTTTATCCTGCCTTATGCCAGGAATCATTCCCTGGGTATGACATACGATGAGTTCTATCAGGAATATACCAATACCGATATCTATGTAAATCTGCTATCCAAGATAGGTACTACCATGGATCAGCCGGAATATTTTGTGCCTGACGATGGAGCCAAGAAGGATCTGGACTACTTTACCTGCCTTATTAATTCAGGTTACGGCACAAGTCTCATCGGTTCTTCCAGGAAGGTTGACGGGGAGCTCGTTGCATTAAGAGCCTATGCCCAGTACGGCAACGGAGTGGAGAACTTTACTTTCCTCACTTACTATTTTGCAAGTTTCTTCCAGGTCGTATATCCCGGCATGACGACTGATGAAGCTTTAAACCTGTCAAACGGTGCATTATCGGTATTTGATACATCCGGACTCTTTATCGTCAAAGACGACTATGCATACAGGATCGTCTACAATCAGGCAGAAGACGGCACACCTTTCTTTGGTCTCGACATAGTGCACTCATCAACACTCAAAGATGACCAGATAAAGACTGCTTGAGATTACAATTAGATTTCATTTTTGAGAAGCTACCAAAAAACAAATAAACCGTCTGGCATATGTCAGACGGTTTAAAAATGGCAGGGGTAGTAGGAATCGAACCCACATCAACGGTTTTGGAGACCGCAGTTTTACCATTAAACTATACCCCTAAGGTCACCGAGTTATTTTATTCGTTGGTTTGCACTCTGTCAAGTGTAATGTTAAACTTACTTCGTTTATTTATTAATTATATTAGGAGACTTGCAATGAGATTAGCAGTTATTGGCACCGGTAATATGGGCAGGGCTTTGATGGGCGGCTTTATCAGGGGCGGCATTATCGCTCCTCAGGATATCTATTGTTTTGATGTTGTAAGCTCTGCTCTTGAAGCGTGCAGGGAAGAGTTTGGTATAAATGTTGCTTCTTCCGGCAGCGAAGCAGTCTCTTGCTGCGATTATGTTCTTCTTGCAGTCAAGCCTCAGCATTTTGACGCTACATGTGCCAGCTTAGCTTCTTCGTTTAAGGACGGCGCAGTTATCCTTTCCATCGCGGCAGCTGTCACCTGCAACAGGATCAGGGGGCTTATCGGTGACAGGAAGTTTGTCAGGATCATGCCCAATACACCTGCTCAGGTGGGATGCGGTGTTTCAGCCGTTTGCCCTGTAGGTCTTACCGAAGAGGAGACCGCCTTTGTAAGTAAACTTCTTGGAACTTGTGGTGAAGTAATAATCTGTGATGAGAAGACGCTTGATGCCATCGGCTGCGTTTCGGGAACCGGTCCTGCTTATGTTATGCTCTTTATCGAAGCACTTGCGGATGCAGCTGTAAGCCTCGGCATCAAAAGAGACGATGCACTTAAGATCGCAGCAGGTACTGTCATGGGTTCAGGCAAGCTCTGCCTCGATACAGGCAAGAATCCCGCTGTCCTTAAGGATATGGTCTGCTCACCCGGAGGTACAACAATAGCAGGAGTTATGGCTCTTGAGGAGAATGGTTTTAGGAATGCAGCTATCAAGTCAGTACTTGCAGCATATAACAAGACCCTTGAGATGCAGAACAAGAAATAATGTCTAATCTTAACGAAGTAACCATATATACAGACGGTGCATGCTCCGGTAACCCGGGCCCCGGCGGCTGGGCTGCCATACTTATGGCAGGCGGCCATACCAAGGAACTTTCCGGCGGAGATAAGGATACCACCAATAACCGCATGGAACTTCTTGGGGTAATAAGCGGTCTTAAGGCTCTTAAGTATCCCTGTAAGGTTACTGTTTACAGTGACAGTGCATATATCGTCAATGCCTTCAATCAAGGCTGGATAGATAAGTGGATCCAAAACGGCTGGAAGAATTCAGCCAAGGCGCAGGTCGCTAATATCGACCTTTGGAAAGAGCTGGTAGAGCTTACATCTAGGCATGAGGTTACCTTCATGAAGGTCAAGGGGCATGCTGATAATGAGTACAATAACAGATGCGACGAACTGGCTGTCGCTGAATCAATGAAGTTTAAGTGAGATTAAAGATCAATGGGACAGATCAATTGCAGTGACGATATGTTATTCGAGAAGACTCTATCTCAGACTGTTAAGTTTGAAGGTAAGGTCTTTAAGGTTGCGGTTAAGGAAGTTATGACCCCTTCAGGAAGGAAAGCCTCAAGAGAGATAGTCCTTCATCACGGAGGAGCCTGCATACTGCCTGTTGATCCGGATATGAATGCATATTTTGTAAAACAGTTCAGATCTCCTTTTGAGAGAGTAATGCTGGAAGCTCCTGCAGGCAAGGTCGAAGAAGGAGAGAGCCCTCTTACCTGTGCTACCCGTGAGATTACTGAAGAAACGGGCTTTGTAGCCAATAATATAGTAGATCTTGGCAAAATGTGCGCAACTCCCGGATACTGCAGTGAGACTATCAGTATGTATCTTGGTCTTGATCTCGAATATAAGGGCGGCGATCCTGATGAGGGTGAATTCCTTGGTCTGGTAAAGATGCCTTTGACTGAGGCTCTTGATATGTGTCTTAGAGGCGAGATCGAGGACGCCAAGACACAGCTTGTTATCCACCTTGCTTCAAGGAGGTTTGGGATTTGAACAGGTCAGAAGAACATAACGAGATATCAGCACTTGTACTATTCTTCCTTGCGATACTGTTTGTGCTTATCGTTTTTACGGATTTTGTGGGAGGCCTGGGTCTTGCCATAAGGACTTTCCTTATGGGCCTTATCGGATCAGTTGCTTATGTAATTCCTTTGTTTCTGCTCTATGCCTCGATCGATTTCTTCTTTGAGAAGAGACTTGGCGTATCCAAGATAAGGATCAGGACTGTAGTTATGTTCCTTCTTGGAGTATCTGCTTTCCTTGCTGTATGCTCCATGGACTTTAACTACTTTGAATCACTTCTGTTCGATCCTGAAGGGAAGATCAAGGCTACGGATGCGATAGCTCTGTTATACAGATCCGGTTCTGACGCTGCTCTGATATCCAATCCGGCAGCTTCAGCAAATGCTATTCCGGGCGGTGTTCTCGGCGGCGGTATTGCAGTTGCTTTAGAGAATCTCCTGTCCAAGACAGGCGGCATAATACTGATCTCTTTCTTCCTTGTTATACTTGTAATTACGGTATTCCATATCTCACTTAAGAAGACTGCAAAAGCGATCGGCGGCAAGGCACGCACTGCTTATACCAAGGTCCAGCAGACCAGAAGAAAGAATAACAACCAATATAAAGTCTATACAAATACTCCGCCTGCCAGACCTCAGCCTGTCAGGAGGAATGCCGGCCATGGTACTACTGTTATAAACTATGCACCCGGCGAGAGATCTCCATTTGTAAATGCAAACCCTGCTCAAGGAGCAAGTACTGTTGCCGATCCCTTCGGCTCAACGCTTCCCGTAGATACCAATACCGGTTTTGCGGATCTTTCTTCCATGGGTATCAATCCCGGAAGTACAGGCAATCCCGGCACAATTACTTTCGATGAGAGGGAATATGCCGTTACGGATAACCATCCCAAGGCTGATTTCGGATATAAGACGGATCAGCTCTATGTTCCAAGAAATCCCAAGGCTCCCCGTAAGACACTGAGTTTCCTGGATAATTCCCAGCAGGATTTCTTTGATCTTACTCCTGAGAAACCCGCATCTGCCCCTGCTGATGAGCATTACGAAGAGCCTGAAGAAGCCCCTTATGAAGTAGAGACTGAAGATTACAACGGTACAGGATACGATTACGACAGGAGCGTAAGGACTCCTTTTGTAAATCCTGAGTTGTTTGGCACTCCGCAGACTGAGACAGAAATTGTCAGGAAAGAGGAGCCTGTTACGCCTGCTGTGAATACGAATAGTGCAGATGACAGCGAAGGCTATGATCAGTACGAGGGCAGGATCCTTAAATCCAATGATGCAGCAAAGCCTTCTATGGGCTCCAATCTGGATTACGAGGGCACAAGGATCAGAAAGCCTGTAGATAAATCTGCTAAATACAGAAGATACAAACCTGCACCTACGAATCTTCTTGCTCCTGACTTCATAGAGCAGAAGGATCCGAAGATCCAGGAAGAGCTTAAGCACAATGCCCAGCTCCTTGTTGATACTCTTAAGAAATTCGGTATCAATGCCACTGTGGCAAACATTACGAGAGGCCCTGTTATCACACGTTATGAGATAACGATTGATGCGGGTACCAAGGTATCCAAGGTTACAGGTCTGCATGATGACATCATGCTCGCAATGGCAGCAATATCGGTAAGGATCGAGGCCCCGATCCCGGGTAAGAGTGCCATCGGTATCGAGATCCCGAATAAGAAGGCATCTGCGGTTCAGCTCAGAAGTCTCGTGGAGACATCTGAATTCCGTAAGTCTCCGCCTCTTAATGTTGCGATAGGAAGAGACATTCCCGGCAAGCCGATGTACTGTAATCTTGCCAAGATGCCTCACCTTATGATCGCAGGATCTACCGGTTCAGGTAAGTCAGTATGTATCAACTCTATGCTTGCAAGTATCCTTGTACACTCATCTCCGGCTGATGTCAGGATGATACTTATAGACCCTAAGGTCGTTGAGCTTTCCATGTATAACGGAATACCCCATCTCATTATGCCTGTTATCACCAATCCTAAGATGGCTGCAGGTGCGTTAAGATGGGCTGTTGATGAGATGAGCAGAAGGTATAAGCTGTTTGAACAGGCTCAGGTAAGGGATATTACCGGATTTAATGAGAAATGTGATCAGTACAGAAGAGAGAATAAAGCGGCTGATAACGAGATCGAGAGACTGCCTTATATCGTCATAGTAATAGACGAGCTTGCTGAGCTCATGATGGTTGCGGCCAAAGAAGTCGAAGCTTATATCTCAAGACTTGCAGCTTTGGCAAGAGCCTGCGGTATCCATCTTCTTATCGCGACCCAGAGGCCGTCAGTAGATGTCATTACAGGTGTAATAAAGGCAAATATCGGTTCCAGGATCGCCCTTGCAGTTACGGCGCAAGTCGATTCCAGAACTATCCTTGATAGGGTTGGTGCAGAGAACCTGCTTGGTAAGGGCGATATGCTCTATTCCCCTATGAGCGCTCCCCAGCCTATCCGAGGACAGGGTGCATTCCTGAAGGACTCTGAGGTTGAGGCACTCGTTGAATGGCTTAATAATCAGTACGGCACTGATTATGACGAGGATATAATCAAGGAGATCAAGCAGGCAGCTGAGAGCGGCGATAATAAGAACGATGCCGGCATGTCTTCTTCTGAAGAATCCAAGGGAGCATCTGCAGGTGATATCCTCTTTAATCAGGCTGTTGAGGTGGTTCTTGAGAATAATGCCGCAAGTATCTCCATCCTTCAAAGAAGACTGGGCATAGGTTATCCCCGTGCGGCAAGACTGGTTGATGAATTAGAGAAGAAGAAGATAATAGGACCTCCGGACGGCAGTAAGCCCCGTAAGATCCTTATTAACAGAACAGAGTGGCTTGAGATCCAGGCAAGGGACGGTAATGGATAATAAACTGTTTGAAGATGTTGTAACAGCTCTTAAGGATAGAGGTCTTACTGTCGGTTTTGCGGAGAGTCTTACCGGCGGGCTCATCTCATCTTCCATTTGTTCCGTTCCCGGTGCTTCATCAGTGTTTAAAGGAAGCATTGTATCTTATACAAATAGTGTTAAAATTGGTGTTCTTGGCGTTGACAGGGCTGTTATTGATGCTGAAACGGAAGTATCCGGTGAATGTGCAGTCATGATGGCTCAGGGCGCAAGGAGGCTCCTTGGCGTTGATCTTGCTATATCCGTTACCGGGATCGCAGGTCCTACAGGAGAATTGCCGGGCAAACCGGTGGGAACAGTCTATATGGGTATCGATCTCAAGGGTGATTCTTCCTCTGTCAGATTTAATTTCGATGGAGACAGACAAGCCGTCAGAGACAAGACCTGTGAGAAATGTTTCCAAACTATATTGAATTTACTTGGTGCTTAGAATGGGTAAGGGCAGAAATTATAGAAATAGTGCGATATTCTCTACGATCCTGGTAATGATCGGCCTGGTCTTTACCAAAGGTTCCGGATTCTTAAGAGATATATTTGTAAGTATCAAATTCAGTCAGGATGTCTACAGAGACAGTTTCACACTTGCTTTTACGATCCCGGATCTGTTCTATAATCTGCTCGTTGGAGGAGCCATTTTCTCTACGGTTACTCCGTATCTGTCCGCTCAGATAGCTGTAGGTGAGGAGAAGAAGGGCATACGTACTACCAGCATATTCATATCTGTCATCTCGGTTGTCATGGTAACCGTATGTACCATCGGTGTCGTATTTGCAAAACCCATCTATTCCTTATATGCGCTCAAAGGCGGTATAGATGATCAGACCCTTGAGCTTGCCTCCAGCGCTTCAAGGATGCTCTTTCCCCAGATATTCTTTATAATGCTGGCGGCTTTATCAATAGGTATACTTAATTCTTATAAGAGATTCTCATCTACTGCATTTGCACCGTCCATCTATAATATGGCCGTGCTCGTGTTTATCCTTATCTTTGCCGGCAACTCACCCGAACAGCTCGTAATGACTACAGCAGGCATACTCCTGGCATCTATGGTCTATGCCACATTCCAGTATATAGTGGGCAGGGATAAGCTTAAGCAGATAAGATTTATCTTTAAGCCTACCGATCCGGATTTTATTGCTCTGTTTAAGAGGGCTATCCCGATCCTCATATCCTCATCGATCATCCAGATCAATGTAGTTATCCTTAACTATTTTGCAGGCCAGTTCGATTCAGGCAGTATATACGGCTTTAGGAATGCTTCTACCATCTGGCAGATTCCGTACGGTATTTTTACTGTAGCCATTACTACTGTAATGACACCGACACTTGCAGGTTACCACGAGGCAGGCAAGTTTAAGGAGGCATCAGAGCTTCTGTCATCCAGGATCAAGAGCGCTTTGTTCCTGATGATCCCTTCAGCTTTCTTTATGGCTCTCATGAGTGTTGATGTGGTCAAGGCTATTTATCAGTGGACTTCATCCTATACGGATACTAATGCCAGGACAGCAAGTACATTCCTCCTGGGATTTACGACTGCCATAATTACGGCATCTGTTGCACATCTGTTTAATCAGGCATTCTATGCCATAGGGCAGACCAAGATACCGCTTCTTGCCGGTACGATATCTCTTGTGCTTAATCCCTGTTTCTGTCAGGTGCTCATAATGCTCGGTGTAGGGCCGATGTCTTTATCCATTGCTTATTCCATTACCAATTTCTGCCAGATGATAATACTTGCGGTCTTGTACTTCAGACGCAAAGAACTTGCTCCCAGACATATGATGGGTACCATCCTCAAGTGTTTCCTTGCTGCAGTGATCATGAATGTCTGCGTATATGTCATAGACAGGTTCATTCCTGCTCAGGGCGGCAAGATAGTCCAGCTTCTTATCATTTCCCTTAAGGGCGTAATTGCTGTAGTAGTCTACTTCCTTGCAGCTTTCATCCTTAAGATGGATGAAGCTACCTTCTGGATAAACAGATTCAAGGCCAGACTTCCCGGCGCGAAGAACAAATAACGGACTTCTGCACCAATATTTGTACTCTTTGCTTTGTTTGTCGTTTTTTGTTGTATTTTGTCTGATAATTTCTGTTGACAAAGGGGTATCATATTAATAGAATAAATCCATAATTAGAACGAATGTTCGAACACAATGTGTGGAGGTTTATATGGCTAAGAATAAGAATTCAACCAAGGGCACTGTATCTCAGGTTCAGGATCTTGATGAACGCAGGAAGGCTCTTGATGCCGCAATGGCACAGATAGAGAAGCAATTTGGTCAGGGTGCCGTCATGAGGATGGGCGACCGGGCTGTTGCTGATATCGATACTATTCCCACAGGTGCTCTGACACTTGATATCGCTTTGGGTATCGGCGGACTCCCCAGGGGCAGGATCATTGAGATCTACGGACCTGAATCATCAGGTAAGACAACTGTAGCTCTGCATTGTGTTGCCGAAGCCCAGAAGATGGGTGGAACATGTGCTTTTATCGATGCAGAGCATGCGCTTGATGCAGTTTATGCAGGTAATATCGGTGTAGATGTTGATAATCTTCTTTTATCCCAGCCGGATACCGGTGAGCAGGCTCTTGAGATCTGCGAGACACTTGTCAGGAGCGGATGCATTGATGTAGTAGTAATCGACTCTGTTGCAGCACTTGTTCCCAGGGCTGAGATCGAGGGCGAGATGGGTGATTCTCATGTAGGGCTTCAGGCCAGACTCATGAGCCAGGCATTAAGGAAGCTTGCTCCTGTCGTTTCCAAGTCCAATACGATCTGTATCTTTATCAACCAGCTTCGTGAGAAGGTCGGTATCATGTTCGGTAATCCCGAGACTACACCCGGCGGACGTGCTCTTAAGTTCTATGCTTCTGTAAGACTTGATGTCAGACGTGTAGAGGCTCTTAAGAATGGTACAGAGGTTATAGGTAACCACACCAGAGTCAAGATCGTTAAGAATAAGGTTGCGCCTCCGTTCAAGGAAGCTGAATTTGATATCGTCTACGGTAAGGGCATCTCCTCTGAGGGCTGCATCCTGGATCTTGCTGTCGAGAATAATATTATTGACAAGAGCGGTTCCTGGTTTGCTTATAAGGGCAATAAGATCGCTCAAGGCAGAGATGCTGCCAAGCTCTATCTTGCTGAGCATCCTGAGTTTAAGGAAGAGGTTGAGAATCTCGTTAGAGAATCCTATATGCCTGCAGACGATAGTGACGATGCCCCGGTTTCAAATGCAGAAGCTCCGTCAGAATCAACTGATGATGACGATATCTTAGGTATCGATGTCTGATATTGACAGCGCCATTAATTGCGCGATCAAACATATTGGTATAGCTACATACTCTTCGGGCAAGATATTTGAGTATCTTGCCCGTAAGGGTTTTGACGAATCCACCTGCAGGGCTGCTGTAGATCATCTGGTATCTTCCGGATATATAAACGATATCAAAGCCTCAGGTAAAGTTCTCTTTACCAGATCCGGCAAGAAGCAGGAGAGCAGGAGATATATCTACCAGAGACTTCTTGCAGCAGGTATAGCCCCCGAGGCTGCTGATGAAGTCATCTCAACTCTTAAGAGTGATGAAGAGACATGTCTCGATCTCATTAATGCTAATTACGATCATGGTGCAGAAGTCTCGTTCGAGGAGTTTGTTAAACTTGCTGAACGAAGGGGATATTCTCTTGATATTGCAGGCAGAACATACGATATTTGGCAAACTGAGTCATAATTGTGGCTCAGTTTAATATTTGTGCTATAATTCTTTGCTATGGATAACAAAGACATCAGTATAACCTTAATTGCGCTTGGCTGTTCCAAGAACCTTATTGACTGCGAATGTATGTCAACTATTCTTGCTGACAGTGGATATAATGTAATTAATAACGTTTCCGAATCTGACATTATCGTAGTAAATACCTGCGGCTTTATAGAATCTGCCAAGACTGAGGCTATCAATACAATTCTTGAATGTGCTGAATATAAGAAGACAGGTAAGCTCAAATACTTGATTGTTACAGGCTGCCTGTCTCAGAGGTATTCAGGAGAAGTTCTTAAAGAGATGCCCGAGGTTGATGCTGTCCTTGGAACAGCTCATTATCAGGATATTGCAGCTGTGGTATCTGACCTTATAGCCGGAAAACAGAGGATCAATGATACAGAGGGAAGGCCCGGCGGTCTTGCCCATCTGTCCACTCAAAGAGATATATCCACTCCAAGCTATGCATGGCTTAAGATAGGTGAGGGATGCCTTCACAGGTGTGCTTTCTGCGCTATCCCTCTTATTAGAGGTACCTTTGTCTCAAGACCTTTCGAAGACATAATCGAAGAGGCTAGAAATATAGCATCCAAAGGTTATAAGGAAATAATCCTTGCAGCTCAGGATACGACTAATTACGGTATCGATCTTTATAAGAAGAGAAGGCTTGCTGAGCTTCTAAGAGCTTTATCTGAGATCTCCGGCATTGAGATAATCCGTGTAATGTATGGTTATATGGATGGCATTGATGATGAGCTCATCGATGAGATCGCTAATAATCCCAAGATCGCAAGCTATCTTGATATTCCTATTCAGCATGGATCAGATAAGATCCTTAAGGCTATGCTAAGGAAGGATACTGCTGAGCTCATAACCGAAAGACTTAATAAGATCAGGGAGAGGATCCCTGGTGTTATAGTAAGGACTACCGTAATGGTAGGATTCCCCGGAGAGACAGAAGAAGATTTCGAAGAGCTTAAGCTAAATCTTGCAAAATGGCAATTTGACAGGCTCGGCTGCTTTATCTTCTCTCCCGAGGAAGGCACCAAAGCCTTTGATATGCCTGACCAGGTCCCTGATGACATAAAGCAGCGGAGATACGACGAGATATACGAACTTGCCAGGGAAATTTCTTCTTCAAGAGTAAAATCCCGCCTAAATTCTGAGATTAGTGTTATTATTGACGGAGTTTCTGATGACGGCATCTTCTACGTCGGCAGGAGCTACGGCGAATCCCCGGAGGTCGATCCCAAGATTTTTGTTGCCGCAACAGAAGGCGAGCTTAATATAGGCGACATCGTCAAGGTTAAGATCGTTGACTGTACTGATGAATATGATATGACAGGAGTTACTGTATGAATCTACCTAATAAATTATCCCTTATGAGAATAATCCTTGTTCCTTTTACTCTGCTCTTTATGCTCCCTGTAAGCATATACGGTTTTGAACCGGAGGGCTGGAACAGTTTTATCAACAGTCATGGAATGATCGTTGCAGCAGGTATCTTTATCATTGCATCCCTTACTGATTATTTCGATGGCCAGATCGCAAGAAAGAAGAATCTGATTACTGATCTGGGCAAATTTCTTGATGCTCTGGCTGATAAGATACTGGTCATCAGTATCCTCTTAGGCTTTATCGCTTTAGGAAGAGTATCAGCATGGCTTGTTATGATCATTATCCTAAGAGAATTTGCCGTATCCGGTCTTCGTATGATAGCTGCCTCCAAGGGCGAAGTCATTGCAGCAAGGATGATCGGCAAGACAAAGACCGTAACACAGATGATAGCGATTATCTATCTTATGTTTGAGCCTTTGCTCCTTAAGGCTACCAGTTCAGGCTTTGATGGTTATCCTGTTGCAGTAAATGCCGTAACGGTTATCGGAGACGGACTTATGTATATCTGTGTGATCATGACTTTGATATCCGGTATCGACTATCTCATCAAGGGTAAGAAGTATTTAAAAGGATAAATTACTTTGATTTACAAAATACACTATTGACAAAATCGAAGTATTACATTAAAAACAGTTTGTAGATTGCAAAATCTTACGGAGGTATCTATTTATGAAAAACGAAGAACTTTTTAACAGCATCAAGCAGATGATCGTAGATCAGCTCGGCGTAGACGAAGAGAGCATCACAGAGGATTCTTCTTTCGTTGACGATCTCAATGCTGATTCACTCGACATGGTTGAGCTTGTTATGGCAATGGAGCAGGAATTCGATATCGAGATCCCTGACGATGTAGCTGAGAAGGTTGTTACAGTTAAGGATGCGGTTGAGTACATCGCAAGCCTTACAGAGTCCTGATCTCGGTGAATACTTAATTAAGTAAAAGTAAGCTGCGGCTGAATGTATGTAATAGTGCGTTCAGCCGCAATTTATATCTATCCTATGCAAGACTATTCTGAATTCGAGCAAAGACTCGGTTATACATTCAGGGACAGATCCCTTCTAAATATTGCATTTACTCATACAACATATGTGTTTGAGCATGGTGGCGGGCACTATGAATCCAATCAGAGACTGGAATTCATTGGAGATGCCGTTATCGACCTGGTTGTAGGTGAGAAGCTATATAATATGGATCCCGAAGCGGATGAAGGTTATCTTTCCAAGATGAGAGCTATATCTGTATGTGAGCAGTCTTTTGCTGAAGTAGCAAGGAACCTTGGTATGGGAGAGTACCTGCTCCTCGGCAAAGGTGAAGCCCAGAGCGGTGGCAATGACAAGGATTCTACACTGGCTGATTGTTTCGAAGCTGTTATTGCAGCCGTATATTTTGACGGCGGCTTTGAAGCAGCCCGCGATTGTATCTTGAACAATCTTTCCGGCATCATTAGTAAAGCTGTAAACGGCGAGATTTTCCTGGATTACAAGAGCAGGCTCCTGGAGCTTGCCCAGATCAGAGGCGAGAGGCATGTCATCCGTTTTGAGGTTTTGGATGAGAGAGGACCTGCTCATCAGAAGGAGTTTGAAGTAGCTGTCTTCTGCGATGACGAGGTTCTGGCAACGGCTGTGGGGCATTCTAAGAAAGATGCTGAACAAAAAGGGGCAAGGAAAGCTATAGAGGTTTATCAGGAACGTTATCCACACGTAAACCTGTGATATAATAGGTCGTTATGTATCTAAAGAAATTGGAACTACAGGGATTCAAATCCTTCCCTGAATATACTGTGCTTGAGTTCGACAAGGGTATGACCGCAGTTGTCGGACCTAACGGCAGTGGTAAATCTAATGTGACTGATGCGATCAGATGGGTGCTTGGCGAGCAGAGCGTCAAGTCTTTGCGTGGCGGCAAGATGGAGGACGTTATCTTTAGCGGTACATCTACCCGTAAAGCAATGAACTATGCCGAAGTAACCATTACATTCGATAATTCCACCCATTTCTTAAATTACGATTTCCCGGAGATCCAGGTTACCCGCAGACTCTACAGATCGGGTGAGTCTGAGTATCAGATCAATAAGGTTAATTGCAGACTTAAGGATGTTACGGCTTTATTCCTTGATACGGGCCTTGGCAAAGACGGCTATTCCATTGTAGGACAGGGCAGGGTCGATGAGATCTTATCCACTAAGTCCGAGGACAGGCGCAGGGTCATTGAGGAAGCATCCGGTATCGTTAAATACAAGGTCAGGAAGGAAGAAGCTGAACGCAAGCTTAGTTCCACTGAGCAAAACCTTGTCAGGATCAACGATATCCTGGGCGAGCTTGAAGAGCGAAAAGGCCCTTTGGAGGAACAGTCAGGCAAGGCAAGAGAATACCATAAGGCATACGAGGAACTTAAGACCTCTGAGATAAACCTCCTGGTACACAGGATTACTGAAGCAAGCAATGCAATAGGTGATTCGGCTACAGTCAAGGAACAGTTAGAGGCTGAGATCAAGGAGCAGGAAGACAGGTATCTTGATCTGCGTAAGTCCAATCAGGAGATCCTGGAGAGAAGTGAATCTCTAGAAGACGAAATAGAAGATAACAGACAACTCTTATCTGATCTTACCGAGAAGGAGCATGATCTCCTTACTGAGAAGAAACTGTCTCAGGAGAGACAGCATCAGGCAGAGCAGAAGATCGGTTCTACAGAGGCTGAGATCCAGCTGTTAGAAGAACAAAAGCAGGCTCTCGAACAGGATCTTAGTGCCAAGAAAGAGAAGAGTGATGCTGTATTAAAGCAGGCAGATGAGTTTAAGCAGCTGGCTGATAAGCTCCAGAGTGAGATGGCTGAATTAACTAAGGAGTTTGAGCAGTCTGAGACAGACAGGCTCAAGCTGGATAATGAGGCTAAGGGCATAACTGATAAGCTCTACGATGCCAGAAATAAAAAAGTAGAAGCATCTGCAAAGATAGAAGCTCTCGATTCAAAAATAAGAGAATTGCAGGAATCTATGTCTCAGGGCAAGGATTCTGCCAAGGATCTTGAGGCTGAACTCAAGAGCAAGGATGAAGCATGGCATGAGATAGGTGCCAAGACAAAGGAAGTCTTATCTGATATTGAAGTCCGCAATGCCAAACTCGAGGAAGCAAGAGGCAGACAGGTCAAGCTCAATCAGATATTCGATACAAATAACAGAGAGCTCCTCTCACAGGAATCCAAATTAAGAACACTTAAGGATCTTGAACGTCGTAAGGAAGGTTATGCTGAATCAGTTAAGAGACTTTTGTCGGAAGCTGAGGATGACTCAGGTGTCAGATCCAGGATAGTCGGCGTTATGGGCGATCTCATAGACACTGACAAGAAATACCACACAGCGATAGAGATCGCTCTCGGTAATGCTATCCATAATGTGGTCACCAAGACAGAAGATGATGCATCTTATCTTATTGATGTGCTTAAGAACAAAAGGCTTGGACGTGTTACTTTCCTTCCTATAGAGAATATCGGTCCAAGGTACGTAGATGACGACCTGCTGCGCAATGCAGAGCGTGACAGCGGATTTATCGGTGTTGCAGCTGATCTTGTAAACTGCGACTCGGATATCAGAGACATTGTATCTAATCTCCTTGGCAGGATAATCGTATCTGACGATCTCGATTCCGCACGAAGGATAGCCTCCAAGGTCAGGCATCAGGTCAAAGTAATCTCTCTGGAAGGTGACTCTGTTAACCCCGGCGGATCTCTTACAGGAGGAAGCATTAAGAAGAGTGGAGTTGGCATTCTTGGAAGATCTGAGGAGATCAGTAAGCTTCAGGCTTCTATCGATAAGCTTGATGCTAAATTGACAGAGTCAGAATCCCAGCGCCAGGAAGTTGACGATACTATCGGCACTCTCAAAAGAGAGCTTGCCATGCTGGGGGAGCAGCTCAAGTATTTTCAGCTTGAAGAGGTCAAGGCTGAGTCCGAGTACCACAATATTGAAGCTAAGCTAAATGAGCTCAAGGAGAGCCGCACCACAATAGAGGAGAATATCGGTATATGCTCCAAGGATAAGATCAGACTCGAAGAGGATATCGAGGAACTTACCCGTATCGAAGAAGAGATCTCAGATCAGCTTGCTGATTACCGTGAGAGCATCGAAGAGGGTAATGAGGCTGCAAGGGAGTTTAACTCCAAGATAGATAAGATCAGGAGCCGGATGAACGAAGCATCTTCATCTGCTGAGCGTAAGATCGCAGAGCGTAACGGTATCCTGGATCTCATCAAGCACATCCAGGGTCAGATCAAAGGCTGTAATGACTCCATCTCTGAGCGTAATAATGAGATAGAAGAGATCAGAAAGTCTTACGATAACCTTGGCAAGGAAGTAATCGGCTACGACAAGCAGATCGAGAAAGTGACCAAGGAAGAGAAGGTCTTTGAGGAAAAGATAGCAAAGCTTGCTTCGGAAAGAGAAGAGATCAATTCCAAGATCGCTTCATTCAGCGACAGACTGAGATCCAGCACGGATGCTATAAGTAGTCTCCAGACCAAACTTAATTCCCTTACTGCAAAGTACGATAAGTATTTTACAGAGATCGACATGGATAAGAACAAGCTTTGGGAAGACTATGAGGTTACTTACGATAATGTTAAGGATTCATGCTCTCCTGTTGAGAAGCCTGCTGAACAGCAAAAGCGTATCCAGACTCTCAAGAATAAGATCAAGCAGTTAGGTCCTGTAAACCTTAATTCCATTGAAGAGTTTAAGGAACTGTCTGAGAGGCTGGATTTCATGACAGGCCAGAGAGATGACATTCTTAAGGCCAAAGAAGACCTTGAGAAGGTAATAAATGAGCTCCTTACAGAGATGAGGACTCAGCTTGTTGAACATTTTGAGACAATTAATACAAACTTCAAGGATGTATTTGCAAACCTTTTCGGCGGTGGTACATGTGAGATCTACTTTGAGAATGATGATGTATTGAACTGCGCCATCGATATCAAGGCTCAGCCGCCGGGAAAATCTCTTAAGAACCTGTCTCTTCTGTCTGGCGGAGAGAGATGTCTTACAGCCATTGCGCTTCTGTTTGCCATACTGCAGCTTAAGCCGTCGCCCTTTGTTATCCTGGATGAGGTAGATGCTGCCCTTGATGATGTTAACGTCTCTCAGTACGCAGGCTTTGTCAGACGTTACTGCACTAAGTCCCAGTTCATCATCGTTACCCACCGTAAGGGTACAATGGAGGCCTGCGATCAGATGTACGGCGTTACAATGGCGGAGCGCGGTATATCAAAGATTTTGTCTATGGAGCTTAAATAATGGGATTATTCGACGCATTTAAAAGAGGTCTTGAGAATACACGCAAGTTTTTTGGTAACGGGTTTACCAGGATCGCAGCAGGCACCGGGCATTTCGATGACGACATGCTAGATGACCTCGAGGAGCTTATGGTCCGTTCTGACTGCGGTGTTCAGGCAAGTGCACATATAATAGACCGTGTCAAAGATAACATCAGGAAGACAGGTGACGACAGCAGGGAAGCGGTGCTTAAATCTGTAACTGACTGTATGTGTGAGATCTTGGGACCTAAGCAGGCTATAGAACTAGAGGATGGCAAGCTAAATATCCTCGTTATGGTCGGTGTCAACGGCACAGGTAAGACAACGACTGCAGGCAAGCTGGCTTTGAGATATAAGAAGGAAGGCAAAAAGGTCATACTTGCCGCAGCTGATACCTTCAGGGCTGCCGCAGTAGAGCAGCTTAAGGCCTGGGGAGAGAAGACTTCCACCACAGTTATATCCCAGGGAACAGACGGCGCAGATCCTGCGGCTGTTGTTTTCGATGCGGTTAATGCCGCTGTTGCCCGCAAGGCAGACCTTCTTATCGTTGATACGGCAGGAAGACTTCATAACAAGAAGAATCTTATGGATGAGCTGTCCAAGATATACAGGATAATCGCAAGACAGGCTCCGGAGGCTTCTATAAAGTCTCTGCTTATAATTGATTCAACCACAGGTCAGAATGCAGTTATCCAGGCTGAGAGCTTTGGCGAAGCTGTCGATCTGGATTATATCGGCATTACCAAGCTTGACGGCAGTGCCAAGGGAGGCGTTGCTATCGCTACTGCCTTCGTATCCCACAAGCCTATTGTTTTAGCAGGTTTAGGCGAGGGAGCAGAGGACCTCGTGGATTTTGATCCTGATCTGTTTGTAAGGTCTCTTATTGAGGAATGATCTGACTGTTGTTACCCTCTAATAACATTGATCTTTTGGCATTTAGAATTTAAATATTTTGATTGCCAAACTAATTCATTATGTATATAATCTCAATGTTTGTGTAAATATATTTTAATAAGGAGGGGACCAATTATGCCTACAATGACATCTTGGTTGATCGTACTCGGTGTAGTCATTCTCACAATGATCTATATCGCTTACAACTACTTCCGTATTAAGAAGATGCCTGAGGGAACAGATGACATGATCGAACTGTCCGGAATCATCCGTTCCGGCTCCCAGACTTTCCTTAAGACGGAATTTAAGAGTATCGGCATAGTAGTTGCCTGTGTAGCAGTTGTCTTCACATTATTCGTTGAGAAGACATGCGGTATCACATTCGTTATCGGTGCTCTGATGAGCTCCATCGTTTGTATACTCGGAATGCAGAGCGCAACATATGCTAATGTTCGTACTTCTAACAAGGCCAGAGAGAGCCTGTCTATTGGTGAGACAGTTAAGGTTGCTCTTTGCGGCGGTTCCATAAGCGGACTTGCTGTTCAGGCTCTTGGTATGTTCGGATTCCTTGCTATTCTTCTTGTATTCGGTGATATCAACCACGATGCAGTAAGCCAGGGATTCTTCCTTAATCTCAAGTGCAATCCTTTCGTTATGAGAATATCCACATATTCTCTCGGTTGTTCCATCGTAGCTATGTTCAACCGTGTTGCCGGTGGTAACTATACGAAGGCTGCAGATATCTCTTCTGACATCTTAGGAAAGCTCCGTCACGACCTTCCTGAGGATGACTCCAGAATCCCTAACACTATTGCTGACTTTATCGGTGATAACGTTAACGATATCGCAGGTAACTGCTCAGACCTTCTCGAATCATTCGTTGCTACAATGTCTGCTTCAGTTATGATCGCAGTCACTCTCTATCAGACACACAACGCAGCTGTTTCTGAGACTGTCTTCAAGGCAACAACATTATTCCCTGTAATCCTTGCAGGATGCGGTCTTGTAGGATGCCTTATCGGTCTCGGACTTGCAAACATCAAGAAGATGAGCGACAACCCTTCTAAGGAGCTCGACCTGTCAACCTGGATCTCTGCAGGATGCACAGTTGTATTCGGCGGTGTTGTATCTTACTTCATCTTCAAGAATGTTCCTGCTGAGGATTTCGCGCTTTACGGCTTCAAGGCAGGATGGGCTTCTCCCTGGATCTCCTCAGTAATGGGTATCATCGCAGGTGTTGCTATCGGCGTAATTACTGAGTACTACACATCTACAGATCACAAGCCTACCAGGAAGCTTGCTGAGATGTGCACAGAAGGTGAGGCTTTCGTAGTAACAAAGGGTGACGCTGTCGGTTCAAGATCAGTTCTTCTCCCGGTACTTGTAATCATCATCGCTCTCATCGTATCCGGTGTAATCTGTTCTTCTTACGGTATCGCAATCTCTGCCCTCGGAATGCTTGCATTCGTTGGTGCTACAGTATCCATTGACGCTTTCGGTCCTATCGCAGATAATGCCGGCGGTCTTGCAGAGGCTTGCCACCTTGATCCTGCAGTTCGTAAGATCACAGATAAGCTCGATGCAGTCGGTAACACAACAGCAGCTATCGGTAAGGGTTTTGCTATCGGTTCTGCAGCATTTGCTACAGTTTCCCTCATCATGGCATACGTTGGTAACTATACAGATACGACAGTTGAGGGCTTCACAGGACTCTCACTCAACTTTGCTTCATTCTTCGTAGTAGCAGGCGGTATCCTTGGTGGTGCTCTTGTTGAGTACTTCAGCGCTATGCTCACAGACAACACTATCGATTCAGCTAAGATCATGGCTGACGTTGGTGATAAGCAGATGACTCAGGAAGTTCTGGACGGTAAGGCTAAGCCTGACTACAACATGATGATCGCTATGGCTGCTAAGGAAGCTATCCACAAGATGGTTCTTCCTTCACTCCTCGCACTCCTCATTCCTGTAATCGGCGGCTTTATCTTAGGACCTGAATTCGTAGGCGGTATCTTAGTCGGTGCTACGATCGTAGCTATCCCGAGAGCTATCTTCATGGGTAACTCCGGTGGTGCTTTCGACAATGCCAAGAAGTACATCGAGCAGGGCATGCTCGAAGGCCACGGCAAGGGATCTCCTGCTCACAAGGCATCAGTTACAGGTGATACAATTGGTGATACACGTAAGGACGTTGTAGGCGTTGCTCTCGATATCTTCATTAAGCTCATGTCTACAGTAGCTAACACACTAGCTCCTATCATCAACAGATATCACATCATCAAGTAATCTTTTGAATTAAGATACTTTGGGTCGCCCGGCATAACAGCCGGGCGATTCTCTTTACAAATCAAGATTCAAATGCTAATATACTTTGGCTGCCCATAACGCAGATCAAGGATTCTTCCGACCTTTTTCTTCGTATCGGGTGTATTAAAACTATAGGAGGAATGCTTATGTCAGCATCATTCGACAAGCAGGCAATCATCAAGGAGTATCAGCTCTCTGAGGGCGATACAGGTTCACCGGAGGTTCAGGTAGCTCTCCTTACATACAGGATCAACCACCTCACAGAACATCTCAAGACCCACAAGGGTGACCACCACAGCAGAAGAGGCCTTCTGATGATGGTTGGTAAGAGAAGAAACCTTCTTGACTACCTCGCATCAATCGATATCGAGCGTTACAGAACACTTATTGCTAAGCTTGGTATCAGAAAGTAATCTTGTAGATTATTTGAACAAAGTAAAGAGCTGCAACCGCGGCTCTTTATTTTTTTAGAATAGCTCCTACTTCTGGAAATGCATATCAATAGAAAAACATATGTCTTTGCTTTATAATTAGTTATTATTATTCTAGGGAGACATAATATGCGCGATGGTTTTATAAGAGTTGGTGCCGCAAGCCCGCAGATTAAGGTTGCTGATTGCGATTACAATGTTTCTGAGATTATCAGTATCGCAAGGAAAGCTGCTTTAGGATCTTGCTCACTCCTGGTCTACCCGGAGCTTTCGATAACCGGTTATACCTGTGGAGATCTGTTTTGTCAGAAGGCTCTTTTGGATAAGGCAAAGCAGGGGATGTATGATATAGCAAGCAAGACATCCGACCTTAATATTATTCTGGTAGTGGGACTTCCCCTTGAAGTTAAAGGCAAGCTTTATAATTGTGCCGCCGTGATCTATAAGGGTGATATCATAGGAATCGTTCCAAAGACTAATATCCCTAATTATAATGAGTTCTATGAGATGCGTCATTTTACTCCTTATGAGAGTGATGAGATCATATTCATAGATGATGATATCTGCTTCGGCAGGACTGTATTCAATTGTGCAGGATTTGGCTTTGCCGTTGAGATCTGCGAGGATCTCTGGGTTCCTTACAGTCCTTCTGTTGATTATGCCGCAGCAGGTGCCCAGATCATATGCAATCTGTCCTGCTCAGATGAGATAATCGGCAAGGCATCCTTCAGGCGCGACCTTGTTAAGATGCAGTCAGCTAAGCTTATGTCTGCATATATCTATGCTGATGCGGGTATCGGAGAATCCACTCAAGACCTTGTCTTTGCAGGTCATGATATCATTGCCGAGAACGGTCAGATACTGGCAGAGTCTTCCAAGTTCGCAGGCGGGATAGATGATAATGCAGTCATTTTTGCAGATATAGATCTTGAGAGGCTTGCTTCTGACAGGAAAAGGGCAAACACATTCATATCTGACACATCTTATGATCTCGCAAATGTACTGGAATTCGAGGCTATAATCCCGGATATAGTACCTTCGCGAAAGATAAGCTCTACTCCCTTTGTTCCGGAAAATGACGACGATCTTGCCAGAAGATGCGAAGATATCTTAAATATGCAGGCTGCAGGCCTCCTTACAAGGCTTAAGGCGATCAACTGCAGCAAAGCAGTAATTGGCCTTTCCGGAGGACTTGATTCTACTCTTGCGCTCATTGTCACTATTCATGCTTTCGATAAGCTTGGCTTAGACCGCAAGGGTATAATTACCATAAATATGCCCGGTTTCGGTACGACTGCAAGAACAAAGAATAATGCCATGAGTCTGGCAGAAGAATACGGCTGCACACTTCGTGAGATATCTATATCAAAGTCTGTTATGCAGCACTTTGAAGATATAGGACACGATCCTGAAGTAAGAGATATTACTTATGAGAATTCCCAGGCCCGTGAGAGAACCCAGATACTTATGGATATTGCAAATCAGGAAGGCGGACTTGTAATCGGTACAGGCGATATGTCAGAGCTTGCGTTAGGATGGGCTACGTATAACGGAGACCATATGTCCATGTATGGCGTTAACTGCTCTATTCCTAAGACTTTAGTCAGATATCTTGTTGCTTATGAGTCCAAGAGGACAAAGGATGTAAGTGAGAGCCTGTCATCTGCTCTTGCTGATATCGTTGATACCCCTGTTTCTCCTGAGTTGCTGCCTCCAACAGAAGACGGCAAGATCTCTCAGAAGACAGAAGAGCAGGTAGGTCCTTATGAGCTGCACGATTTCTTCCTGTACTATTTTGTCAGATTCGGATTCACCCCATCCAAGATCTACCGTATGGCTCTTATTGCTTTTGAAGGTAAATATGAAAGCGATACCATTTATAAGTGGGAGGAAGTCTTTATCCGCAGATTCTTTGCTCAGCAGTTCAAGCGTTCCTGTGTGCCTGACGGTCCCAAGGTTGGTACCGTAAGTCTGTCACCGAGAGGTGATTGGAGAATGCCTACGGATGCTTCAAGAGCGTTATGGCTTGAAGATCTTAAGTCAGTAAAAGAATAAATCTGCGATCAAACAGAAGTTCAAATTTGAGATAAACTGTACGGCCCTGCCGTACAGTTTTCTATAGGTTTTGTTAGATTTGCCTTTAAATCTGTTTAGTATATAATTAAGAAGCTAAATAAGGAGAGTAGTGTGTAGATTGGATGCCCGGGCCTTCAGTCGGGACACCGAATCTACAATCTACCTCCTTAAATATTTATGAAGGAGATTTTTTATGGAAAAGATCTTTAAGACTGAAATCGCCGGCAGACCCCTGGTAGTTGAGACCGGTAAGATCGCACAGTTCGCTAATGGTTCAGCTCTTGTTAAGTACGGTGACACTACTGTTCTTTCTACAGTAACAGCATCCAAGAGTCCCCGCGAAGGCATCGATTTCTTCCCTCTGTCTGTTGATTATGAAGAGAAGATGTATGCCGTAGGTAAGATCCCCGGCGGCTTTTTGAAGAGAGAGGGAAGACCCGGCGAGAAGGCTATCCTAACATCCCGTGTTATTGACCGTCCTGTACGTCCTTTGTTCCCTAAGGATCTGAGGAACGATGTTTGCGTTAATAACCTCGTTATGTCTGTAGACCCTGATTGCTCACCTGAGATTACAGCAATGCTCGGTACTTCTATCGCTATCGCTATCTCTGATATCCCGTGGAAGGGACCTATCGGCGGTGTCGTATTAGGACTCATCGATAATAAGACAGTCATCAATCCTACATTAGAGCAGCGTCAGGAATCACAGATGTATGTTACTCTTGCAGGTACTCTTACAAAGATCTGTATGGTTGAGGCCGGTGCTAATGAAGTACCTGATGACATCATGCTCAATGCTATTGCTGAAGGTCACGAAGTGATCAAGCAGATCTGTGCATTCATCAACGAGATCGTAAGTGAGATCGGTAAACCTAAGTTTGAGTATGAGAGTGCCGATGTTCCTGAGGAGATCTTTGAAGCTGTTAAGGAATATGGCTGGGACAAGATGAGGGCTGCTGTTCTTTCCAAGGATAAGGAAGTAAGAGATGCAAATGTTGATGCGCTTCAGGAAGAAGTTGCTGCAATGCTCGAGGAGAAGGAAGAGGGCCTTTCCAAGTGGGCACCTGATGCTATCTACAAACTTGAGAAGAAAGTCGTAAGAGACTATCTCTTCCGTGAGCATGTACGTGTAGACGGCAGAGCCCTGGATGAGATCAGACCTTTGTCCTGCGCTATAGATGTAGTTCCGAGAGTACACGGTTCTGCTTTATTCCAGAGAGGACAGACACAGGTAATGAACATCTGTACTCTTGCTCCTCTTGCTGAAGCTCAGAAGCTTGAAGGCTTGGATGAGCAGGAATATAAGAGATATATCCATCATTATAATTTCCCCGGTTATTCTACAGGTGAGGCTAAGCCTTCCAGAAGCCCTGGAAGAAGAGAGATCGGTCACGGCGCTCTTGCTGAGAGATCCCTTATCCCCGTTCTTCCTTCTGAGGAGGAATTCCCTTATGCGATCAGGACAGTATCCGAGATCACGATGAGTAACGGTTCCACATCTCAGGGTTCTGTATGTGCTTCGACACTTTCACTTATGGCTGCAGGCGTACCTATCAAGAGACCTGTTGCAGGTATCTCATCAGGACTTATTACTGATCCTGATAACGAGGACAATTTCCTTGTATTTATGGATATCCAGGGCATCGAGGACTTCTTCGGTGATATGGACTTTAAGGTTGCAGGTACTACAGAAGGTATCACTTCAATCCAGGTAGATATCAAGGTTGAAGGTCTTACTTTAGATATAATCAAGGCTGCATTTGAGATGACTCACAAGGGCAGACTCCAGATCATCAACGATATAATCCTCCCTTGCATCCCTGAGCCCAGAGCTGAACTCTCTCCTTATGCGCCCAGGATCGTTACTATGAAGATCCCTACAGATAAGATCCGTGAAGTTATCGGTTCCGGTGGAAAGGTCATCAACAAGATCATTGCCGATACAGGCGCTGACATTAACATTAATGAAGATGGTACTATCTTTATCTCCACACCTGATCTTGATAAGGCTGCCAAGGCACAGATGATCATTAACGGTATCGTATCAGATCCTGAAGTTGGTACAGAGTATGATGGTGTAGTAACAAGACTCATGGATTTTGGAGCATTCGTTGAATTCCTTCCCGGTAAGGAGGGACTTGTTCACATTTCCAAGATGGCATGGAACAGAGTAGAGAAGGTTGAGGATGTTCTCCATGAAGGTGACACAGTACATGTCAAGCTCATTGAGATCGATTCTCAGGGCAGACTCAATCTCTCAATAAGAGACTGCCTCCCCAAGCCGGAAGGTTATGTTGAAGAAGAACCCAGAAGGAAAGAGGGAAGACCTAACCGCGAGAGAAGAGGCGGATTTAACGGTAACAGACGTTCTGATGATTCTTCAGAAGAACGCAAGGGCAGAAGAAGAGAATTCTGATAATCCAAGATTATATTAGGATTACAAGCGAAGATGAGTAAGTTTAAAGAAAAACACTTAAGACCGGGTCGAAAGATCTTTGACCAGTTTGTTATTGCAGCTGTAATATCGGTTATTGTCATGTTTATTTCGATAATAATCTTCCCGGTTGGAAAGCTGATAGAATTACCTTTCAGTTATATTTTTGGCGGAGACGCTGATGTGGTCGATTTTGCCAAGGAGTACTTTGATTTCATCAGCATCTGGATAGGCGTTTTTCTTGTTGTTCTGATTTTTAGATCCAACAGGACGATGCTTAAGGGTGTCAAGTATTACAATCCTTTTGCTTCAAAAAATACGAGTTCTGTTAATGGCAACCGTCCCGGTAATAATTTTATAGGTCTTCTTATCGGTCTTGCTTTGGGATTTGGTACCAATGGACTCTGTATACTAATGTCCGTCCTTCTTGGAGACGTTAAGATTGTATTCAACTCATTTCACTTTGTTTCGTTCATTGTGATCTTCATCAGTGTATTCATCCAATCAGCAGCAGAAGAATTGTTAGACCGCTGGTATCTGTATCAGAAACTCCGCAGAAGATATAAGTCTCCGTGGATTGCGATAATTGTCAATTCATTTGTATTTATGTCATTGCACATCTTCAACCCTGGTATAACGCTCCTGTCTTGTATTCAGATCTTCGTTGTCGGTTTCTTGTTCTCACTGTTTATTTACTACTACAATGGCCTTTGGATCGCTATGGCATTTCATGCAGGTTGGAATTTTACCCAGAGCATTCTCTTTGGACTCCCGAACAGCGGCATCGTATCTGCATACTCTGTATTTAAGTTGGATGCTGCTCCTGCCAGAAATGGATTCTTCTATGACGTTAATTTCGGTGTGGAAGGAAGCCTTGGCGCAGTACTGCTCCTTATTGCACTCTGCATCCTCATTATGGTTGTTAATCGTGGCAAGAAGGAACATACAGATCTGTGGGCAGCTCTAGATGTTGCTGCGATCGAGAAGGCTGAAGCAAAGAAGGCTGCTATAAAGAGCGCTGACAGCGAATCTGCTGAGGAGAAAACCGCTGAATCTGAGAGCGATAATGAGGCTTAATTTATCCATCACTCTCCGTTATTTCTACAAATAACAAGGGAGGCACAAAATGAAGTTAACCCCGGAAGTCTTACTTCCGGGGTCTTTATATGTGGCATTATAATTCAGATCCTATCGTCCCTCTTTGTTTATCTTGCTTAAGCTTTCCTTAGGTTTTATAAGTGGGATAGATACTACAAAGCAGGCACCTGAGTCCTTGATGTTATATGCTCTTATGCTTCCGTTATGTTCTTCGGCGATTGCCTTGGCAAGAGCAAGACCGATGCCGTGTTTACCGTCACTGCCCTTGGAGAATCTCTCAAATAGATGATCTAATACTTCGCCGGAGATACCGGGACCGTCGTCAGAAATGATGAATTCAAGATACTTGCCGGACTTATCGGGCTTGCACTCAAATCTTACTGCGCTCTTGCAGTACCTGAGGCAGTTGGAGAATATATTCTCCAGACATCTTAGAAGATCATTTTCGTTGGCATTGATATACAGACCCTGGGCATGAATGTCATTGATTATAGATTTGTCGTTATGAATAAAGTTGCCCCTAACTCTGTCGATAACAGTTTCACAGAGATTATTGGCATCGATATTCTGTTTCTTGACTTCGTATCCGCCGCTGCGGCTCATATCCATCTTAGAGATAGATAACAGATTCTCAACGAGATTAGAAAGCCTCTCGGTCTCGGCGATAATGACATCTACGGCGTCGTTCTTGGAGGATTCATCTCCGAAAACACCATACTTGATACCTTCGGCATATCCCTGGATGGACATAAGCGGAGTCCTGAGTTCGTGGGATGCATTCTGGAAGAAAGTCTTTTGTTCCAGGTCTGCTTCGTTCAGTTTTCTTGCCATATTGTTCATGGTATCTGCAAGACCTGAGAGTTCTTTACTGACTATGTGTCCTTTTACAGGAGTAAAATCAGATTTTGCAATTCTGCCTGCAAATTTAGATAGCCTCCTGGTGGAGTTTAGCAAAGGGTAGGTTATTACAAATGACATTAGCGCAGCGATAAGGAGGGCAAGCAGACCTGCCTGGATAAGAGTTAATGTCATTGCTGCCATGAAGGAATAGTAAGAAGCGGAGTTTACAAAAGCTAATATGTAGAAATTATCGATGTTCTCATAAACGCCTTCTTCAGAGCTGTATTCGATACCGAGGACTCTGTAATATATGATGTTGCCGCCTATATTAAGTGTTTGTGTGGTATTCAATGTGTTGATGCCGCCGCTTTCTATAACTGCGTCTATTATCTCTGAAGTGGCATTTACATAAGATACTGAATACTGGCTGTTTGGCCAGAGTAGGGTATAGGCTCCGCCATCAGAACTCTCGTTGGTAAAAAGAGATATATTTGCCTGGTTGGAGAGGTCTGCTGCAGAAGCAATGGAATTTAACAAATATGTTCTGATATTGTCGTCAGATGCTTTGCCGCTCTCATCTATATGTGTCCTGAAAGCCTGAGCGAAATTCTGGCAGGAGGCAACGGCTACATCGAGTCTTGCCTCGCACTCAGTATAGATATAGTTGGATACTATCGATTGTACATAGAAGTATACGGTTGAAAGAACTATAAGAATAAGGATCAGCTGTGATGCGAAAAAATGCAGTGCAATGGGGATCCTTAATGCTCCTTTGTTCTTTCGGTATGTCACTTGTCAGCCTTCTTTTTCTTAGTATTCTCGGTAAGCCTGAATCCGTATCCCCAAACAGTAGATATCTCGGCGTTGGATTCTTTGATCTTCTTGCGAAGACGCTTTACTGTATCGTCAGCAACCCTGGTCTCTACCTGAGTCTCATATCCCCAGATCTTATCGAGGAGCTCGGCCCTTGATACAGCTCTGTCGCTGTTTAAGATAAGGTAAGTAATAAGCGAGTACTCGTTAGGTGTAAGAGGGAGATCTTTATCACCCATGGTTGCTTCTTTAGTCTTTTTGTTGATAGTAATATCAGCAAAGGAAAGGACATCAGTATCCTGATTGTCAGTTTTGGTTATTCCGGTTATGTCTTCCTGTCTTCTTAATATTGATTTAACCTTGGTTACAAGTTTAACAGGAGAGAAGGGTTTTGTGAAATAGTCATCAGATCCCAGATCAAGGCCTTGGATATAATCAGTATCACTGTCTTTAGCCGTAAGCATGATTATAGGGACATTGGAATTCTTACGGATCTCATTAAGTATAAAGAATCCGTCATGACCCGGCATCATGACATCCAGGATTATAAGATCGCAGGGAGAGTCTATAAATCTCTCGTAGAGCTCATCGCCCGTAGGAAAACCGAATACGGTAAATCCGTCCCTCTCGAGGAAGGACTTAAGTAGATTCCTGATATTATTATCGTCATCAGCTATGTATATGATCTTGCTCATCAGATGTCTCCGTTGTTTAGTTTAAATACGATAATTTTAATTGATTATTACGATACAAAAAGTGTATTTTGGTGCAAATGTGTGGAAATAATGCAAATGTGTGGAAATAATCTGATTTGAGTTTTATTATATTTAAGAAGTTTTAGGGGAGGTAGTTTATGCCTACGGTACTTGTTACTGGCGGTAATGGATATATTGGTTCCCATACCGTTATTGCTCTCGATGAGAGCGGCTACGATGTTATAATCGTTGATAATCTTGCAAACAGCAAATTGGAAGTCCAGAACAGATTGGAGAAGATCTGTAATAAGAGATTCAAATTCTACAAGGCTGACTGTTGCGATATTGAAGCAATGCGCAGGATCTTTGAAGAGAATAAGATAGACAGTGTTATCCATTTTGCAGGACTTAAGGCAGTAGGTGAATCTGTAAGGATCCCGCTTGATTACTATCAGAATAATATTGACAGCATGATAACTGTTGCAAGGCTCATGGCTGAATATAAGGTCAGGAATCTTGTGTTCAGCTCATCTGCAACCGTATATGGAATGAGTGAGGATGTTCCTTTTACTGAGGAATCCCCCCTTGGAGTTTGCACCAATCCTTATGGCTGGACCAAGTGGATGCTTGAGCAGATCTTAAGAGATTTTGCCAAGGCTAATCCTGATATCAGAGTTTGCCTGCTCAGGTATTTTAATCCTGTAGGAGCTCATGAGAGCGGTCTCATCGGCGAAGACCCAAGAGGCATCCCCAATAATCTGTTCCCTTATATATCCAAGGTTGCAGGAGGCACTTTAGACTGCCTTACTGTATTTGGTGATGACTATCCCACAAGAGACGGCACATGCATAAGAGATTATATCCATGTTTGTGATCTTGCCGAAGGTCATGTTAAGGCTATAGATTATCTTGCAGGATGTAATGATAGTGTGAGTGTGTTTAATCTCGGAACAGGTGAAGGTACGACTGTTAAGGAAGCTATCGCCGCATTTGAGAAAGCTTGCGGACATGAGATAAAGCATGTATTCGGTCCCAGGAGACCCGGTGATATAGCAGTATCTTATGCCAAGACCGATAAGGCTGAGTCTGTTCTTGGTTTTAAAGCCAAGTATGATATAAATGCAATGTGTTCTTCCTGTTGGAAGTGGCAGACAATGAATCCGAAAGGACTTGAAGATTGATATGGGGAATCAAATAGGAGACGGTAAAAACAACGCAAATGAGAATTCTCTCTCTGTAAATGGAAGAGAAGTAGGAAAGCATAATGCAGGCGAAGTAAACGCAGAGGAGATGATCTCTCAGGAAGAGCTTATAAGTGAACCTGTAGAGCTTCCTGCGGCTGGTCCCAGGGAGAAGAAAGCTCCTGCGATCGAACCCTTGCAGCCGCTGCCTTACAAAGATAAGGCTGAGATTGCTAATGAGAAACATAAGAAGAGAGTCAGGACCAGAGTTATCTTAGGTATCGTTGCGGCTTTGGTCGGTGTGATCGTCGGTATAGTTGTATTTGCATACTGGTATAAGGATTATCTCCTTAATAAGATCACTTATGAGACAACAGCCGAGGGCGATAATATCGTCATCACTATCGTAAATGAGTCGGGTGAGACGGTAGCCCTTTCTGATGTTACTGAATCAACCGAGCATGAGATCATTGAAGAAGATCATATCAAGAACTATCTGCTCATCGGTATAGACAGCCGTTCAAGAAGCTATACTTCAAATGGCAGAGGCTCAAGAGCGGATGTCATCATGATCATGTCCGTTGATACTGAAGCTAAGACGATAAAACTCGTATCCATAGCCCGTGACTCTTATGCATACTATCCCGGATACTCCACACCGGGTAAGATCAATGCTGCCATGAACTACGGTGGCCCGGCACTCCTGCAGGCAACTGTCGAGAATCAGCTCAGGATCACGATAGACGGTTATGCTTATGTTAATTTCTTTAATATGGCAAGTATCATTAATGCGGTAGGCGGATGCTATGTCAACATGACTTCCGGAGAGCTTGGTGTTGCAAACATGCATCTCAACGCTCTTTATCACGGCGAGGCAACACCTATCTCAAGTACCGGAAACGGCACATGGCTCAACGGCCAGCAGGCTGTAGCTTATGCCAGGATCAGATATGTCGGCAACGGTGACTACGAGCGTATGGAGCGTCAGGTCGAGGTATTGCAGAGCGTTCTTAACCAGTTTATGGCAATGTCTGCTACCGGCAAGCTCAGTGCTATGGATGATGTATTGTCCTGCATTGTTACCAATGTCCCCAAAGAAGAGATAGAGCGCTATGCATTTGAATTCCTGCCTTCGCTTAATGACTTTGATATCCAGTATCTGCAGCTGCCAATAAGAGGCTGCTACAATGCAGGTATGTATGGCAACGAATGGAGCATCAGGGCTAACTGGAATGCCATGATCCCTTATGTTCAGGAGTTCTTCTACGGTGAGACTACCACCTTTGACGAAGTCAGACTTCCTAAGCATGTTCCGTCTCTTTCACGCTGTGATACGGATATCCCTATCGAGGATCTTATTGAGTAAATCGGTTTTTGACTTTTTTTGATATTCGTATTGACATAATCTAAAAACACGATTATATTTAGTTGTGGTTTAGCACTCTTTGCTTGTGAGTGCTAACCACAATTTTTTATGTATTGGAGGTATTTATTATGACAATTAAACCTTTAGCAGATAAGGTAGTAGTAAAGAAGCTTCAGGCAGAAGAGAAGACCGCAAGCGGTATCATCCTTTCTTCCGGCGCTCAGGAGAAGCCTCAGGTAGCTGAGATCATCGCAGTTGGTCCCGGTGGAATTGTTGATGGCAACGAGATAAAGATGGACGTAAAAGTTGGACAGAAGGTTATCATCCGTGATTATGCAGGCACAAATGTTAAGCTCGAAGGCGAAGAATATATCGTTGTTCGCCAGGATGATATCGTAGCCATCGTTGAAGACTGATAATAATTTGGAGGTGATTATATATGGCTAAAGACATTAAGTACGCTGAAGATGCCAGAAAGTCTCTGGAAGCAGGCGTAAACAAAGTAGCAAACACAGTTAAGGTAACATTAGGTCCTAAGGGAAGAAATGTAGTACTCGATAAGAAGTACGGTGCACCCCTCATTACAAATGACGGCGTTACGATCGCAAAAGAGATCGAGCTTGAGGACAGATTTGAGAATGCAGGTGCCCAGCTCGTAAAGGAAGTTGCTTCCAAGACAAACGATGTTGCAGGTGACGGTACTACCACTGCAACACTCCTTGCGCAGGCTATCATCCGTGAAGGTATGAAGAACGTTGCTGCTGGCGCTAACCCCATTATTCTCCGTAAGGGTATCTCCAAGGCTGTAGATACTGCCGTTAAGGAAATCTTAAACGGTGCAAACAAGGTCGACGGATCCAAGGATATCGCTCGTGTTGCTGCGATCTCTGCAGGTGACGAGGAGATAGGTCAGATGATCGCTGAGGCAATGGAGAAGGTTTCTGCAGACGGCGTCATCACGGTTGAGGAATCCAAGTCAATGGCTACCGAGCTCGAAGTGGTTGAAGGTATGCAGTTTGACAGAGGCTATATCTCACCTTATATGGCAACAGACACAGATAAGATGGAGACTGTATTCAATGATCCTTATATCCTTATCACAGATAAGAAGATCAGCAATATTCAGGAGATCCTTCCTATAATCGAGCCTCTTGCACAGTCAGGCAAGCCACTTGTCATCATTGCAGAAGACATTGAAGGCGATGCTCTTGCAACTCTTATCGTTAATAAGCTCCGTGGTATCTTTACCTGTGTTGGTGTCAAGGCTCCGGGCTTCGGAGACAGACGTAAGGCTATGCTCGAGGATATCGCTATCCTTACAGGCGGTACAGTCATTACTTCTGATCTCGGTCTTGAGCTCAAGAATACAACTGTTGAACAGCTCGGTAAGGCTCATCAGGTTAAGATCACAAAGGATAACACCATCATTGTTGACGGTGAGGGTGAAGACGGTGCAGTCAGGGCAAGAGTCAACCAGATCAAGGCTCAGCTCGAAGAGACAAAGTCCGAATACGACAAAGAGAAGCTTCAGGAGAGACTTGCCAAGCTTTCAGGCGGCGTAGCTGTTATCAAGGTCGGTGCTGCTACAGAGACTGAGATGAAGGAGAAGAAGCTCAGGATCGAGGATGCTCTTGCAGCAACAAAGGCTGCAGTTGAAGAGGGTATCGTTGCAGGCGGCGGTACGGCATTCATCAATGCTATCCCGGCAGTTAAGGCTCTCCTTGATGAGACAGAAGGCGACGTTAAGACTGGTGTATCCATCGTTCTCCGTGTTCTCGAGGAACCTGTACGCCAGATTGCAGCAAATGCAGGTCTCGACGGCAGCGTTATCTGCGAGAAGATCAAGACATCTGATAAGGGCTTCGGTTACGATGCTCTCAACGACAGATTCGTAGATATGTTCGAGGCCGGCATCGTAGATCCTGCCAAGGTTACAAGATCAGCACTCCAGAACGCTGCATCTGTTTCCTCAACACTCCTTACTACAGAAGCTGTTGTTACAGATATTCCTGAGCCTGAGGCTCCTGCTATGCCTCAGCAGCCCATGTACTAATATAAATTAGTTAAAATTGTAAGAATGCTGCTCTATATGGGCAGCATTTTTACATTGTGGTATTATATATTCTGTTTTTGCAGAGGTATTTATGATACAAGACAGTTTTATTGAGAGTCACATAGTAAGAGACAACGGGACAAAAGGTGTTTTGTTCAAGGTCTTTATTATCATTACTGCAGCTATCTTTATCGTTCTTCTGAACCTGGTGCCGATACTTTTGGGAATAAACATCATATTCATTACAGGTATGTTATCCGCTGCCATAGTCTGGGGAGTCGTTGTCCTTATCAGGAGGCAGTATGTTGAATATGAGATCGAGATTTCCAACGAGCTGTTCAATGTTGCCAGGATATTTGCGAGGAGCAAGAGGGAAGAGCTGGCTGAGTTCTCCATCAGGGATTGTGAATATATAGGACCTGTAACCTGTGACAGGTTCAGTTCGGACAGGAGAGACAGCGAGTTTGAGCTTAAGGTTACATCAAACTCAGATTTCCCTGTAACAGATGATTATTGGTATACCTTTGTTAACAGCGAAGGCGTCAAGTATATTGTCATATTTCACTTTAAGCCGGAGATGTATAAGGTCTTCAGACGTTATAATCCCAGGAATACGGCACCTTATGTTGCAGAGGAGTCTTAACAGATGGAAGATCAGGAAGGCGTAGTAAGTATTGATATAACCGGCAAGGCAACGGAATGCGGTATAGGTGATAAGCTTTTTGCATCGGTACTTATAGGCGATCTTCAGGAAGCTGCCGAGAAGGGCTCGGGCAAAGCCGGCTACGGCACTGATTTCTTAAAACAGAATAATATCTGCTGGATAATCCTAAGGATGAGGCTTAAGTTTGATTCACTCCCTTCCTGGAATGAGAGTTTTAAGATCAAGACCTGGTTTACCGGACTTGATAAGATCTCCTATGGCAGAGATTTCGAGATATTGGACAGTAATGGCCATCAGATCGGCAAAGCAACTTCCATATGGATCCTTGCTGACTGGAATACACACAGACCCGTCATTGCCAGGAAGAGACCTGAGCTTCCTGAAGACAATTCGGCAATAGACTATAAGATCTTTGGCGAGAACTGTCCTAAATTAGTATTTCCCGATAAAGCTGATATCGCTAAAGCTACAGATAAGCCGGTCATCTTGAAATATGCGGATTTTTCAGAGCTTGACCGCAACAGGCATGTAAATAACTCACGCTACACGGCGTGGGTCTACGATGCGCTGTTCAAGGACGGAGTCGATGTGTCCCGCATAAATGAGATCACTATAAACTACAATAGCGAGGTCAAGGCAGGGGAGAAGGTAGAGCTGTATATTACCGGTCAGGATGACCAGTACAGCGTATATGGTTACAAGAACGGTGATACTAAGGTGTTTATGGCGACTTTGAGGCTGGGGTGACCTGTATTTATATTATTTAAAATAATAGTTTTGAATTTCACTACTTTGAGATACAATATACTGTACGCATTTTATATGGAGGTATGCCATGATTGAGATCAATAATCTGGTGAAACACTATGGTGATAAGAAAGCCGTTAACGGCATCTCTTTCACTGTAAACGACGATGAAGTCCTTGGCTTCCTTGGACCAAACGGTGCAGGTAAGTCAACTACCATGAATATTATTACCGGGTATCTGTCTTCTACTTCAGGTACTGTCAAGGTCAATGGTCATGATATTCTTGAAGAGCCTGAACTTGCTAAGAAGAATATAGGCTATCTTCCTGAATTACCTCCGCTCTATCTTGATATGACAGTTCTTGAGTATCTGAACTTCATATGTGATATGAAGGGTGTCAAGAAGTCAGAGCGCAAGGAGCATCTTGCCAAGATCATATCCATGGTCAAGATCACAGATGTTGCTGACCGTCTCATCGGTAACCTTTCCAAGGGTTATAAGCAGAGAGTGGGAATCGCCCAGGCTATAGTCGGAGATCCTGCTATCCTCATCCTTGACGAGCCTACCGTAGGTCTCGATCCTAATCAGATCCTCGAGATACGTAAGCTCATCAAGACACTTGCTAAGTCCCATTCCGTAATCATAAGCTCACATATCCTGTCTGAGATCCAGGCAGTTGCTGACAGAGTTGTTATCATCAATAAGGGTAAGGTTGCTGCAATAGATACTATCTCTGATCTGTCTAAGAGACTGTCAGGTTCATCCAAGCTCCTGCTCTCATTCAAAGGCCCTGTTAAGGATGTATCTGCCAAGATCCATTCAGTTCCCGGTGTTGTTAATGTATCACCCAGGATCTCTGACGGCGATATCCATGAGATCGAGCTTACTGTCGATACTACATCCGCATCAGATGTAAGAGCTTCCGTATTCTTCGCAATGGCTAAGGCCGGGTGGCCGATCCTGGAGTTCCGTTCATTAGATCCGTCTCTTGAGGAGATCTTCCTCAGTATTACGGCACAAGGTTAAGGAGGGTATATATGATAGCGATATTCAAGAGAGAATTCCTCTCATATTTCAGATCCCCGGTAGGTTATGTGGCAATTGCCATATTCTCATTCCTCTCCGGATTTCTTTTCTATTCACAGTTCAGCGGCGGTGGAGTTAATCTCAGCTCTGAGATCAATTCCCTCAGGAATTTCTTCGTTATAATCATCCCCATTATCACGATGGGCCTTTTTGCAGAAGATAAGAAGAGGGGAACAGAAGTCCTCTATTACACCACACCCGTTAATCTCTTCTCCGTAGTAATGGGCAAGTTCCTTGCTGCAACAGCTCTTTTTGCAGTAATGTTCTCTAACGTATTCATTCATATGATCGTAACCAAAGCTTGCGGCGGTTCAGTCGGAGTAGGTGTATGGGGTTCAGTTATCGTATTCTTCTTCATGGCTTTTATGTTTATCGGCATCGGTATCCTTGCTTCTACTATAACTGACAGCCAGATAATAGCGGCGATCTTCTGCTTTATCATGATCCTTGTTATCCAGCTTATCAGCACTATCTCCACATATTTCGGCAACGCTGTCACAGCAGTATTAGGTAACCTTGGAGTTAATTCCGAGTCTGCTGCCAAGATAGGTTCTAAGATAACAGATGGCATAAGCTGGCTTGATCCTTTTGCCAAGACACAGGATTTCAGATTTGGTGTGTTCTCAGTATCTGCATTGCTGTTCTGCCTGTCTGTTGCAGTCCTGTTTCTTTATCTTGCATTCCGCGTTCTCGAGAAGAAGCGCTGGAGCCAGGGTTGATTTTGTAAAGGAGTATATTTCGTATTATGGCTAACAAAGATAAAAATAAAGTTAAGACCGATAACAGGGCAAAGACTCTGAGATTTGTCTCATTCTGGTCTGTGATCATACTTGTTGCGATATTGCTTCTTGCAAATATCCTTTTTGACGGACTTCTTGGCAAGGCACTCTCATTTGACTTCTCAATGTCCGGCAATAACTCGCTATCTCAGGAGTCTATAGATTATATTAATTCATTGCCTCAGGATTCCAACATCAGGATCATCGGACTCCTTGATAAGCCTGAGAATCTTGCTAATTCTCCTTATCAGTATATAGTTCCGCTCCTTGACGACTATCAGGCCAAGTCCAACGGCAGGATCACAGTAGAATACATTAATCCTGAAGTTTATCCTTCGATCATAAATCAATTGGATCCCAAGGGCGTTTATGATCTCAGCAGCGGAAACTACGTAGTTGCCTATAACAATAACGTTAAGGTTATTTCTCCTTACGATTGCTTTGCTTATGATAATTCCCAGAGCACAAGCTATGCCATGGTCCCTACGGCAAACAATGTTGAATATACATTTACAAATGCTATCCTTCAGCTTGCCCGTGGATACAGCTTCAGGGCATATATCATTACAGGTCTCCAGGAAGAGGGTTCTGTATATCTTACGAGCATCTTGGAATCTATCGGATGCGATGTATCTGAGCTCCCTGTATCTGATAACTTTACAGTTCCTGAAGATTGTAACCTCCTTATCCTTAACGGTCCTAACACAGATATCTCTGAGTCCATGTACGTTAAGCTCCAGGAGTACCTCTATAACGGCGGAGATATGATCGTAGCAGTAAACTACAGCGCTTCAAACGTTACAGAGAAGTTCACAAACCTTAATAATGTACTTCACTATGTAAGCCTTCATATCGATGATTCTGTAATAAGAGATAACAATGCTTCTTATCAGCTGGAGTCATCAGGATTCAATTCACTGACAGACCTTAACGGTCAGATAGTATCCGTTAATAATGAGCTTGCAGACTTCACACAGTTTAAGAGCTCATTTGCAAGGCCTGTAAGAGATTTTGGTACACCTCATTCCTACATTCAGGTTTACCCGGTTGCAAGCACTTCAGAAAATGCAATGGCGGTTAAGACAGATGAGAATGGCCAGACAACCGATTATGAGAATGAAGGTCAGTATAATGTTGCAATGTACGGAACATTTGACGGCATGGTAGATCCGCCGGAAGTAATGGTATTTGGTACTACAAACTTTACTTCTGACAACTATATCGCAAACTTCGGTTTCAATGATTCCAATGTCGAGTTCTTAAGAGCAGTCATTAGAATGCTCCTCGGTACAGATGATTCTGATGCTCTGCAGATAGTATCCAAGCCGCTTGATGATTATTCTCTCGATCAGACCAAGGTAACCGGTTCAGCTCAGACCATGGTGCTTGTTATATTCATGATCGTTATTCCTTTGGGACTCGTTATTGCAGCAGCTATAGTCTATAACAGAAGGAAGAATCTCTAATTATGAAATCAGCAAAGAATCTATTAATTCCTCTGATCGTCCTTATAGTCCTTGCTTTGGGCGTTGCCGGGTATTTTATATATCAGAATGCCAATAAGCCTGAAGAGACTGCCGAAACCATGATAGACGTTCTGTATATCGGTGTTCAGGATGTCCAGGATGTAACAGTTACTTCCAATGTTGAGGGTTCGCCTGTTGTAGATATCAAAGCTTCGGTAGATTCACTGGGGAATATCATTTATTCCTACGAGGGCAGTGATAAGGAAGAAGGTGCAAGTTATTCCCAGAGTACCATGGCATCATTCGTATCACTCCTGTCCGGATATTCCTGTGATTCTCTCATATCAAGCTCCGGCAATTTTGCTGAATACGGACTTGATGATCCTGCTTATACAGTAACTATCACTACATTTACAGGCAGCACATATACTGTATATATCGGCAATAGGACTATCGACGGTACAATGTGCTACATGAGGCTCGATGGTTCTAACGATGTTTATACCGTTGGTGTAGGTAAGCTTTCTCAGGCAGAGATGACTTCTGTTAACTTCCTTGAGTCACAGCTCCTCAACATAAGCTTTGATAATCTCGATATAGTCAAGTTTAACAGGAAGTCAGATGGACTTGCTATTGAAGCTACCTGCCAGATCTACGAAGAAACAGGTGAGCCACAGTACTTTATCTACAAGCCTTTTACTATTCAGGCAAGCCCTTATTTTGAGAATCTGGTAGAGTATGTTGCTACTCTTGAGATATCCGAGTTTATGGAGATCTCTGATGCTGATCTTGCATCTTACGGTCTTGATGATCCTGAATTCTCATTCTCACTTATCCTTAAGGACGGCACTGAGAAGGATGTATTCTTCTCCAGTAATATGGCCGGCTTCTATTACGGATATGTATCCGGAATGAATAAGTACTTCATGGTATCCGAGATGCAGATCAAGGGTCTTGAGACTCCGGTAATGACTCTTCTCAGCTCCTATGTAGCATCCAACAATGTATCTAATGTTTCTTCTATAAGAGGTACGAGTGGAGATGAGTCATTTGAGTTAAAGCTTGATGTTAAGCCTTCTGAATCAATAAGTGCAGAGGGGTCTACGGTAACTCTTGACGGCAGGAATGCCAAGATCTTTAACTCTGACGGACGTTCCTACTGCGCAACTCTTTATGAGGCGATCTCATGTATTGCTCTCGGCGGATTTGATACATCAGCTACAGTAGATATGTCGGCAGAGCCTGTAATGACTATTACGATCGTAACAAGAGACTATGTAACTCATGAGTATGCTTTCTATACCAGAGATACAGAGTCGTGCTATGTTGTAATAGACGGTGAGTATTCCTCATTCTATGTCTACAATAAGGAACTTCTCAATGACGGCGGTACAGATACTTACAGTTATGGTGTATGGCCGGCTTATCAGCTCCTTAAGACAGCAATTGACGAGAATGTCAATGGTGTGTACGATATCCAATAAGGAGTAATTATTAATGCAACCGGAAAAAGCAGCAAAGACTAAACCGCGAAGTAGTAACAGTGGCAGGAACCTGACCATAGTCGTCATGGTCCTTGCTGTGGTATTACTTCTCAGTCTTGTGCTTATCTTCTATATATCAGGTAAGATAGATTCACTGTCTAATGCAGATACGCAGATCAAGCTCTCTGCCCAGGGCGGATTTAACTGCGAGTATTCTGAAGCTCAGAAGCTCTATCCTTTTGGAGAGGGCGTTCTCAAAGTAACAAACGAGAGAGTCGCATATCTTACTTTATCAGGTAATGACATCTTCTCTTCCCAGATCTCATATCAGAATCCCCAGTGCGTTACATTCGGGGATTATGCCGTGGTATTCGATCTGGACGGTTATAATTTCACATTGCTTACGCAGGATGCCGTGGTCTATTCAAAGCCTACTATTAATCAGATCAAGGCTGTTAATGTTTCTTCTTCAGGTATTACTGCCGTTATAACCAACAGCCAGGAATCCTATGGTGAGGTTCTCTTATTTGACCTTAACGGAGTGGCAATATCCCAATGGTCATCATATAATTCCGGTTACCCGATAGCCTGCGCATTTAACGATGATTCCACTTTACTTGCAGTATCGACCCTTAATACCAACGGAGCTCTGGTTGTTCCTTATATAAGACAGTTCTCTCTTACTAAGGGGGATAAGGGTATCGAGGTTGCAGACAGAGCGATCTATTCTACAGAGGATAATGTTGTATTCTCATCCTTGTTCTATGTGGGTGATAAGCTTTATTGCTTTACTGCGGATTCCATTTATCAGGTAACTGATGAGGAGATCAAGCAGATCAATTTCGATTTTGCAGTAGTAGGCAGGGTAGTCAAGGTCAAGAACAACCTGTTTATCACTTATTCTGACGGGGTATCCCAGATGAACAAGCTTGCAGTCATCAACGATTCCAACACAGTTCTTTACAGCAGTTCTATAGGTTCTGACATTAATGCCGTTTGTACAAACGGTTCTCTTTATGCAATATCAGTCAACAAGAGAGTCTTTGTCTATAATGCTTCCGGTACTGTAGTAGGTGATTATTCGGTAGACGAAGATATATTGAGACTTAATTTTATCGCAGGCGATAAATTGTGCATCGTATCCACCAGCGGTGTGCATACGATCAGCTAAGAGGAGTTTATATGGAAACTGAGATTAAACTGGGTTTTAAGGACGCTGAGTCTATGCTTGCCATTACATCGGCAGACTGGTTTTCAGATTATTGTCTCGACCCATCTGAGAAGGCATCAGTACTTCTTACTAATAAATATCTCGATACACCTGACCGCAAGATCTCTTCCAGAGGCGCAATGATCAGGGTAAGACACTATACATCAGATGAGGAAGATTTCTATGAGTTCACCGTTAAATACGGCGGTGCTGTCTCAGGAGGCCTTCATCAGAGATATGAGTGGAATGTGAGATCAGACAGCAGTAGTTTCAAGATCGAAGAATTTAAGAAACAGGCCAGAGCTCAGGATGATCCCGAGGAGCTCTTGGATGAAGCTCTTGAGGGTGTAACAGATGACGACCTCTCAGTCCTTTGCTCCAATTTCTTTAACCGTACTGTTTATATGTTTGGTTTTGGAGATTCCATCATGGAAGCCTGCTTTGATATAGGTAAGATCTTGGACGGCAATAACGAACAGGCTGAGGATATAGTTGAGCTTGAATTGGAGCTCGAGTCAGGCGATGTAGTTGACCTTAAGGAGCTCGCCGACTATGTTGTAAATAAGACCGGCTGCGTTCCTTTTAACAACAGTAAATATCAGAGAACCATCAAGTTGTTAGACAAAGGATAAGTCATGCATAAAGCAGTAAATGATTGCGTAATTATAGGCGGAGGTGCTTCCGGCCTTTTTGCTGCTTGTTATCTAAAATATCTGGATCCCTATTGCGATATCTGCATTGTAGAGAAGATGCCCAGGGTAGGTAAGAAATTGCTCCTTACCGGCAGCGGCAGATGTAATATATCCAATGCCCGGATAAGTGCCAAAGATTACCATACCGATGATGAGGACAAGCTTTCTGCTGTCCTTAAGAGCTTTGATGTAAATGAGACCGTTCAGTTCTATGAGAATAACCTTGGCATAGTCTTAACGCGCAAAGGCGATCTATACTATCCTCTTACACTTAGGAGCGCCACAGTATTAGATTCTCTCAGGTTTTATATAGAAGAGAGGGGAGTTGAATTCATCCTCGAAGACCCGGCTGTTAGAGTAGCAAGTTCAGTCAGCGGATACTTAGTACAACTAAAGTCCGGTTCTACCGTCTCATCAAGTAATATTCTGATAGCAACAGGAGGCAGGAGCTATCCTAAGACCGGGTCAGAAGGTGACGCCATTGAACTCGCAAACAAGTTCCTAAAGAGCGAAGATATAATTCCATATGCTCCTGCTCTGGTGCCTCTTACGTCTGATAAACCCGGCATAAAGAATCTGGCCGGCATCAGGTTTAACGGTTCTATATCGATAATTTCAGATGACCATGAACATGCAAGATCTGAAGGGGAGATCCTGTTTGCAAAAGACGGAGGGCTTACCGGCATTGCCGTTCTTGACGTATCAGATACAGTCCTACGATTGTTAGATAAGGGCGATAAGCCTTATGCCTCATTAAATCTCATAGGAAAGAGCTCAGGTGACGTTCTTATGATGCTCTACATAAGAAGGCAGCTTTTTCCCAACAGAACGGTCTGTGATGCCTTTTCCGGAATAATACACAGAGTCTTATTAGAGGGCGTATTAAGAGACTGTAATATAGATCCGAGAGCTAAGGTCTCTTCGATAAACGATGCCGGTCTTACTAAGATCTCCAACGTTTTATGCGGATGGAGTATATCTTTATCAGGAGCCAAAGGTTTCGAAGATGCCCAGGTCTCATCAGGGGGAATTAAGCTTGGCTGTCTTACGGATAATATGGAGTATAAGGGTTCAAGAGGCTTATATTTTGCAGGCGAAGCGGTCAATGTCAACGGCATCTGCGGAGGCTACAATCTTCAATGGGCATGGAGCTCAGCCGTTTGCGCTGCCAGGGGTATATTAGATGTTTGAGATCAAGATCAAAGCATCCAAAGGTGCTCCGAAGATATCAGATCCTGTAAGGATCCTTAATGAATGCAAAAAGAGCTATAACAAGGCACTTAAGAGTGCTTATCAAAGCTGCGTTGCAGGAGAGCTGAGACTCCACATAGATAAGAAATATATAGATGCAAGACACGGCAATGTATATATCTGCTACAGATTCGGTTTCTTTACGCCTGATGAATTAAGACTTAGAGAAGAAGAAACAGAACATCTTGCATTTCCTTATTGGGACAAAGTCAAGGATATAAGCAGCACATCTTTAAGACCGGTTGTTGTAGGCGCAGGGCCTGCGGGTCTTTTTGCTGCATTTATACTGGCTAAATACGGCCTCAGACCTATACTTATCGAGCGTGGAAGCAGCATGGATAAGCGTATAGCAGATACGGAGGCTTATAAGGCAGGCAAAGCTGATATAGATCCTGAATCCAATATTCAGTTTGGCGAGGGCGGAGCCGGCACCTTCTCAGACGGCAAGCTCTATACCGGCGTATCTTCAGGGCTTAAGGCGTATATCGGCAGACTCCTGGTGCTCCACGGCGCTCCCGGCGAGATCTTATATGATTCCCACCCCCATATAGGTACGGATATGCTGCGCAAGTGTGTTGTGGGATTAAGACATGACATAGAGATGCTCGGGGGTGAAGTAAGGTTTAATACCAGATTTGAAGGATATAGGTCCAAGGCAAACAGGCTTACTGCAATTATCGTAAAGGACAGGGAAGGTCTCCATGAGATAACCTGCGACAGGGTAATACTCGCACCCGGACATTCAAGCCGTGATACGTTCAGAAATCTCTTTGACCAGGGACTTGATATGCAGGCAAAACCCTTCTCGGTGGGGGTCAGGATAGAACACTTAAGGTGTGATATTGATACGGCTCAATACGGAATGGATACGGCGGGTACAGGAGATCTTGAATCAGCCAGCTATAAACTTGCCGTACCAACCCATACAGGCAAGAAACTGTATACATTCTGCATGTGTCCCGGAGGTACTGTGGTTGCTGCCCAGACAGATAACAGAACTGTTTGTACCAACGGCATGAGCTACTATGCAAGAGACATGGAGAACTCTAACAGCGCGCTTCTGATCCCGGTATCCTCTGAAGAATATGGTAATGAAGTGTTGGACGGCATAAGGTTCCAGGAAGATATAGAACACAAAGCTTATATTGCAGGAGGCTCCTGCGGCAAGGCACCTGCCACAACTTATAAAGATCTTGTAACAGGCACTGTGCCTCAGGGTTTTGGCCGCATCAAACCGTCATATAAGCCCGGAGTTAAGCCTGCTGATCTAAGGACCGTATTCCCGGATTTTATGATCGAGACCCTGATCGAAGGTATCAAGCTCATGGGCAGAAAGATCAGGGGTTTTGATGATCCTGATGCAGTCCTTACCGCACCTGAGACCAGGAGCTCATCTCCCGTAAGACTGATAAGGGGCGAGGATTATCAGAGCACAGGCCTTAAGGGCCTTTTCCCCTGTGGCGAAGGCGCCGGATATGCAGGCGGTATCATGTCGTCAGCAATCGACGGGATTAATTGCGCAAATGCGCTCATTATGTCTCTTGATAAAGATATTTCATGATTAAACGCCATTTTAAGGTATAATTATCAGGTAAATTAATTAGATTCCGGAGGCTCTTCATGGAACAGGATAAGAATACTGCAGTAGTCTCTGTCTTAGGCAAGGACAGAGTCGGTATCATAGCCGGTATCGCTAACCTTCTGGCAGAATATGACATCAATATCAACGATATATCCCAGACTATCTTGGATGATATCTTTACGATGGTCATGATCGTAGATCTGAGGGACTTGGTGATCGAGGATTCTGACATCTCCGACAGATTGAATAAGTTAGGCGAGAAGCTCGGAGTAAAGATTACGATTCAGCACACAGGTTTGTTTAACAGCATGCACAGGATCTGACAGGGAAATATATGATCAACGAATTTGAGATATTAGAGACAATGAAGATGTTCAGCGAGCAGCATCTGGACATCAGAACGATAACCATGGGTATATCCCTCTTTGATTGCTGCGCATCTACTCCTGAGGAGTCCTGCAATAAGATCTACGATAAGATCTTAAGATGTGCAGGAAGACTTGTTGAAGTAGGGGATGCCATATCCCGCAAGTACAATGTCCCCATTATCCATAAGAGGATATCTGTTACGCCTATATCCATTATCGCAGCCTCATCAGGCGCCAAGGATTATACGATGTTTGCCAAAACACTGGATAGAGCTGCCAAGGATTGCGGCGTAAATTTCGTCGGTGGCTTTTCAGCTCTTGTCCAGAAGGGGTATACAAGATCAGATGAGATACTTATCCATTCGATCCCCGAAGCTTTGGCAAGCACTGATTTTGTTTGCTCCTCCATTAATCTTGCATCTACAAGGACCGGTATCAATATGGATGCGGTCCGTGATATGGGTGAGATAATCAAGCAGACTGCAGAAGCTACCAAAGACAGGGATGCTATCGGTTGTGCCAAGCTTGTTGTATTTGCCAATGCTCCTGAGGACAATCCCTTCATGGCCGGAGCTTTCTTGGGTCCCGGCGAGCCTGAATGTGTTATCAATGTCGGCATATCAGGTCCAGGCGTAGTCAAGCATGCATTAGAGTCAGTAAGAGGTGCTGATCTTGGTGTTGTCGCTGAGACGATCAAGAAAGCTGCCTTCAAGATAACAAGAGTAGGTGAGCTCGTAGCCCGTGAAGCCTCCGAGAGATTAGGTGTTCCCTTCGGTATCATCGACCTGTCACTTGCACCTACACCTGCAGTTGGAGATTCGGTTGCAAGGCTCCTTGAAGAATTCGGTCTTGAGACCTGCGGGACATGGGGAACGACAGCTGCTCTTGCCATGTTAAATGATGCGGTCAAGAAGGGCGGTACAATGGCTTCTTCATTTGTTGGTGGTCTGTCAGGTGCATTTATCCCTGTATCCGAAGATGAGGGCATGATAGCTGCTGCAAGATCCGGATCCCTTCTCCTTGAGAAACTTGAGGCCATGACTTGCGTATGCTCTGTCGGCCTTGACATGATAGCTATCCCCGGTGATACACCTGCATCTACGATATCAGGCATCATCGCTGATGAGATGGCTCTCGGTACATTCAATAATAAGACTACGGCTGTAAGGCTCATCCCTGTTCCCGGTAAAGGAGTAGGCGACAGCGTTGAATTCGGCGGGCTCCTGGGGATGGCTCCCATAATGCCTGTTAATACCAATTCATGCGCTGATTTTATAAACAGAGGCGGAAGGATTCCTGCACCGATCCATTCGATGCGTAACTGATATGTCTGAGAATAAGGTCAAAAGATCATTCTGGGATTTTGCCAGAGACTATAAGAAGACGACAGTGCTGTTGACACTGCCGTCGATTCCTTTTGACATCATTTATGGTATATTCTGCTTTCTAGTCGGGCTGTTTACTGGGTCTATATGGCTCATGTTCATGTCCTTCTACCATTTTATTCTCTGCTTTATGCGGGTAAATATCCTCTATAGGGCAGGCAGGGGCAGACTTACCCATGAGAAGCGATTCAGCGAGCGCAAGAACTATTTTAAGTTCTCCAGGAATCTGATCCTCTTTGACATTATCCTTGCTGTTACTATGAGGTTCATATATCAGAACAGGATCGAGCACGATTATCCCGGCATCATCTTATATATCTTTATGGCTTATGTAGCTTATAAGGTGATCCTTGCAGTTATCAATATCTTCAGGGCTCACAGGTCTCATTCGGTTACGACTGTATCCTTAAGGAAGATTGGAATTGCAGATGCTCTGGTATCACTTTTAGTTTTGCAGTGGGCTTTGGTCAGGACCAAGGGAACGGTCTTTGCAGATCTGTCCCATTCTGTTGAAGCATATATCGGTATCGCTGCGATAATAATAATCTTCCTCATGGGAGTTGCGGGTATAATAACCTGCTCAAAAATGAAGAAACAAGAGAAAGAAGAGATCATCTCAAATAATCAATAAGGTGAGGTACGTTTAAATGTGGTTTGAAGAAGCAGTTTTCTATCAGATATACCCTCTGGGTTTTTGTGGTGCACCATTTGAGAATGACGGCATTCCCAAAGACAGGATCCTCAAAGTCTTAGACTGGATCCCTCATATTAAGAAACTTGGCATCAATGCCATCTATTTCTCACCGGTGTTTGAATCTGATACCCACGGTTACAACACCAGGGATTATGGGCTTATAGATACAAGACTGGGAACCAACGAAGATTTTAAGAAGGTTGTAGACGCTCTCCATAATGAAGGTATAAGAGTAGTACTTGACGGTGTATTTAACCATGTCGGCAGAGGCTTCTGGGCCTTCAGGGATGTTCAGGAGAAGAAGTGGGATTCCCCTTATAAGGATTGGTTCCATCTTTCCTTTGACGGAAATTCCAACTATAACGACGGATTCTGGTACGAAGGCTGGGAGGGCAATTACGATCTGGTAAAATTGAACCTCAGGAATCCAGCTGTAGTAGATCATATCCTGGATAAAGTAAACTACTGGATAGATTACTTCGATATAGACGGCTTGAGGCTTGATGTCGCATATTGTCTCGATCATGAATTCCTAAGGAGACTCCGTGAGTTTACTGACAGTAAAAAGAACGAGTTCTTCCTGTTAGGTGAAGTCCTTCACGGTGAATATGGCAGGATGCTCTCTGAGATGCATCTGCATTCTCTTACAAACTACCAGTGCTATAAAGGAATCTATTCTTCATTCAATTCATCTAATATGTTCGAGATAATGCATTCTCTTATGAGACTGTTTGGTCCTGAGGACTGGACTGTCTGCAGAGGCGCACATCTCCTCTCGTTTGCCGATAACCACGATGTAACCAGGATCGCATCCATCCTTAACGACGGAAGATGCCTCCCGCTGGTATATACTCTGATCTTTACAATGCCCGGTATACCGTGTGTTTACTACGGCTCCGAGTGGGGCGCTCAGGCCCGCAAAGAAGAAGGCGACCCTGCATTAAGGGCTTGTTTTGAAAAGCCGGAATGGAACGATCTTACATCTCATATTGCAAAGCTCTCTGATATAAAGAAGAGCTCTAGTGCGCTTAACTATGGCGGAATCAGGATAGTTGTCCTTACAAACAAGCAATGCATCTTTGAGAGAAGATCAGGAGATCAGAGGATAATGGTTGCTATCAACATGGATGAGAATCCTTATGTTGCTCATTTCGATGCAGGCTGCGGCCAGGCAAGAGAGCTTATTACAGACACGATCCACGATTTCGGTGGCGGTTCGACTCTAGCTCCGTTCTCATCCGAGATCTGGCTCATGGAATGCTAAATAAATGTCTATTTGGGGCTCTGTTTGAACACCGAAAACGCAATTTATTATAAGAATGCAAAATAAGGGTTCTTCGGAAAACTTGTGGGA